>CAIQRS010000040.1 GCA_903874275.1 uncultured Anaeromyxobacter sp.
CCGGGACGTCGGCCTTGCACTCGAGGTGAAAGGCGATCCCCTCCTGCGCGGCCTGCGCGGCGACCCGCGCTACGCCGCCCTCCTTTCCCGCATGAACCTGCCGCCATGACCGAGCCCGGAACCGACGCCGAGGCGCGCATCGGCGAGCTGATCGCCGCCGGCGACCGGCCCGGAGCGGCCACCGCGGCCATCCATGAATTCGGCCCGCCGGTGCTGCGCTACCTCCGCTCCATGCTGCGCAACGAGGACGACGCCGCCGACGCCTTCTCGATCTTCGCGGAGAACGTCTGGCGAGGGCTCGCCACCTGGCGCGGCGAGGGCTCGCTCAAGGCCTGGTGCTTCCGGCTGGCCTACAACGCCGCCATCAACCTGCGCAACGAGGCCTGGCGGAGGCGCGCGCGGCGATTCTTCACCGGTGAGGCCTCGGCGCTGGCCGAGGAGATCCGCACCCGGTCCCACGTCAAGGTGGAGCGACAGCGGCAGATGCTCGACACCCTGCGCGAGTCCCTCGACGTCGAGGACGTATCGCTCCTCGCGCTGCGGGTGGACCAGAAGCTCTCCTGGCTGGAGATCGCCGACGTGCTCGGCGCCGAGGGCGGGGAGAAGGTCGAGGCGGCGGCGCTGATGAAGCGCTTCGAGCGGCTCAAGATCCGGCTGGCGAAGATGGCGAAGGATCAGGGGCTGATCGACTAGGCTGGTAGGGTCGCGACCCGCACCGGGGCGCCGCGCCAGGTCCCGAGTTCCCGCGCCGCACTCCCCTCGCGCACCGCGATCTCGAGCCTCCCCCCGCTCCCCCAGAGCGCGAGGAGCTCGCCGAGCCCGCCGTTGCCGAACGTGGCGACGAGCCGGGCCGGGCGTCCGGCCACCGTCACTCCGGCGACGGAGGCCGCCCTGAGGTCGGAGCGGCGGACGCTCGTGACCAGGTTCCCGAAGGGGTCGGCGGCGAGGCAGGTCCCCTCGAACCCGCCGGGCGCACGCGCCGCCGAGAGCCCGTCCAGCCTGACCGGATCGGCGACCCGCGGCCCGAGCCGCGCCGGGTCCCCTCCCCCGGCCAGCCAGGCCGCCACCGGCGCGAACAGGTCCCTTCCGTGGAAGGTCGGGCCCGGATCCCGGGGGACCAGGTCCGGGTCGGAGAGCAGGAAGACGGCCGAGCCTTCCCCCAGGAACGGCGTGAGGAGACCGTTGTCCGGCCCCACCAGGCGTCGCCCCGCCCCGTCCACCACGCAGAGGGGGCGGCGGGAGGTTCCCACGCCCGGATCCACCACCGCCACGTGCACCGCCCCCTCGGGGAACCGCGGTACGCAGGGCTCGAGCAGGAGCGCCCCGGCCAGGACGTCGAAGGGAGGGACCTCGTGGGAGAGATCCACCAGCGTGGCGTCGGGGAGGAGTCGCAGCACCTCCCCCTTCATCTGGGCCGGGTAGCCCGACCCGGCCCCGAAGTCGGAGAGGAAGGTGACGACCGGCCTCCTGGGCATGGTCCGCTCCGGTCAGACCTGCATCGTTGTCACGTCGGGTGCGACCTGGAGCCTCGGCTCGGTGAGGGCCTGCACCTGCTCCACGGTGACGCCGGGCGCGAGCTCGCGGAGCAGGAGGCCGGCGGGCCCGATCTCGATCCAGGCCAGGTCGGTGCACACCGCCGAGACGCAGCCGCGCCCGGTGATGGGGAGCGAGCACTGCCGCAGGATCTTGGGCTTCCCGTCCTTGCTGGCGTGCTCCATCATCACGATGACGCGGCGCGCGCCGGCCACCAGGTCCATCCCGCCGCCCATGCCCTTCACCATCTTGCCGGGGACGAGCCAGTTGGCGAGGTCCCCCTTCTCGGAGACCTCGAACGCACCCAGGATGGCCAGGTCCACGTGCCCGCCGCGGATCATCGCGAAGGACTCGGCCGAGGAGAAGTAGGCGGTGCCGGGGATCTCGCTCACCGTCTCCTTGCCGGCGTTGATGAGGTCGGGATCCTCCTGCCCCTCGACCGGGTACGGGCCGATGCCCAGCATGCCGTTCTCGCTCTGCAGCACCACCTCGACTCCCGGCGGCACGAAGTTGGAGACCAGCGTGGGCATGCCGATGCCCAGGTTCACGTAGAAGCCGTCCCGCAGCTCCCGCCCCACGCGCTTCGCGATCTGCTCTCTGGTGAGTGCCATGGTCAGCTCGCCCGGGGACGGACCGTGCGCCGCTCGATGGGCTTCTTCAAGCCCACGGCCTGCACGATGCGCTTCACGTAGATGGAGGGGACGTGGATCTGGCCGGGGTCGAGCTGGCCGACCTCGACGATGTGCTCGGCCTCGACGATGCAGACCCGGGCCGCCGCGCACATCATGGGGTTGAAGTTGGCCGCGGTCTTCCGGAAGACGAGGTTCCCCCAGGTGTCGGCCTTCCAGGCGTGGACCAGGGCGAAGTCGCCGCGGATGGGCAGCTCGAGCAGGTAGTCGCGGTCGCCGAAGCGGCGCAGCTCCTTGCCGTCGGCCACCACCGTGCCCACGCCGGTGGCGGTGTAGAAGCCGGCGATGCCGGCGCCGCCGGCGCGGATGCGCTCGGCCAGGGTGCCCTGGGGGACGAGTTCCACCTCCAGCTCGTTGGACAGGTACTGCTTCTCGAAGACCTTGTTCTCCCCCACGTAGGAGGAGACCATCTTCTTGATCTGGCGGGACTGGAGGAGGACGCCCAGCCCCTCCTCGGTGGTGCCGCAGTTGTTGGAGACGATGGTCAGGTCCTTCACGCCCTTCCGGTGCAGGGCGGTGATGAGGTTCTCGGGGTTGCCGCACAGTCCGAACCCGCCGACCAGCAGGGTCGCGCCGTCGGGGACGTCGGCCACCGCCGCGTCGGCGCTCTCGAAGACCTTGTTCATGGGCGCTCCACCACCAGCGCCACCGCCTCGCCGCCGCCGATGCAGAGGCTGGCCACGCCGCGCCGCGCCTTCCGCTCCTCCATGGCGTGGAGCAGGGTCACCAGGATGCGGGCACCCGACGCGCCGATGGGGTGGCCCAGGCAGACCGCGCCGCCGTTCACGTCCACGTTGCCGCCATCGAGGGAGAGGAGCTGCATGTTGGCGAGCGAGACCACCGCGAAGGCCTCGTTGAGTTCCCAGAGGTCGATGTCCTTGGTGGTCAGCCCGGCCCTCTTCAGGGTCTTCTGGATGGCGTCGGCCGGGGCGATGGTGAACTCGACCGGGGCGCGGGCTGCGCCTCCCCAGGCGACCAGGCGGGCCAGGACCGGGCGCCCCTCCCGCTTGGCCCGCTCGGCGCTCATCAGCACCACCGCCGCCGCGCCGTCGTTGATCGACGAGGCGTTGGCGGCGGTGACCGTGCCGTCCTTCTTGAAGACCGGCTTCAGCGTGCCGATCTTGTCGGGGCGGGCGTTCTTCGGCCCGTCGTCCTCGGCGACGACGGTCTTCTCGCCCTTCTTGCCCTCGATCTCGACCGGGGCGATCTCCTTCGAGAAGCGGCCGCCCTTCTGGGCCTCGATGGCGCGGCGGGTGGACTCGACGGCGAAGGCGTCCTGGGCGGCCCGGCCGATGGCGAACTTCTCGGCGGTGGCCTCGGCGCAGATGCCCATGTGGACACCGTCGTAGGCGTCGGTGAGGCCGTCGAAGACCAGGCCATCCACGAGCGTCACGTTGCCCATGCGGGAGCCGGTGCGCTGCTTCAGGTCGTAGTAGGGCACGTTGGACATCGACTCCATGCCGCCCGCCACCATCACGTCGGCGTCGCCGAGGGCGATGGCCTGCGCCGCGCTGATGACCGCCTTCAGGCCGGAGCCGCAGACCTTGTTGAGCGTCCAGGCCGGGGTCCCGTCGGGGATGCCGGCGAAGCGGGAGGCCTGCCGGGCCGGCGCCTGCCCCACGCCTGCCTGCAGGACGTTTCCCATCACCACCTCGTCCACCGCCGCCGGATCCACACCGGCGCGCAGCAGGGCGGCGCGGATGGCGACCGCGCCGAGCCGCGGCGCCGGGACGGCCGCCAGGCTTCCGAGGAACGAACCGATGGGTGTGCGCGCCGCGCCTGCGATGACCACTTCGCGTCCGGACATGGGATCCTCCCTGGGTGTGCCCCCTGACCGGGGCGTCCGAGACATTGGAACGGGTCTGCTGACCCGTCAAGGCGAGAAGCGCCTTGCGCCCCGGTGTGGTCGGGCTAGTCTCGGGCATCCATGAACGGCCCTCCTCCGCCCGCCATCGCCGTCCACGGCGGCGCCGGCGCCCTCGACGACTCGGGGACATCGGGTCTCGGCCCGGAGGCCCCCCGCGAGGAGGGCGTGGGACGGGCCGCCGCGGCCGCCTGGGAGGTCCTCCGCGGCGGCGGGAGCGCACTCGACGCGGTGGTGCTCGCCGCCTCCATCCTCGAGGACGACCCGACCTTCAACGCCGGGACCGGGGCCACGCTCACCGCCTCCGGCGACGTCGAGCTCGATGCTTCGCTCATGTACGGCCCCACCCTGTCCGCCGGCGCGGTGGCCTGCGTCAAGGACGTGAAGAACCCCATCCTCCTCGCACGCGCGGTCCTGGAGCGCTCGGGCCACCTGCTGCTCGTGGGCGAGGGGGCGTCGGGGTTCGCCCGCGAGATGGGGATCCCGGCCTGGCCCAACGGGCGGCTGGTCATTCCCCAGCAGCGGGCCCGCTTCGACGCCGCACGGGGAGTGAAACCCGCCCCGGTGGGCGGCGGCACCATCGGGGCGGTGGCCCGCGACAGGGCCGGACACGTCGCCGCGGCGACCTCCACCGGCGGCACCTTCCTGAAGCGCCCGGGCCGCGTGGGCGACTCGCCCGTCATCGGCGCCGGGACCTACGCCGACGACCTGCTCGCCGCGGTCTCCGCCACCGGGCACGGCGAGCCGATCATCCGGATCACCCTGGCCCGGCTCGTCGCCGACCTGGTGGGAGCGGGGCGCAGCGCCCCGGCCGCCGCCTCCGAGGGAATCCGGATCCTGGGCGAGCGCGTCGGCGGACAGGGCGGCGTCATCGTGGTGGGACCGTCCGGGGAGCCCGGATTCGCCTACAACACCCCGGCCATGGCCAGGGCCTGGTCGGACACCGCCGGGACGATCCGGACCGCCCTGTAGGGCCGCGCCCTCCTCAGCGCTGGCGGACCCTGCCCGATCCGGCGATCGACGCCGCGCCGACCTTCCCCTCGCCCGACCAGGTCACGTCGCCCGACCCGGCGATCTGGGCGTTCAGCGTTCCCCCGGCCAGGCGGAGATCGACGTCGCCCGATCCGGCGATGGCTACGGTGGCGTCCTTCACGGCGAAGTCCTTCGCGCGGACCTCGCCCGAGCCGGAGACGGCCACCTTCAGGCTCTCCCCGCGGCCGGCGAGCTTCACCTCGCCCGAGCCGGACACGTCGACGTCGAGCGCCGCGGCGGTCCCCTTCCAGGCCAGCTCGCCCGAACCGCTCACCGAGAGCGCCACGTCCCGCGGCGAGCCCCCCGACTCGGCGGTCCCCTTCCCGCTTCCGCTCACCGAGAGGGCGCGGAACACCGGGACCACGACCTTCACGACCACGCCCTTCGCCGAGTCGAAGTCCTTCTTCCGGGACAGGCGCAGCTCGCCGCCCGAGACCTCCACGGCGATCCGTTCCGCCCACCCCGCCTCGGCGACGATCTCCACCGAGGCCGGGGATCCCTCCCTGACCTCGACGTCGAAGTCCCCGCGGGAGGCGACCCGCTCGAAGGCGCCGGTCACGGAGACCGGGGTGGCGACCGGCGCGGCGAGCGCCAGCGCGGGGAGAGCTGCGGCGGCGACGAGAACGACGACGAGCGATGGACGGGGCACGGTGCTCCTCCTCCGGCGCTGGGTGCGCCGATCCACCTCTTACGCTGGCCCGGCTCCCCTATTTCACTTCTGCTTCGACTCCAGGAAGGGCCGGATGAGGTCGAGCGGGAGCGGGAAGACCACGTTCGTCCCCTTGTCGGAGGAGATCTCCACGAGCGTCTGGAGGTAGCGGAGCTGCAGCGCCCCCGGGGAGCGGGCGATGATGTCGGCCGCCTCCCCGAGCTTGGTGGCCGCCTGGAGCTCGCCCTCGGCGTTGATGACCTTGGCGCGCCGTTCGCGCTCCGCCTCGGCCTGGCCGGCCATGGAGCGGCGCATCTCCTCGGGCAGGTCGATCTGCTTCACCTCGACCGCGCTGACCTTCACGCCCCAGGGCTCGGTGTGGCGGTCGATGATCTCCTGGAGCTGGCGGTTGATCTTGTCCCGCTGCGAGAGCAGCTCGTCGAGCTCCACCTGGCCGAGCACCGAGCGCAGCGTGGTCTGGGCGAACTGGCTGGTGGCGAAGAGGAAGTCGGTGACCTGGAGGAAGGCCTTCGAGGCCTCGACCACGCGGAAGTAGATGACCGCGTTCACCTTGATCGAGACGTTGTCGCGGGTGATCACGTCCTGGGGCGGCACCTGCTCGGCGGTGACGCGCATGTCGATGATGACCATGCGATCGATGAAGGGGATGATCCACTTGAGGCCGGCGGTGCGGACCCCCACGAAGCGGCCGAGCCGGAGCACCACCCCCTGCTCGTACTCGTTGATGATGCGCAGCCCCATGGCCAGCCAGCCGGCCACGAGCGCGATGGGGATGAGCAATCCGAGGGCGGGCATGCGCGATCTCCTCTCCGGGCCGGGCCCGGACTTCACTCAGGGTAATACACCGTGGCGGCCTGGCGCGGCCTCGACGTGGAGCACCAGGCCCTGGACGTCGCGGACCCGGACGGCCGTGCCCCGGGCGATGGGATGGGTGGACCGCGCCGCCCACAGCTCGCCGTGGACGAAGGCCTCCCCGGCGTCGGGGCCGACGTCGCTCGTGGCCTCGCCGACCTCGCCGAGCATGCCCGGAGCGCCCACCCGGAGCTTCTCGGATCGGGTCCGGGCCACCTTCCAGCCCACGAACCCCAGGACGCCGGCGAGCGCCAGCGGCGTCGGCCAGATCACCCAGGGCGAGAGGGTGAGCAGGGCCGGGTCGAAGCGGTACTCGGCGGAGCTCCGGTCGATGAAGAAGAGGGTCCCGATCCCGAGCAGCGCGGCCCCGGCGATCCCGGCGATCCCGTGGGTGGTCACGTAGCCTTCCACCACCAGCAGCGCGAATCCGGCCACGATGAGCAGGACCGCGCCGACGTTGACCGGGATGATCTTCATGGAGAGGAAGGCGAGCAGCAGGAAGAAGGCGCCCAGCGCGCCCGGGACGATGCCGCCCGGGTGGTAGAACTCGAGCGCGATGCCCAGCGAGCCGAGCATCATGAGGATGGCGATGACGTTGGGATCGGAGAGGAAGGCCAGCGTCCGCTGCCGGACGGTCATCTCGCCGCGGTCCAGCTGGGCGTCGCGGGAACGGAGGACGTGGGCGGTGCCGGAGCGGGCGTAGCTCCTCCCCTCGGCGAAGGCCAGCACCGCGGCCATGTCGGGGGCGACGACGTCCACGACCCGGAGCGAGAGCGCCTCCTCGGCGGTGGCCGA
>CAIQRS010000041.1 GCA_903874275.1 uncultured Anaeromyxobacter sp.
ACGGGTTCGGCGGGGAAGGTCACCAACTGCCAGATCGGCGTCAGCTTGAGCCTCTCCACGCATACGGAACACGTCCCGGTCGATTTCGAGCTCTCCCTGCCCGAGAGCTGGACCGAAGATCCGGCGCGGCGGAAGGAGGCCCGCATCCCCGACGCGATTCAGTTCCAGACCAAGCCGCAGCTCGGACTCGCCATGGTCCGGCGCGCCATCGCCGACGGGCTGCCACGCGGTGTCTTCCTCGCCGACTCGGCCTACGGCTCGTCGAGCGAGTTCAGGCAGGAACTGCGCGACCTGGGCTTCGATTACGCCGCCGGCGTCGACCCAAAGACCAATGTCTGGGTCGCCGATGCGCAGTCCCACTTTCGGGGCGACCAGGTCAGCCTTCGCGATCTCGCGCTTCGGATTGAAGCCCGGCACGGCTTCCGGCGCTGCACCTGGCGAACGGGAGCCAAGCAGGATCTCACCGCTCGCTTCGCACTCCGCAGGGTCATGCCAGCAGGCATCAATGCCGAGCGCGACGTTCAGTGGCTTCTCATCGAGTGGCGCGACGGCGAAACGGAGCCCGCCAACTACTTCTTCGCGACACTGCCCGAGCACATCGACAGGCGCCAACTCATCCGGATCGTCAGGCAGCGATGGCGTACGGAGCGTGTCTACGAGGACTTGAAGGGCGAACTCGGCATTGACCAATTCGAAGGCAGAGGTTTCCCTGGCTGGCACCACCACGTCTCCGTTGCCCTCTGCTGCTACGCGTTCATCGTTTCCGAACGCGTGCGGTGTTCCCCCCCCTCGGCCGGAAGGCCGCTGGAAGACAACTCGGACCCGCTCGCGGCCCGAGCGACACTTCTCCGACAGCTTCATCACCGTTCGGCTCTCCATCGCGCGAAGGGTCGCTTCATGGCTCCCTCGCTGCGCCGCCTGTCATCGCCCAAGGAACTTGTGACGCAGTAGTGCTAGTTCAACTTCGTCTGGCAGAGGCTTCTTGAAGTGAGTCTGAGTACGGGACGCCAGCAGCGATAGCAAAGGCAGGCCCTGGCACTTCAGGCCGACCAAGAGCGGGCCCATTCACGCCTGAATCGGTCGAGCGCCTCGTCAATTGCAAGCGGCTTGTTCTTGAGCATGCCCCTAGCTCTAGAGACCTTCAGCCCCCCCTTGAGCGGCCTCGGCGCGGCCAGCTTCACGCTCGCGGTCCTGACCCCCTCGATCGCCCCCTTCAGCCCGAACCGCCTCGCCACCCTCTTCGCGAAGTCCACCCGGTCCATCACCGTCTCGTCGCTCACGTGCAGCACGCCCTTGTACACATGCTCGAGGAGCAGTTCCAGGCACATGGCCGCCCCGCTCGCCGCCAGGGTCGTCGACGTGAACTGGTCGTCGAAGGCCTTCACCACCTCGCCGCGGCCGAGCTTCTCCACCACCTGCGTCGCGAAGGTGGGTCGCGCCGTGGCCCTGCCGCTGTAGACCACCGCCACCCGGGCCACCGCGCAATCCGGCGCGATCGAGAGCGCCGCCCACTCGCCTGCCATCTTGCTCTGCGCGTAGACGCCGCGTGGATTCGGCAGGTCGTCCTCGCCGTACGGGCCGCAGGCGCCATCGAACACGTAGTCGGTGGATACGGCCACGAGCCGGGCACCCAGCGCGCGGCAGGCCCGCGCCACTTGCTCGGTCCCCCCGCAGTTCACCTTCCAGGCCGTCGCCGGTTCCTTCTCGCACCCGTCCACGTCGGTGACGGCCCCGGCGTGGAGCACTGCCTGCGCCCCGAACTCCATCAACGCCCGCTCCACGGACACGCCGTCGCCCAGGTCCGCCTCCACCCAGCGGTAGGTCCCGTCCGGCGCCGGCGGCCGCCCCGGACCGAAGCCGAGCGCCAGCACCTCGTGCCGACCGGCGAGCTGCGCGACGGCCTCGCCGCCCAGCATCCCGTTCGCGCCGGTGACCGCGACCTTCACTTCTGCACCCCGTACTGCTTCTCGTAGTATTTGAGGTATTCGCCCGAGATGATCCGCTCCCACCAGGGGCGGTTCTCCACGTACCAGCGCACCGTGCCGGCGAGCGCATCCTCGAAGCGGTGTTGCGGCGCCCACCCCAGCTTGGCCTGCGCCTTCGACGAGTCGATGGCGTAGCGCCGGTCGTGGCCGAGCCGGTCCTTCACGTACTGGATGAGCGACGCGGGCTTTCCCACGAGCGAGAGGACGAGCTTGACGATGTCGATGTTGTGACGCTCCGAGGACGCGCCGAAGTTGTAGACCTGCCCGGGCTCCCCCATCTCCAGCGCCGCCAGCAGGCCGCGCCCGTGGTCCTCGACGTGGATCCAGTCCCGCACGTTCATGCCGTCGCCGTACACGGGCAGCGGCAGGTCGCGGACGGCGTTGGCGATCATGAGCGGGATGAGCTTCTCGGGGAACTGGTAGGGGCCGTAGTTGTTGGAGCAGCGGGTCACCACCACCGGGAGCTTGAAGGTATGGAAGTAGGCCAGCGCCAGCAGGTCGGAGGAGGCCTTCGACGCCGAGTACGGCGAGGACGGATCGAGCGGCGTCCTCTCGGTGAAGAGGCCGGTGGGGCCGAGCGAGCCGTAGACCTCGTCGGTGGAGACGTGCAGGAAGCGCTTCACGCCGAACTCGCGGGCCGCCTCCAGCAGCACCTGCGTGCCGCGCACGTTGGTCTCGATGAAGATCGACGGCGCCAGGATGGAGCGGTCCACGTGGCTCTCGGCGGCCAGGTGCATCACCGCGTCCAGCTTCTCGTTGCGGAAGATGTCGGCGACCAGCTCGCCGTTGCAGATGTCTCCGCGCACGAACCGGTAGCGCGGGTTCCCGGCCAGGTCGGCCAGGTTCTCGGCGTTCCCCGCGTAGGTGAGCTTGTCGAGGTTCACCACGCGCCAGCCCGGGCGCTCGGCCAGGATGAGCCGGACCAGGTTGGAGCCGATGAACCCGCAACCGCCGGTGAGGAGCACGTTCATCGCGAGACGTCCTTGAGCTCGAACACCTTGGCCTCCTTCAGCGACTTGCCTGCCGCGTCCTTGCCCGACACCATCGGCGTCGCCCCCTGGAGCGGCCAGGCGATCCCGATTCCGGGGTCGTCCCAGCGGATGCACTGCTCGTACTCGGGGTGCCAGTAGTCGGTGGTCTTGTAGAGGACCTCGGCCGACTCGGAGAGCACGAGGAAGCCGTGGGCGAATCCCACCGGCACCCAGAGCTGCCGCTTGTTCTCTGCGGAAAGCAGTCCACTCTCCCACTTCCCGAACGTGGGGGAGTCCTTCCGCACGTCCACCGCCACGTCGAAGACCTCTCCGTGAACCACCCGGACCAGCTTCCCCTGGGCGCGCGGCAACTGGTAGTGAAGGCCGCGGAGCACGCCCCGGGCGGAGCGGCTGTGGTTGTCCTGGACGAAATTCATGGGGCGCCCGAGTGCGTCCTCGAGCACCCTCTGGTTGTAGCTCTCGAAGAAGAATCCCCGGGCGTCGCCGAAGACCTTGGGCTCGATGATCAGGACCTCGGGAAGGGTGGTGGGGATGATCTTCATCAGAACACCCTCTGCTCGAGGAGGCCGCGCAGGTAGGCCCCGTAGGTGGACTTGCCCAGCGCCTTGGCGCAATCGCCCAGCTGCGTGTCGGTGATCCAGCCCTGGCGCCAGGCCACCTCCTCCGGGCAGGCCACCTTGAGCCCCTGCCGCTTCTCGATGGTGGCGATGAACTGGCCGGCCTCGAGGAGCGAGTCGTGGGTGCCGGTGTCGAGCCAGGCGTAGCCGCGCCCCATGATCTCCACCTCGAGCTTGCCGGCGTCGAGGAAGCGGCGGTTCAGGTCGGTGATCTCGAGCTCCCCGCGGGCCGACGGCTTCACGGCGCGTGCGTGCTCGACCACGGTCTCGTCGTAGAAGTAGAGGCCGGTGACGGCGTAGCGCGACTTGGGGTGGGCCGGCTTCTCCTCCAGGCTGACGGCGCGCTTGCGGGCGTCGAACTCGACCACGCCGTAGCGTTCTGGATCGGTGACGGCGTAGGCGAAGACGGTGGCGCCGCTGGGGCGCGCATCGGCGTTGCGCAGCAGGTTGTGGAAGTCGTGGCCGTAGAAGATGTTGTCGCCGAGCACGAGCGCGGACGGGCCGCCGCGGACGAAGTCGGCCCCCAGGATGAAGGCCTGGGCCAGGCCGTCGGGGCTGGGCTGGACGGTGTAGGCGATGCGCATGCCCCAGGCGCTCCCGTCGCCGAGAAGCTGCTCGAAGCGCGGGGTGTCCTGGGGGGTGGAGATGACCAGGATCTCCCGGATGCCGGCCAGCATGAGGGCCGTCATCGGGTAGTAGATCATCGGCTTGTCGTAGACGGGGAGCAGCTGCTTCGAGACCGACAGCGTGGCCGGGTAGAGACGCGTCCCCGAGCCGCCGGCCAGGATGATCCCCTTGCGTGCGGAAGGCATCGGTAGTGACTAGCGCGGAACCCCTTCCGGAGTCCAACCACTTGTGACGGGGACGGGCCCGCTGGGTAGTTGGTCAGCCAGGCGCCCCGTCTACCATCATCGCCACCAGGTCGTCGAAGCCCGTGGTCGCCTGCCAGGAGAACTCGCGCCGGGCCTTGGACGGGTCGGCGAGGAGGCGGGTTGGCTGGCCGGGTCGCATGAAGGCCGGGTCCTGCTTCACGTGGTCACGCCAGTCGAGCCCGACGCGCCGGAAAGCCAGCTCGCAGAGCTGACGCACCGTGTGGGAGACCCCCGTGCCGATTATGTAGTCGCCGGGCTTCTCTTGCTGGAGCATGCGCCACATGGCGTCCACCGAGTCGCCGGCGAAGCCCCAGTCGCGGGTCACCTCGAGGTCGCCGAGCCAGAGCTCCCGCTGCCTCCCGGCGGCGATGGCTTTCGCGGCGTGGCACACCTTGGCGGTGACGAACTGGGGAGGACGGCGCGGCGACTCGTGGTTGTAGAGGATGCCGGAGCAGGCGAAAAGGCCGTAGTGGGCCCGGTAGAGCGCCACCAGCTGGTGGGCGAAGACCTTGGCGGCGGCGTAAGGGTTGGCCGGCGCCACCGGGGTCTCCTCGGTTTGGGGCGTAGACGTGGTGAGGCCGAAGATCTCGGAGGTGCTCGACTGGTAGAAGCGGCTGCCTGGCACCACCTCGCGCACTGCGTCCATGAGGTGAATGACCGGCCAGGAGGTGATGCGGATGGCGGTGGCCGGGTCCTCCCAGGACTGGGGCACGAAGGAATGGCCAGCCATGTTGTAGACCTCGTCGGGGGCGACATCAGCCACGCCGCGCAGGGTCTGGTAGCGGTCGAGCAGGTCCATCTCCACGAGTCTCACGCCCAGCGCACGGAGTGGCGCGCCGCGAGGGCCGAGCAGCGTGCCGGGGCGGCCGCAACCAACCACCTCGTAGCCCTTGGATAGGAGGAGCTTCGAAAGGTACCAGCCGTCCTGGCCAGCGATTCCGGTGACGAGCGCGCGGGGCATGGTCCACGTAACTAGCGCGGATTCCATTTCGCGGTCCATCGCTTTGGGCTAAGTTGTGGCAGGATGCCCACCCTGTCCTGGCCCTCCGAGCGTGTCGTCGTCACCGGCGGCGCCGGTTTCCTGGGCGGGTACGTCGTGGACGAGCTTCGCCGGCGGGGGGCGACCGAGATCTTCGTCCCGAGGTCCGCCGACTACGACCTCGTGGACATGGAGGCGGTGAAGCGGCTCTACCGCGACGCCCGCCCCACCGTGGTCCTGCACCTGGCCGCCCGGGTGGGCGGCATCGGCGCGAACCAGGACAACCCCGGCAAGTTCTTCTACGACAACCTCATGATGGGCGTGCAGCTCATCGAGGCGGCGCGCCACGCGGGGGTGAAGAAGCTGGTCGCGCTCGGCACCATCTGCGCCTACCCCAAGTTCTGCCCGGTTCCCTTCCGGGAAGAGGACATCTGGAACGGGTACCCGGAGGAGACCAACGCGCCCTACGGCCTCGCCAAGAAGATGCTGCTGGTGCAGTCGCAGGCCTACCGCGAGCAGTACGGCTTCGACTCCTGCGTCCTCTTCCCGGTGAACCTCTACGGGCCGAAGGACAACTTCGATCCCCGCACCAGCCACGTCATCCCGGCGCTGGTCCGGAAGTGCGTCGAGGCGCGGGAGCGGGGCGACCGGAGCATCGTGGTCTGGGGCGACGGGTCGGCCTCGCGCGAGTTCCTGCACGCGCGGGACGCGGCCGAGGGAATCGTGGCGGCGAGCGAGCGGTACGACAGGAGCGACCCGGTGAACCTGGGGGCGGGCTTCGAGATCCGGATCCGCGACCTGGTGCCGCTGGTCGCCAGGCTTTGTGGATTTCAGGGTGACATCGTCTGGGACACCACGAAGCCCAACGGGCAACCGCGGCGCATGCTCGACACCTCCCGGGCGCTGGCCGAGTTCGGGTGGAAGGCCCGCATCGGCTTCGAGGAAGGGCTCCGCGAGACCGTGGAGTGGTACGAACTGCACCAGGGCGGATAGGAGCACTGCAAGTGAAGAAGGCGCTCATCACCGGCATCACCGGGCAGGACGGCAGCTACCTTGCGGAACTGCTCCTCGAGAAGGGGTACGAGGTGCACGGCATCGTGCGCCGCGCCTCCACCTTCAACACCGGACGGGTGGACCACATCTACCGGGACCCGCACCTGCCGGGGACGCGGCTGTTCCTGCACTACGGCGACCTGAACGACGCCTCGTCGATGAACACCATCCTGCGGCACGTGCGGCCCGACGAGATCTACAACCTGGGCGCGCAGAGCCACGTGCGGGTGTCGTTCGACGTGCCGGAGTACACGGGAGAGGTGACGGGGCTCGGGACGGTGCGGTTGCTGGAGGCGGTGCGCGACACCGGGCTCGAGGCCACGCGCATCTACCAGGCCTCGTCGTCGGAGATGTTCGGCGCGTCGCCGCCGCCGCAGGGGGAGGGGACGCCGTTCTATCCGCGCAGTCCGTACGGGTGCGCCAAGGTGTACTCGTACTGGATCTCGGTGAATTACCGGGAGTCCTACGGGATGCACGTGTCTAATGGAATACTTTTTAACCACGAGTCCCCCCGAAGGGGTGAGACATTCGTGACCCGGAAAGTCACGCGCGCCGCCTCGCGCATCAAGCTCGGCGTGCAGAAGAAGCTCTACCTCGGCAACCTGGACGCGAAGCGCGACTGGGGCTACGCCAAGGACTACGTCGAGGCCATGTGGCTCATGGTGCAGCAGCCCAAGGGGGACGACTACGTCGTCGCCACCGGGGAGGCCCACTCGGTCCGCGAGCTGTGCGAGGCCTCCTTCGGGCACGTCGGGCTCGACTACCGCGAGTTCGTGGAGATCGACCCGCGGTACTACCGGCCGGCCGAGGTGGATTACCTGCTCGGGGATCCGTCGAAGGCGGAGAAGCTGCTGGGGTGGAAGCCCAGGACTTCCTTCGCCGAGCTGGTGCGTCTCATGATGGAGAGCGACATGGAGCTGGCGCGGCGGGAGCAGCGGGCCGGCGGGGCTCTGAACGGATAGCGGGGCTACCCGTGGGTCAGCTTCGCGGCCACGAGCCGATTCAGCGAGACCTTCTCCTCGGCTGCCTCGAGTGCGAGCTGCCGGTGCACCCGAGGCGGGATGCGGACCTTGAACTGGCCGCTGTAGCGCCGGGTGGCGAGGGGCTCCGGGGGCTGCTCGTGTGACTTCGTCATGTCGCGGACCACTTCCCTGGCGGCAGCCACGATGCCGCGGAGGGCCGCGTCCTGCGACTTCTCGAGCCAGCTCAGGCTCGGCATCTCGGCGCAGAGCCCCACGTACTCCTGGTCTTCCTCCGACCAGACCACCCGGTAGGCGTACCTCTCGGCGATGTCGTGCGTCTTCATGGCTTCTTCTCCTGGAGCAGCCGGGCGATGGCCTGGATCAGTTGGCGGACCTGGTACGCCTTGGCCTTCCCTCCCTCGCCGCGCTGGAGGTTGACGCGCGGGTCGCCTGGCCACGGCATCTTCCAGACGTGGTGGCTCGAGCCCTTGGTCCTGGGTGCTCCGAAGTGATGGGTGGCGACCCTGCAGGCGTCCGCGAAGCGAATCCCCGAGGGATTTCTCAGCATCTCAGCGAGCAGGTCCTCGATGTTCTTGCCCACGGCCTATGGTGTCACTATTGGCACCATCTGTCGAGGGCGGCGCGGGAGAGCCGGCCGGCGGGACCGTCGCTGGAGTCCGCCGAGCGGCGCGTACGCAAAGTGACCTCCAGGTCCGCGGAACGGACGCCTGGCTCCTGGAGTCCGCCCGGATTCCAGCATTCTCAGCCGGCACCTCCCTGGCAACCGTCTCCGGGGCATGGACGCCTCCATCGCCGCCCACGAGTCCTCCCGCCGCCTCGCCGAACTGCTGCGCCACGAGCAGTACGGGCTTGCCGAATTCCTGGTCGCGCTGGCCGAGTTCGACCGGGAGCGGCTCTGGCTGCAGCTCGGCCACGCCAGCCTCTTCTCCTTCCTGCACCGCGAACTGGGGCTGTCGAACGCGGCGGCGCACTACCGCAAGGTCGCGGCGGGGCTCATCCAGGAGTTCCCGGAGGTGGTGGGGCCGCTGCGGCAGGGGAAGCTCTGCCTCACCAGCGTGGCCGACCTGGCGCGCGTGATGACGCCCGAGAACCGCGCCGAGGTCTTGCCCCGCTTCTTTCACCGGTCGAGGCCACGGCCCGGGGGGCTCGAGGTGCGGACCGCAGGAAGGGCCCACGACGACCTGATGGCCCGGCTCACCTACGGCAACGACTGGATGGAGCATTGCGCCCCCGGCACCCGGTCCGTACAGTGTACGGATGGCGCCTCGAGCCGTGGGACGGGTTGAATTGAAGGTCCCGATGGACCGCAAGGCCCGGTGGGTGGAGGCCGCGAGGCAGTCGAGAGTCAGCCTCTCCGACTGGGCCCGTGGCCTGCTCGACGAGGCAGCGGATGCGTTGCTCGGGCGGGAGGACGTGGAGCCTGGCCCGCCCACCAAGGCGCAGATCCGGGTGTCGCTCTCGGCCCGCGGGTCGATGGGCCCCGAAAGGGCGGAGAAGCTCCGCGCGAGGGTGCACGCCGCCCGGAGGACACCGTGGCGCGGCCGGTCCTAGCCGACGCAGACGTCCTCATCGACTACGCCGCCGGCACGGGAGCCGCCGCACTGGTCGAACGGCTCATCCACTCCGGGCGCCTTCGCGTGCCCGCGGTGGCCTTCTACGAACTCTGGCGCGGCGCCGACTCCGAGGATGACCGGGCCGAGATGCGGCGACTGCTGGCCGGCGTCCCGGTCGTCTGGTTCACCCGGCACGACGCCGAGGCGGCGGCTGGCGTGTGGGGCGGCCTGACCGAACGCCAGCGGGTCCAGGTGGGAGACCGCGACATCCTCATCGCCGGGACCGCGCTCGCTCGGGGATGGTCACTGCTCACCCGAAACGGGCGCCACTACGCCATGACCGGGGCAGAACTGCACGATCTGTAGGCGGCAGGTCCGCGGTTCGGCCAGGCGAGCCCTTGAATCCGTCGGGCTTCCGGTTCGCCGGAGTGGCCCTGCATTCGCAGAGGTGGCTCGGGCATGACCGATTCCTGCCCCGCTGCTCCCCTCCTTGCCGCCCGCGCGTCCTCCAGCCGCCTCGCCGAGCTGCTTCGCCACGAGCAGCAGCTGTCCAACGCGGCAGCGCACTACCGCAAGGTGGCGGCGGGGCTCATCCAGGATTTCCCCGAGGTGGTGGAGCCGCTGCGGCAAGGGAAGCTCTGCCTCACCAGCGTGGTCGAGCTGGCGAGGGTGATGACGCCGGAGAACCGCGCCGAGGTCCTTCCCCGGTTCTTCTACCGGTCGAAGCGGGAGGCCAGGGAGCTGGCGGTGGAGATCCGCCCTGCCGACGTGATCCCGCAGCGTGACGTCATCACGACGGTCCCTGGGTCATCGGCGCATGGGTCATCGCTGTTTCGCCCGGGCGAAACAGGAGCGACCCACCCTCCCAGGGAGGGGGAAGTGGCGCCCGGCGCGGCGCAGCAGTCCCTGGACCGATCCTCTCCTGCCGCCGCACTGCCGTCGTTCGAGACCGAACCGCTCACCGTCGAGCTCTGCCGGATCCACGTCACCGTCAAGAAGAGGGTGGTTGCCAAGCTGGACAGCGCCAGGGCTGGCCAGTCTCACCTGCAGCCGAAGGCCACGATGGGTGAGATCATCGAGGCCGCGCTCGACCTGCTTCTCGAGAAGCAGGCGCGGAGGAGGAGCGAGGTGGTGAAGCCGCAGGCCAATCCGCGCCCGTCGGGGCGGGACCACGTGCCCGCCGCGGTGCGCCGCGCTGTCTGGAAGCGGGACCACGGCAGGTGCGTCTGGCCGCTCGACAGTGGCGGAATCTGCGGCTCGACGAGGCGGGTGGAGCTCGACCACATCGTCCCGCGAGCCCTCGGGGGTCCTTCCACCCCGGACAATTTCCGCCTGCTCTGCGACTTATGCCGCTCGCGGCATAATTTGCATTATGCCGCGTCCGATCTTATGCCGCGTGCGAGCGTGGAAACGTTGAGCGCGTGGGGGTTGCGGATTTTCGACGCGGCATAATCAGAGCCCCTCCAGGAAGGCGAGCAGGTGGTC
>CAIQRS010000042.1 GCA_903874275.1 uncultured Anaeromyxobacter sp.
GATTGAAGGCAGGGCTGCGCTCGTAACCCCGTGAAACTCGTGCCCCGGCCCCGCCACCCTTCACCTGGCGTGCACACCGACGAACGGGGTGCCATCCGCCCGACCCCTCTCCCCCAACCACTGGGGAGAGGGGTCGGGCAGTTGTCACCCAAGGAGATTCAAAAAGGGCGGGTGGCGGGGCCGGGGCAAGGATGGGGTGCAGTCAGGAGTTCGGTAACTGTCTGGTACAGGGTCAGGTTGGTTTGAGGGCAGGTGGGGTACGTATTTGGGTAGGCGGGGGGGGTACGGACCGGATGCATGGGAGGAACTAGTCAAGACATCGCTGACAGTCGGATGCAGGGTTGGAGCTGCTTTCAAGCGTTGACGGTCATGCTCTTGTGGGGAGCGGGTCTTGCGGCTGGGGTGTTGACGGTTCGAGGTTTCGAGTTCCGAGAGGGGCTGACGGCGCTGACGGTTCGGCTGGCCGGGCGAGGAGCGTGACAGCGAGGACCTTCCGGCTAGAGGCGTCACGAACTGTCAGCGGCTCGCACTTCTGTCCGTTCGCAGCGCGCCACCGTGCTCTTGCTCGGCGCGTCGTCGCCGAGCGTCCGTGGCGAGCGACAGGCGCCGAGCTCACGCTGCTCGTGTAGCCCGTCGGGTCGACCGACCACATCGTGTCAGCTGAACTGACCGCCGTGGAAATCCAAGCTGCGCCTTCACTTGACAAATGCTCAAGTGGCCTCTAGGCTCAACTCGTGACCCCCGCCGAGGCTCTCGCCGACATCCGCGGGCTCGCCCGGGCAGGACGCGTTTCCTATGTTCGGCACGCCATCGAGCGGATGGACGAGCGCGGAGTCACCCGAAACGACGTGGAGCACGCCCTCATGAATGCAACCCGGTGTGCCTGGCAGCCACGCAAGGAGACGTGGAAAGCCTTCAGCGTGGATCTGTCAGGCGACGAACTGGTGGTAGCGGTGGCCATCGAGGACGGCCTCCTCGTCGTGACCGTGTTCTAGGAGCAACCATGAAGCGCTGCCCAACCTGCAAGAAGACCAACCTGACGAAGGGGACGACCACGGTGGAGCGGACCTTCCCGTCCCGCGGCGGCAAGGTTCGCGCGGTCGTCGAGAACGTGCCCGCCCTGGTGTGCCGCGGCTGCGGCGAGGCGGTGGTCGCGGGCGAGGACCTCGCACGGGCCGAACTCATCGCCGCGAGCCGGCTCATGGACGCCGGCGCGCGCTCGGGAGCCCTACTCTCGTGGACGCGCCGGGCGCTCGGCCTTCTCGCGACCGACTTGGCCGCGCTCCTCGGCATCACGGCGGAGACCGTCTCCCGCTGGGAGAATGACCGGGTCGAGCCGGAGCCCGCGGTCTGGAACGTCGTCGCGGACCTCGTCGACGACCGGCTCGAGGGGCGCACCCGGACGCAGGACCGGCTCCGGACGGCGGCCGTATCAAGGCGTCCGTTCAAGGCGCCTGTGACGGTTCGCTTTGAGCCAGCCCTCGCGAGCGGGGGCTAATCAGAGAGGCGACAGGTCGCTGTAGTGGTTTCCGAAAACTCCATCCGCTGCGTGTGCGAGCAGGCGCTGATGTGTCCCGTCTCCCGGATGTCTCCCCTCGAGACCCGGTGCGCGCCCCGAGAAGACACTGGGTCGTACCGATGCGGAGACTTCATGCGGAAGGCGGGGCCCCGATCATGCCGCCATGCGCCTCGACGATGGTAGGCCGGGCGCGCCTTGGGCGTACTCTGGAGGCGTCCATGGTCAAGCTCCAGTACCTGTTACGCGCGCCAGCGGGCGAGAGCGTGAAAAGGTTCCGGGATAGGGCGCTCGCCAGCGGCGCACGCCTCCTCGCGAGCGGCCCGGCGCAGCTGAAGCTCACCTACACCGCCGAGGAACCGCCTCGGCTCTCGGTGGTGCCCTTCCGTAGGGATCGCGTCGCCCTAATCTCCCTGTGGGACGAGGCGGCCCCCGAGGTGGCCGTGGCCCGCTGGAACGCTCTCCTGCAAGCCGAGGGCGCTGTGGCGGGCTACCGCGTCGACGAATCGGTACCGCGCGCCTACCGCCGAAACTGGCCCGATGGCGGCGACACGCCGGGCGGGAGCATGCTCACCCTGTTGCACCGACGACCCGGCATGACAGATCCCGAGTTTCTGCGGCGGTGGCACGACGGCCACTCGCACCTGGCGCTCGAGGTTCACCCGCTGTGGAACTACGTGCGCAACGTCATCGTGGCCCCCGTCTTGTCTGGGTCCCGGCCGCTCTGCGGCATCGTCGAGGAGCAGTTCCGCACCCGCAGCGAGCTCCTCGACCCAGTGCGACTCTTCGGCGGCTGGCTCAGGATGGTTCCCAACATGTTCCGTGTGCTCAACGATGTCCGCGGCTTCCTGGACCTCGCCGCGCTCGAGAACTACCTGGTTTCGGAACGCTGGTTGCGGGGTTGACGTCGAACGCGCCGCGCCGCTCCGTCTCGGCGTCCGTCGCCGTGTCCTCTTGCCAGCTCTGCAGCGACTTCGTCGAGGAGGCCGTGTGCCACCACCACTACCCAGATCTGCGCAGTACCGTCGAGATGTTCCCTGAAGGAGATCTCCCCCGCCCGCCTCCGGGCCAGGCTGCGCCGAAGGGCATCCACGTACTCTGCCGGAGATCTGGGAACGCCTTTCACGTGGCCCGATTCCTCAGATCCCAAGGCAAGACGCGAGGGGCGGTACGGGTGTGGTCGCACCGTCGACCAGGCCGGAGGCTCCCCCCGCCACCGACACCAGGTAGGACCCGCCCGTCACGTTTCCGTTGGTGAGCCGGATCGAGTCGCCGCTACCGTCCTGGCTGCCGTAGGAGACGCTCCCGTGGACCGGGGGAAGCGTTGCGCCGCCGGCCCCGACCGGGACCAGGGTGAAGGCCACGGACCCGTACATGTGACCGTTCCCGGACAGGTTCACCTTGGTCCACTGCGTCCCGTCGAGGCTCATCCCGAGGAAGTCGGAGAAGGTGGAGAAGGTGATGTCGGTGAGGGGGGCGAGCAGGTCGGTGAGGGAAATGGTGAAGTTCCCCTCGGCCTCGCCGACGAAGGTCGCCGGCACCCTGTACTGGACGGTGCTCGCGCTGTTGAAGCCGAGGATGCGGACCTGCGACGAGACGACCGACAGGTTGTAGACCTGGAACACGCAGGGGAGGTCGGCGACCGAGGTCGTGCCAAGGCGTGCCAGCGCCTGTTTCAGCGGCTGGTAGCTCCCGTCGAGGCTGCCGTCGCCCCCCGAGATCACGAGCCGCCCGCCGACCACCCGGGCGGACACGCTCTGCCGGACGTCCACCGACCGGCGCTGGGAGCCGGTGCGCGAGATCACGGGCTTTGTGCTCTCGTTGGCAAGCAGGTACTCCGTCGTGGCCGTGAACTCGACCGTTTCCCCCTCGGTCACGGACCACGACCCGACCAGCTTCCGGATCGGGGAGATTCCGATCACCGACGTGTGGATGAACACGGGGCCCGAGGCGGAGTAGGGCCCCGCCGCGACCAGGAGGCGCGTCTGGGGTCCGTCCGCGGTCTCCACCGATGCGATCCACGTTGCTCCGGAGATCGCCACGGTCTGGTCGAGCGCCTCTCCGAAGTTGGCGTAGGGCGAGTCGAGGCATCCCGCGAATATGAGAAGCACGGCGAGGCAGGAGAGGCGAGTGGCCGAGGTCATGGCAGGTCGAGCCCCACCGCCACGCCGGCCCTCAGCGATAGGCCGATCTTGAGCTGGCTCGAGTGGAGCGGGTCCCAGAAGTCGATCGTGGGAGCGACCACGACCCCCACGCTGAGCGCGGCGCCTCCTGCGTTCACTCCGGGTCGCCAGCGCCCGATGACCTCGCCGCCGATGCCGAGTGGGGCGGCGTTGAAGCTCTGGATGTTCGCCTTGCCGGTGAGCGTCAGGAGCGAGGCGTGGAGACCGGGTCCGGCCTCCAGCTCGATGCGCCCCGGCAGTTCCCACCGCCACTCCCACCCCACGAGCAGGTCGAGCCCCAGGGCAGGGCTGTAGAAGTCCCCGGCGGCGTAGGCGTTCCCGTCCTGCCGGACCTGCAAGGGGAAGAGGAAGCTCACGTGGAGGAACACCCCGCTGTCGGCGGTCGACATGAGGTACGAGGCAGCCAGGGAGTGCACCGTGTACTGGCTGTCCTCCTTGCTCCAGAGGGAGGTGCCCACCCACCCCAAGGAGAGGGCGTGGCGCCATCCGTCGACCAGGCTTCGCTCGGGGAGCCGATCGGGCGCCGGTTGCGTCACGAGCAGCGCGAGGAGGAGGGGAGTGATCACCCGTCCACATCCACCGGGAAACGAGAGGGGCCGGGACTTGTATTCCCGGCCCCGGCCGGGATGTCGAGTTGCTGGATGGCCACCCAGCGCGCCACGTAGTACCCGAGCACCCCTGTGTACGCTGCCTTGAAGCTCAGGAAGGCCGGCGCCGAGATCTCACGGATGGAGAGGATGGGGAACGCCGCCGTGATGAGGGCCACCAGCCCCAGCGCGATCCCGCAGCCGAGCGCCACGCCCAGCCTCCAGGGCTCGTGAGGAAGCCGGAGGAGCCAGGGCGGCGGCGCGATCTCCGGCGGCGAGGGGTGCAGGCTCGCGTTTCGGGCCTTGCGGACGCTCGACGCGGTGAAGAGAGCGATGAGGAGCGACGCGAGGATGGATGTGATGGCGGTGTCCGCGAGCATGCTGCCCATGCCCACCGGAGCCATCTCCCGGTTGAGAAGCCACGCCGCCAGCGGGTTGCAAATCGCGTTGCCGATGGCAGCTCCGACCGCCTTCGAACGAATGAATGCGCTTGAGGGATGGGGAGTCATCTGACTGCCGGGTCTCCTGGAAGACGTCCCCGATACCCGTGGCCGGATGCCGTGTCTATCCGCGAGGCGCAAGTCCCGGAGAAGGCGCGAGCCTGGCCAGTTCAGATTCCGGACTCGCGGCCCCACGGCGTTCCCGGCTTTGCGTCTCCCGGATAGACGACCGGCCGCGGGCCGGGTAGTCCCTGTCTTTTTCTTCGGTCGGGAATCCATTTCATGAGGAGGAGCGGATGGCATACGACTCCAAGGCATTCATGCTGGACGGGCAGGTCGCTGTGGTCACGGGCGCCGGCGCGGGCATCGGCAGGGCCATCGCCGAGACCTTCGCGGGGGCAGGCGCCTCCGTCGTGGTGAGCGACCTCGTTGCCGCGAAGGCGGAGGCGGCAGCCGCCGCGATCACCTCTTCCGGTGGGCGCGCGGTGGGCATTGCGGTCAACGTCACCGAGGAGAAGGACCTCGCGGCGCTCGTGGAGACTGCCGTGGCCCGTTTCGGGAAGCTCACCATTCTCGTGAACAACGCGGGCGGTGGCGGTCCGAAGCCCTTCGACATGCCGATGAGGGACTTCCGGTGGGCGTTCGAGCTGAACGTATTCTCGGTGTTTCGTCTCTCCCAGCTCGCGGCGCCCCACATGGAAAAGGCGGGGAACGGCGCCATCCTCAACGTGTCGTCGATGGCAGCCGAGAACAAGAACGTCCGGATGACGTCTTACGGTTCGTCCAAGGCGGCGGAGAGCCACCTGACGCGAAACATGGCCTTCGACCTGGGCCCTCGCGGCATTCGGGTGAACGGGATTGCCCCCGGGGCCACGAAGACGGACGCGCTCGCGACGGTGCTGACGCCCGAGGTCGAGAAGGCCATGCTGAAGCACACGCCCCTCAAGCGGCTCGGCGAGGCGCAGGACATGGCGAACGCCGCGCTCTTCCTTTGCTCACCGGCCGCCGCCTGGGTGAGCGGGCAGATTCTCACGGTCTCCGGCGGCGGCGTCCAGGAGCTCGACTGATGCCATGGGCGTCCTCCACGGGCGCGGCTCCCCTCCAGTTCGTCGTCGGGGATGAGGGCGCGGATGGTCTCCCATCGAGGGATGGCCAGGTCTGTCGCCATGCCCTGGAAGACCCGCCAGCGCGCCCCTTCGTTGGGAAATGGCGCCGGGCAAATTGTGTGCGCCAGCAAACCACATCGTGAGGGAATCCATGCTCCGCCCCGGCTCCACCGTCCTCGTTTCCGCCCTGGTCCTGGCCCTCTCCGCTTGCTCCAAGGAGAAGGGGCCGGCCGTCATGCCGCCTCCGGAGGTTCCGGTGGTCACCGTCGCCGCCAAGGACACGCCGCTCGACTTCGAACTCGTGGCCCAGCTGCGCGGGTTCGAGGACGTGGAGATCCGGGCCCGGGTCGAGGGCTACCTCGAGTCGATAGCCTACAAGGAAGGGTCGACGGTGAAGAAGGGGACGCACCTCTTCACCATCGACGACCAGCAGTACATCGCGGCCCTGGCCCAGGCCCAGGCCAACCTGGCGAGCGCGCAGAACCAGTTCGACAAGGCCGACCTCGACGTGAAGCGATTCACGCCGCTCGCCGCCGAGCGGGCGGTCAGCCAGGCCGAGCTCGACAACGCGGTGTCGGCCCGGAAGACCGGCCTGGCCCAGATCGAGGCCGCCAAGGCCAACGCCGAGAAGGCGCGGCTCAACCTCTCGTACACGAAGATCACCGCCCCCATCGAGGGGCTCGCCGGCAAGGCGGAGCACAAGGTCGGCGACCTGGTGGGCAAGGGCGAGCCCACCCTCCTCACCACCGTCTCCTCCATCGACCCCATCCGCGTGAGCATCGCCATCCCCGAGTCCGACTACCTTCGCTTCACGCGCTCGGTCGAGACCGGCCAGGCACAGCCCTCGAAGGCGAAGCCGATCTTGATCCTCTCCGACGGCACGCAGCACCCCTACCCGGGCAAGCTCCTCTTCGTGGACCGGGCCGTCGACTCGCAGACGGGCACCCTTCGCGTCGACCTCGCCTTCCCCAACCCCCAGAAGACCCTCCGCCCCGGCCTCTACGGCAAGGTGAAGGCCGAATCTGAGGTGGTGAAGAACGCGCTGCTCGTGCCGCAGCGGGCCGTGCAGGAGCTGCAGGGCACCTACACCGTGGTCGTGATCACGCCCGACAACAAGGTGGAGACACGCAAGGTGAAGCCGGGCCAGAAGGTGGGCAGCAACTGGATCATCCAGGACGGGCTCAAGAGCGGCGACGTGGTCGTGGCGGAGGGCATCCAGCGGCTCCGGGACGGGATGACCGTCGTGCCGAAGCCCGCCGCCCCCGCCGCCGGAGGCAAGTAGGCCATGGGCAGCTTCTTCATCCGACGCCCGATCGTGGCGATGGTCATCTCCATCGTCACCCTCATCATGGGGGCGGTGGCGCTGACGCGGCTGCCGGTCGCGCAGTACCCGGACATCACCCCGCCGCTCATCCAGGTCGCCGCCACGTACACCGGCGCCTCCGCGCTCGACGTGGAGTCGTCGGTGGCCGCGCCGATCGAGCAGCAGGTGAACGGCGTCGACAACATGATCTACATGAAGTCGACGAACGCGAACGACGGCACCTACAGCCTTCAGGTGTCGTTCGACGTCGGGTCGAACCTCGACATGTCGAACGTGCTCGTCCAGAACCGGGTGGCGCAGGCCACCGCGTCGTTGCCCCAGTCGGTCCGCAACTACGGCGTGAACGTGAAGAAGTCGCTCAACTTCCCGCTCATGCTGATCACCCTCACCTCGCCGTCCGGCGCCTTCGACAACAACTTCCTGTCGAACTACGCCGCCATCAACATCAACGACCAGATCAAGCGCATCTCCGGCGTGGGCGACGTGATCCTCTTCGGCGGCTCCGACTACGCCATGCGCATCTGGGTGCGCCCCGACCGGCTGAAGACGCTCGGGCTCACCGTGGCCGACCTCTCCGGCGCCGTCCAGCAGCAGAACGTGCTGCTCCCCGCCGGGCAGATCGGCGGACCCCCGGCCCCCAAGGGTACCGAGTTCACCTACGCGGTCCGCACCCGCGGACGCCTGCTCGACGCGAGCGAGTTCGGCGAGATCATCGTCCGGTCCAACCCCGACGGTTCCCAGACCCGCTTGAAGGACGTGGCCCGCATCGATCTCGGCTCGCTGCTCTACAACTCCCAGGGGCGGCTTGACGGCAAGCCGGCCGCGGTGATCGGCGTCTACCAGGCGCCGGGCTCGAACGCGCTCACCGTGGCGAACGAGGTGAAGAAGACGGTGGCCGGGCTGGAGAAGGCCTTCCCGCCCGGCGTGGCCCAGGCGGTCACGCTCGACACGACGCTCGCCATCTCCGCGGGCATCGAGGAGATCCTGAGCACCCTCCTCGAGGCGGTGCTCCTCGTCATCCTGGTGGTCTTCGTCTTCCTGCAGAACTGGCGGGCCACCCTCATCCCGCTCCTCACCGTGCCGGTGTCCCTCGTCGGCACCTTCATCGTCTTCCCGCTCCTCGGCTTCTCGATCAACACCCTCTCCCTGCTGGGGCTCGTGCTCGCCATCGGCATCGTGGTCGACGACGCCATCGTGGTGGTCGAGGCGGTGATGCACCACATCGAGCACGGGATGTCGCCCAAGGATGCGACCGCCCAGGCCATGAAGGAGGTGTCGGGGCCGGTCATCGCCATCGCGCTGGTGCTCAGCGCGGTCTTCATCCCGGTGGCCTTCATCGCCGGGATCTCGGGCCGGCTCTACCAGCAGTTCGCCATCACCATCGCCGTGTCGGTGATGTTCTCGGCCATCAACGCGCTCACGCTCTCCCCGGCGCTGGCGTCGCTACTCCTCAAGCCGAAGGGGAGCAAGCGTTCCTTCCTCCAGCCCTTCTACGACGGCTTCAACAAGGTCTTCGACCGATTCACCGGCGGTTACCTCTCCATCACCGGCATCCTGGTGCGCAAGCTGGGCCGGAGCGCCGTGCTGGTGGCCATGACCGCGGTGGCCGCGGTGCTGCTCGCCGGGCGCATCCCCTCCGGCTTCGTCCCCGACGAGGACAACGGCTACTTCATGGCCGCCGTCCAGCTTCCCGACGCCTCGTCGCTCGAGCGCACCGACGCCGTCGCCCGCAAGGCCGAGGCCATCCTGATGGCCGAGCCGACGGTGGCCTACGTGACCACCATCACCGGTTTCAGCCTCCTGTCCGGCGCCTACGCTTCGAACACGGCCTTCTTCTTCGTGTCGATGAAGCCCTGGGGGGAACGGAAGGCCAAGGAGGAGCGGGTCTTCGAGGTAATCCGGCGGCTCAACGGGAAGTTCTTCGTGGGCGTCCCGGAGGCCACCGTGTTTGCCTTCGGCCCTCCCCCCATCCCCGGCCTGGGAACCGGATCGGGCTTCTCCTTCATGCTCCAGGACCGCAGCGGCGGAACCCCGGAGTACCTGGCGGAGAACCTCCAGAAGTTCCTGGCCGAGGCGAAGAAGCACCCCCAGATCGGCATGGCGAACAGCGTCTACCGCGCCGCGGTGCCCCAGATCTTCGCCGACGTCGATCGGGACAAGGTCTTCAAGGTCGGCGTGCCCCTCACCGACGTGCTCTCCACCATGGGCGCCTACCTGGGCGGCAACTACATCAACGACTTCAATCGCTTCGGCCGCGTCTACAAGGTCTTCCTGCAGGCCGAGCCGGAGTACCGCAAGTCGGCGAAGGACCTGGGGCTCTTCTACGTCCGCGGGCCCAAGGGAGACATGATCCCGCTCGACACGCTGGTGGAGACGAGACCCACCAGCGGCCCCGAGTTCACCAACCGCTTCAACCTCTACCGTACTGCGGAGGTCACCGGCGTCCCGGCTCCCGGCTACAGCTCGGCCGAGGCCATGAAGGCACTCGAGGAGGCGGCCGCGGCGGTACTGCCCAAGAACATGGGCTACCAGTGGTCCAACGTCTCCTTCCAGGAGAAGAAGGCCGAGGGCACCGCCGCCCTGGTCTTCGTCTTCGCGATGATCATGGTGTTCCTCATCCTGGCCGCCCAGTACGAGAGCTGGTCCCTGCCCGGCAGCGTGCTGCTCGGCACGCCTTTCGCGGCGCTGGGCGCCTTCCTGGGTCTGTGGCTGGCCCGCTTCACGAGCGACAGCTACGTGAACAACATCTTCGCCCAGATCGGGCTCATCATGCTGGTGGGGCTCGCCGCCAAGAACGCCATCCTCATCGTCGAGTTCGCCAAGATGAATGTGGAGAACGGGATGGAGCCGGTGGACGCGGCCATGAACGCCGCCAAGCTGCGGCTGCGCCCCATCCTCATGACGGCCTTCGCCTTCATCCTGGGCGTGCTCCCGCTGGTACGCGCCGCGGGCGCCGGGGCCGAGAGCCGCAAGGTCATGGGCATCGCCGTCTTCGCGGGGATGCTCGTCGCCACCTTCCTGGCGGTCTTCCTGGTCCCGGCGCTCTTCGTCATGATCCAGAAGCTGGGCGGCAAGCGGGCCCAGCCGCCAACCGAGCCCGGGACCTCCGTCCCGCCGGCCGCCACCTCGCACTAGGAGAGAAACCGTGACGAGATCGCTCGCCGCCCTCTCCCTCCTCGCCTTCTCGGCGTGCGCCGTCGGCCCGAAGTACCAGCGCCCCGAGACCGACGTCCCCACGGCCTTCCGCTACACCCTCGGCGCGGACGAGGCCGGCTCCATCGCCGACCTGGGCTGGTGGGAGATGTACCGGGACCCCATCCTCCAGGGGCTCATCGAGGAGGCCCTGCGCAACAACCAGGACCTCCGGTACGCCGCGGCCCGGGTCACCGAGGCCCGGGCGCTGGTGGGCGTCTCCGCCGCCGACTTCTATCCGCAGATCGGGCTGGCGGGGTCGGGCAGCTACGGCCAGCAGTCGGCCAAGAACTACGTGCCGGGCCAGGGGCCGTCCGGCGCCTTCGCGCTCAACGTGGGGCTGTCCTGGGAGCTCGACATCTGGGGGCGTGTACGCAACGCCACCGACGCCGCCCGCGCCGAGCTCATGGGCACCGAGGAGTTCCGCCGCGGCACGGTGCTGTCGCTCGTCGCCGACGTGGCCCAGGCCTACGCCGAGCTCATGGAGCTCGACGTCGAGCTCGAGGTGGCGAGGCGGAACACGGCCACCCGGCAGGGCACCCTCGACCTCTTCACCAAGCGCTCCCTGGGTGGGGTCGGCAACGACCTCGAGGTGAACCAGGCCCGGGCCGACCTGGCGGTGACGGCGGCCGCCATCCCGTCCACGGAGCGGTACATCGCGCTGAAGGAGAGCCAGCTCGCCGTCCTCCTGGCCCGGCCGCCCGGCCCCATCCTCCGGGCCAAGGCGCCCGAGCAGCAGATCGCGCCGAAGCTCCCCATGGGCGTGCCGGCCACCCTGCTCGAGCGACGCCCCGACATCCGGCGAACCGAGGACGCGGTCATGGCGGCGACGAGCAACGTCGGCGTGGCCATCGCCAACCGGCTGCCCAAGCTCTCGCTCGACGGGGTCATCGGCCTGGCTGGCCCCTCGCTCGCGACCACCTTCAACCCCACCGGCCTCCTCTGGAACGTCGGGGCCGGACTC
Organism: uncultured Anaeromyxobacter sp.; assembly: GCA_903874275.1. Classification (GTDB taxonomy): domain Bacteria; phylum Myxococcota; class Myxococcia; order Myxococcales; family Anaeromyxobacteraceae; genus CAIOAK01. The sequence continues at coordinate 11,313 of CAIQRS010000042.1, forward strand.
GTCGCGCCCATCTTCGAGGGCGGGCGGCTCGCCTCCCAGGAGGAGGCGTCCTGGGCCGTGCTCGAGCAGAAGGTCGCGCTCTACCGGCAGCAGGTGATCACCGCCTGGCGCGAGGTGAACGACGCCGCCATCAGCGTCCGAAAGCTCGGCGAGGTGGCGGTGCAGGCCGACATCCAGGTCACCGCCGCGAAGACCGCCGAGCGGCTGGCGCGGCTCCGCTACGAGGGCGGCGTCTCCTCGTACATCGACGTGCTCGACGCCCAGCGGTCGCTTTTCAGCTCGGAGCTGACCCTGGCACAGACCAACCGGGATCAGCTCGTGGCCCTGGTGCAGCTCTACAAGGCGCTGGGCGGCGGCTGGCAGGAGAAGGTCCCGGCCGACGCCACGACCCAGCCCGTCCCCGCCGGCACGCCAGGCCCGACGATCCCCCCCACCGCACCCGCCCCACTCCCGCAGTCGAAGTGATAGGACGCGGCCGGCGGGCTAGATGGAGCCGATGACCGCGAAGATCCACTGCGGCATCGGGACGTCGGCCACATGTTGGCCGTGCCCTTGAAGTGCATCGTGTAGCAGTGGCCGTCGGCTTCCCGGCTGCACTCGACCTGGTTGTTGCCCACCATTAGGGTCGGAAACGGGCGTCCCCCCCCCCCGTGGGCCAGGGCCAGCGCGCGGCGCGCCCCGGCGCTAGTATCCAGGGCTTGAAGGTCATCGACGAATACCTGTCCTCGCTGCCGCTCCAGGCTCAGTACGACGACGTCGAAGCGGTCAGCGCCCTTGCCGCTCGTCAGGACGTGCGCTTCGAGCAACTCGGTAGCGGCCGGATGCGGTCGTCCTACTCGCTCCTCACCACCCGCAACATGCACGTGTCGGATTCGGTCCACACGGTCGGGGCCATCGCGCGCGGTTCGGTGGGGAAGGGTCTCTGCATGGTCGGGGTCCCCGGCGACGACGGTCCCGAGCGAAGCACCGGCGGTCGGGTTGCCAAAGGCGACTGCGTCCTCGTCCGCTCGGGCCAGGACTACCTCTCCCTATCCCGAAGGCCGTTCCGGGCCCTCTCGGTCGTCCTCTCCCAATCTCGGCTGGAGGAGGCGGCCGAGGCCACGTGGGGGGTCCCGCTCCTGACCCTCGCACCGGGTTACCGGCTCGGGCTCGCCGACCCTGGAGCGCGGAGGTGGCTTCACCACGAGCTTCGCGCGCTGCTCTCCCCGGAAGGCGAAGGTCCCGGCTTCACCCACCTCCGACGAAGGACAGATGCGGAGACCGAGGAAACAGTCATCGAGGCGCTCCTTCGGGCAGCGAGGCCCCAGCCGGAGCGGCGCCGCGACCCGGGCCGCTTCGCTCTCGCCCGCCGGGCGGAGGCCATGGTTCGCGACAACCTGGCCGAGGACCTGAGCATCACCCGCTGCGCCGCGTACCTGGGAACGCCGCTTCGCACGCTCGAGCTTGGGTTCGGGGAACTCTACGGCATCACGCTCCGGCAATACCGGCACTCGTTGCGGCTCAATGCCGCCCGGCGCGACCTCTTGCTTCCCGCCCGCGAGGATTCGGTGGGGACGGTAGCGGTCCGCTGGGGCCTCTACCACCTCGGCCGGTTCTCCACCGAGTACCGCCGGATGTTCGGGGAATCGCCGAGCGAGACCCGTCGGACGGCCCGTCGGACGAGGTAACGGCCGCGCGCAGAAGAGGGCGACCATGGTGCCGTCAGGCCGCCGGCTCGGGGGTCGAGGACGTACTCCACGACCAGCCTCTCGGTCCCCGGCACCCTGATGCGCGTGGCCCTTGGGCAGAGGGCTGCCATCTCGTATGCCACGTCGCCGTGCAGGGGCCTCGTGTGGGCCCAGAAGAACCAACACGGGTCCCTGACAGCACCTGCGGCAGGGTCATCCCCACGGATCGCGGCGTCGCTTGCTAGCCGAGGCGCACGTCCAGGAACGAGGGGATGGGGGAGGGAAGTGCAGCCGGGTCCGGCGAGCGGGACGCGTCAGCCCGCTGCGTGGAGCTTGGGGGTTACTTCGGTGTCCGCGTAAGGCCAGGAAACGACAGGAGAAGGAGAGTCCGCGGCAGCACAGGTCCCGTTCAGCGCGAAAATCTGGTCCTGTAGGTGCACAAATTGCTGAGCCATGTTGCGATTCACTGTGAGGCAAACGCATCTGACGTAGTCTGCCGTACGATGGCGCGGGAGCGACACGACCCGTCGTCGCCAGTCGCGATGCCCCAAGTGTTTCCGACCCCTTGTCGCGCCGAGTCGCTCCGGATCGCGACCCATACCGACAGTGTTTCGAACCCGGCTTACAGGGCCGCACCGCTCCGGGGAGTGCTGCCGCCGGGTGTCCGGGCACCAGGAAATCGGAGTCTAAACCTGACGAAATAAGTACCCGTTGCCCTTGATCCGGAGGCACGACCCGTATATACGATATCAGTACTTATGACATACTCGCGACGACCCCCGGAACCCGAGGCCTTCTCCACGACCACCGAGAAGCTGATGCAGACGTTCCGGATGTCGCGGGACCTGGTCGCGTTCCTGAAAGGGGAGGCCAGCGCCAGGGGCAGCGACCTCACCGCCTACGTCACCCGCGTGCTCGAAGGCCTGCGCAACTTCTACGGGC
>CAIQRS010000043.1 GCA_903874275.1 uncultured Anaeromyxobacter sp.
CCGCCGCCCCTGCCGTCGAGGGAGCACGATACGGTCGCGCAGGCCATGGCGGAGGCCGTGCGAAAGGTGGTCCGTGAAGAGGTCGCTCCCCTGCGCCGCCAGCTGGAGGAACTCCGCGACGAGAAGCGGCCGCCGGAAACGGCGGTGACCGTGAAGGAGGCCGCCCGACGGATGTCCGTGTCGTCGCGTACCATCCAGCGCATGCTCCGCTCGGGCGAATTGCAGTCGGTCCCCGTGGGTCGCGCGCGCCGTGTGCTCGTCGCGTCGCTCATCCAGGAAAGGTAGACGGGTCGAACATGACCAAGCGACGTCCGCGCGGGACGGGGACCGTGTACGAGGAGGGCAACCGGTGGGCCGTCCGGTGGCAGGAAGGGAAGACCAGGCGGGGGTACGCCGGCGGATTCAAGACTCGTGAGGAAGCTGAGCGGCATGGAACCATCGCCCGCGCCACGTACTTGGCGAAGGGCTCTTCGCCTGTCGCGCTCGTCGCCGGGAGGCTGACCCTGTCCGATCACGGCAAGGCGTTCCTGGAGCGGCGCAAGAAGACCCATGAAGCTGGCGAGGAGGACGCGTATCGGTGGAAGAAGCACATCGCCCCAGGCCTTGGTCACCTCCGCCCGGACGATGTCGATGCCGCGGAGATGCGCCGCTTCATTCACGGCCGGCTCGACGCGGGCTGCTCGCCTGGAACGGTCCGGACCATGGTGTCGATTCTCTCGGGCCTCTACGAGGAACTCGTCGAGGCCAGGCTCGCCACTCGGAATCCGTGCCGGGGTCTACCGAAGTCGACCCGGCGCCTCATGAAGTCGGACCATGACCCTGAGGACGTACCGTTCCTCGAGAAGCTGGATGACGTACGAAGGGTCTACCTCGCGATCCGGGATCAGTCGGAGGGACTGGCAGTCGGGTTTGCCCTGGGAGCGTTTGGCGGCTTGCGCCCCGGTGAAGCGTTCGGGCTGCGGTGGCGGTCGGTGGACCTCGCGGGGAAAACCCTCCACGTGCGGGAGCAGGCCAAGAAGAAGCGCGTGAAGGACGGGAAGCCGAGGGTGGTTCCGATCCTCGACACGCTCTTCCCGGTGTTGAAGGCGTGGAAGGTCAAGACCGGCGGCCAGCCCGCGGACCTGGTGGTGCCTCCCCTCCGGATCGATGGCCAGAAGGTCGACGACCGGACCCGGTGCGACTACCTCCGGTTCGCTCTCGAGAAGACCGGCCTGGCCCGGCCTGGCTTCGGTAGCCCTCCCGCGAAGGGCGAGAAGCCGGAGAAGGTCTGGTACTGGTGCACCCGGCACACCTTCGCGAGCCACTGGGTGCTCCAGGGCAACACCATCGAGATCCTGTCGAAGATCCTCGGGCACTATTCCATCGTACAAACCGAGGTTTACGCCCATCTTCGGCCTGACCTTTTCGGCGAAAAGGCACGCGGCGCGCTACCCGTCGACCTCAGCCCGGAAGGGGCCACGGTCACCGAGATACGTCAGAAGTTTAGTCAGAAGCGAAAAATGCGACGCGCAACATCTTGATTTTACTGTATAAATGCCGGAGCCGCCCTGTAAGCCGGGGGCGCCCGATAGTGAACACGTCTGAACGCTGCTCGTGGTCAGGGGTGGTCATCCCGGGCGTCTGGCGGTTGGGCGTGACCACTGCTGACACCGCCACGAGGGCCCTTCCGGTCGCCCTTTGGGCAGTGCTTGGTCAGGCGGCCTGGACCGCGAGGGTCAGTCCACCGGCAGGTTCAGCTGCCGGAGGAGTGCAGCGTAGCGAGGGTCACCATGACTCCGCCGCAAAAGGACGTCGAACTTCACTGCGAGGAGCCCGCCGTCGCGCTGCCGGTACGCGCGGTCGAGCCACGCAAAAGCGGCGTCGTGCTCCCCCCGCCACGCATGGACGCCCGCGATCTGGTAGGCCCAGTTGTCGGCATACCGCTCGGTGAGCGTGTCGAGTGCTCCCTGCGCCGCTTGCTCCTGTCCGAGGTCGTGTCGCGCGAGCGCGATTCCCATGGTTCGCCAGACGCCTTCGGGCGCCCGCTCGAAGGCGGCCAGGGCAGCCGCCGGCTGACCCTCCAGGAGGGAGAGTTCACCAAGGTAGTTCCACAGACCATCCGGGATGATTGCTCGTGCGCGCTCGAACGCCACCCGAGCGCCGGCAATGTCGCCCTTTGCCGACGTGGCGGCACCGAGCATCGTCCATGCCTGGCCATCGAGCGGGTCGAGGTCGACAACCTTCCGGAGCGTCTCGACGGCATCCCCGAAGTGCCCCAGGACCGAGAGGATCTGGCCGCGGTCCCGGTTGGCTCGAACGTCACTGGGCGCGAGCGCGACCGCTCTATCGATGTCCGCCCGGGCCCCGCTGAAGTCCCAGTTCATCACCTGTCGGATGAGGGCACGCGCCAGGTACCCGTCCGGAAGCCTCGGGTCCAGCTCGACTGCCTTCTCCGCCGCTTCGAGGGACCGCCGCCGTAACTCGGTCGACTCCTCGGGCGTGGAGGCGTAGTCGGCGAGGACGAGGAGGGCGGTGGAGAGACCGGCCCATGCCGGCGCATAGGCGGCATCGGCTGCAATCGCCTTGCCGTATGCCTCGGCCGCCAGGTGCTGGTCCTTCTCCTGGTACCCGCGGCGCGTGTAGTCCCGACCCAGGAGGTATTGCCGATAAACTTCCGGATCGGAGGGGAGTCGGCTGTGCCGCCCCGACGTCTGGCCCGGCATGAGTTTCATCTGGAGCGCGTCCACCACGGCCTTGGCGATCTCGTCCTGGACTGCGAAGACCGCGGTGAGCTTCCGGTCATAGCGCTCCGACCAGATCTCCACCCCGTCGGAGGCGTTGATGAGCTTCGCGGAGACCCGAACCCGGTCGCCCTCGCGCCGCACACTCCCCTCCAGCAGGACTCCGACGCGGAGCTTCTGCGCGATGGTGACGATATCCTCGTTCTTGCCCCGGAACGCGAAGGAGGAGGTCCTGCCGATCACGCGCAGCCCTACGACGCGGCCCAGCGCACCGAGGATTTCCTCTGCGACACCATCGGCAAAGTACTCCTGGTCGTGCTGCGGGCTCATGTCGGCGAAGGGCAGCACCGCGATGGATGGCGCGACAGTGGGCGCCGCCTTCCCTTGCTCGCCAGGCTGCTTCCAGGCGTACCAGGCGCCGCCTCCGGCCCCGACGATGGCCAGTACCGTGACCGCGACCGACAGGGGCATGAGGAACCGGGAACTCCGGGACAGCGGCGGCCCCGAGGCCGTGGGCGTCCGCTTCACCCCCTGCGCCGTCAGGTCGTAGACCCACGCCAGGATCACGGCGACCGGGAAGCCGAGGGCGAGGGCCACGAGCACGGCCTTCAGCACCCAGTCCTGAAGCCCCGCGCCGTGCATGATCGGCTCGGTCACCTGGAGCACGGCAAAGGAGAAGATCCCGTACCCCACCATCACCCGGAAGACGTGGCGTCGCTTCAGCTCCGCCAGCAGGTCGCCGAAGGTCGCCTTCCTCCGCTTCGCGTGCTCCAGAGGCTGGCCGTCGGCCGGCTTCGCCCGCAGCCTGTCCTCGATGGGCGTGAGCGCCGCCAGCACCGCGGCGCCGTCGCGGGGTCGCCCCTTCGGCGTCCGATCCAGAGTCTTCTCGACCAGCTCGGCAAGGTCGGGTGCTCCCGGCACGTCGAGCTTCCGGAGAGTCGCCGGCTCCGACGACCACTTCCCCTTCCCCTCCGGGAACGGGTACTCCCCGGTCAGCATCCGGTAGAGCATGACCCCCAACGCGAAGACGTCCGTCCGCTCGTCCTCGGGATCGTCCTCCCATTGCTCCGGCGCCATGTAGGCCGGCGTGCCGCCGGAGAGTCGGCGGCGTCCGAACGCATGCGCCATCCCGAAGTCGAGGACTTTCACCTGACCCTTGTTCGTCACGAACACGTTGGCGGGCTTGAGGTCCCGGTGGATGACGCCCTCGGCGTGGGCGTGGGCCAGGCCTCGAGCCACCTCCGTCGCGACGTGCACCGCCTCCTGGATCGGGAGCGTCCCTTCCTCGATCCGCAGATCCAGCGTCTTCCCGCGCAGGAGTTCGAACACCAGGAACGGCCCGTGCTCGCTCCGCCCCACCTCGAAGAGCGTGATCAGGTTGGGATGGGACAGCCTCGCGATCGCCTCTGCCTCGCGGGAGCCCTTTCCCTCCTCTTCCGTGATGCGACCCGGGCGAACGACCTTCACCGCCACCGGACGCCCCAGATCCCGGTCCTTGGCCTCGTAGACCACACCGAAGCCCCCGCGCCCCAGCTCCCGGATGATCTCGAAGCGCCCGATGACCGTCCCGGGGGGCAGCGAAAGCGGCTCCTCCTCGCGCTTCTCCGGACTTGCCGCGACCTCCTGGAGAAGGGCCGTCAGCGCACCGGGCTTCATGCCCGTCGCTCCTCCGCTGCCATCCCCGTCGCCTTCGGCCACGCGCACCCCACGTCAGGCGGATCGAGGCTACCCGATCGGGGGAACGGGAAGCCAGACAGGCCCCCAGCACGGCCGAAGATGGCCCCTCACCCGTGCGCCGAGCGCACCTTCCTCGCTCTGGCAATCCGATGCGCTGGCACCCTGGACCTCGCCATGCGATTCTCGGCGTCCCAGAGATCCACGGCGATCTGGAGATTCAGCCAGAGCGTCGGCGTGGTGCCGAGCGCGCGCGAGAGCAGGATGGCCGTTTCCGCCGTGACGGCCCGGCGTCCGGCGATGACGGCGTTGACCCGCTGGATCGGCACGCCCATGCGGGCCGCGAGCTCGACCTGGGTGATACCCGCGGGCCGGAGGAACTCCTCGAGGAGCATCTCGCCGGGGGGCGTCGGCCGGCGCTTCATGGTGGCGGTGGTGAGCATTCTCCCTCCTCACTGGTAGTCGACGAGCTGAACGTGGGAAGCGTTGCCGCCTTCGAACTGGAAGATGATCCGGAACTGGTCGTTCACCCGGATGCTGTAGAAGCCGGCCCGGTCCCCCTTGAGCCGCTCCAGGCGATTCCCGGGCGGCACGGTCAGGTCCCGGATGTCGCCGGCTGCACCCAGGAGGTCGAGCTTGCGGCGAGCCACCCGCCGCACTTCCTCCCCGAAGCGACGGGCTGCACGGGACTCCGTTCCGACGTGGACGTCCCGGGTGGCGTCGTCGAGGTAGCCGACGATCATGGGAGCATTCTAGCCATCGGTCACTTGACCGTCAAGCGTTCAAGTGTTCACGATCCGATCCACGACCGACGGCCGCGGCCTCACGCGACATTCCTGTCGTGGTTCGTCCGAGGCGAACCACTCCTACGACGCCGAAGGCGACTTCTGGTACGCCGCTGGCGCGACCTGGAACGCACCCGAGCGAGTGATCGCGGACGCGCCGAAGCCTGGCACCTACATGGTCTACGTGAACGGGTACCAGATCTTCGGCGAAATCGACGGGGATCGAAACGAGGGGTCGCGCGCGGCGAAGACCGACGCCTTCGAGCTGAAGCTCTACCTCGAATGAACGCGGCTTCGGTGCCCGATCAGTCCACCTGGAGCCCGAGACCCTTGAGGAAGGGCTTCCACCGGGGATCTGCGTGGAGGTTCCGGAAGAGGGGATCATAGGGTAGGTAGATGAGCACGAGCCCGGACGGCCTCTCGACCTCGTCGAAGCGCGCCATCGACGCGAATGCGTCGTCCCGGCGCCCCATCCAGGCCTGGATCTGCGCGGCTTCTCCGGGATTCTCGGCCCCGAAGCGCGTCAGGTACTCCGCAAGCGCGGCCTCCGCCTCGGCGGCGTGACCGAGCGAGTGCTCGGCCAGGGCGGTGTAGAAAAGCCGGCGCTGGTCGTCCGGGTCGCTCCGGCCTGCGTGCAAGACGCGATCGGCGAATCCCTCGAGCAGGTCCAGCTGGAGCAGGACGGCGGCGGCGTCCTTCCATTCGGGAGCGATCTCGAGGGTTCGCCGGGCTGCTTCCCGGGCGCCCTGGAAGTCTCCCAGCCCCATCAGCACCAGGGCCAGCGAAAACCACCGGCGCCACGACAGGGGGTCGAGAGCCGTGACCCGTCTGAACGTCTCGGATGCCTTGTCCGTACGCCCGCTTGCGAGATGAACCCAGCCGAGGAGCATCTCCGCGTCGACGCTCGAGGGGCTGAGCTTGAGCGCCCTTTCCACGTCGGCGGCCGTGCCGGGCAGGTCGAGCTTCATGCAGATCCGCCACCATCCCCGGGCGGTGTAACCCTCCGCCCCCTGGGGATCGAGCGCGATGGCCCGCTCGGCCGCCTCCAGCGCTGACTTCTCCGCGTCGGCCCGCTCTGGCGGGTCGGGATCTCCGGCCCGCGTCATGGGGGTCCGGACGCCTGCGAGCATCGCCCAGGCGGGAGCGAAGCTCGGGTCGAGCGTCACCGCCCTGTCGAGCGCCGCGAGCATTCCCGCGTCACTGCCCCGGGCGACCTGCCTGTCGAACTGGCGCGCCAGGAGGTACTCGGTGTAGGCCTCGGGCACCGTCGACCTCCGCGCACCGGCGCCCGGCTGCAGCTTCAGCCGCAGCGATCGGGCGACATCCTGCGCGATGTCGTCCTGGATGGCGAACACTCCCGCGAACTCCCGGTCGTAGGTCTCCGACCAAACCCGGATGCCGTCCCTCGCATTGACGAGCTCGGCCATGACCCGGATGCGGTTCCCGTCCCTTCGCACGCTCCCTTCCAGGAGCGAGTCGACGTGGAGAGCCTGGCCGATCTCGGCGATGCCGGCCGGCTTTCCCTTGAACGAGAACGACGAGGTCCTCGCGACCACCCTCATGCCTTCGACCTGGGCGAGGACATTGAGGATCTCCTCGGCCAGCCCATCCGCCAGGTACTCCTGATCCTTCCCCGGGCTCATGTCGGCGAACGGCAGCACCGCGATGGATGGCGCACCAGTGGGCGCCGCCTTCCCTCGCTCGCCAGACTGCTTCCAGGCGTACCAGGCGCCGCCTCCGGCCCCGACGATGGCGAGCACCGTGACCGCCACCGACAGGGGCATGAGGAACCGGGAACTCCGGGACAGCGGCGGCCCCGAGGCCGTGGGCGTCCGCTTCACCCCCTGTGCCGTCAGGTCGTAGACCCACGCCAGGATCACGGCGACCGGGAAGCCGAGGGCGAGCGCCACGAGCACGGCCTTCAGCACCCAGTTCGGCAGGTCCGCCCCGTGCATGATCGGCTCGGTCACCTGGAGCACGGCGAAGGCGAAGATCCCGTACCCCACCATCACCCGGAAGACGTGGCGGCGCTTGAGCTCCGCCAGCAGGTCGCCGAAGGTCGCCTTCCTCCGCTTCGCGTGCTCC
>CAIQRS010000044.1 GCA_903874275.1 uncultured Anaeromyxobacter sp.
CGGCGAGAAGCAGGGCGTTCCCCGGGCGAAGCTTGGCGGCACCATCCAGGCCGACATGCTGAAGGAGTACATCGCCCAGAAGGAGTGGATCGTCCCGCCCCGACCCGCGGTGAAGATGGTGGTGGACATGATCGAGTTCTGCGCGAAGGAGATGCCGCGCTGGAACCCGGTCTCGATCAGCGGCTACCACATCCGCGAGGCCGGTGCGACGGCCGTGCAGGAGATGGCCTTCACGCTGGCCGACGGCCTGGAGTACGTCCAGGAGTGCGTCGACCGCGGCATGGACGTCGACTCCTTCGCCCAGCGTCTCTCCTTCTTCTGGGACGTCCACAACGACTTCTTCGAGGAGATCGCCAAGTTCCGCGCGGCCCGGCGCATCTGGGCCCGCACGCTGAGGGAGCGTTTCGGGGCGAAGAGGCGCGAGTCCTTGCTCCTGCGCACCCACGCCCAGACCGCCGGCGTCTCGCTCACCGCCCAGCAGCCCTACAACAACGTCATCCGCACCACCCTCCAGGCGCTGGCCGGCGTGCTGGGCGGAACCCAGTCGCTCCACACCAACTCGCTCGACGAGACCTACGCGCTCCCCACCGAGGACGCGGTCCGCATCGCGCTGCGCACCCAGCAGATCATCGGCTACGAGTCGGGCGTGGACCGGGTCGCCGACCCGCTGGCCGGCAGCTACTTCGTCGAGTACCTCACCGACGAGATGGAGAAGCGGGCCCTCGACTACATCCGGCGCATCGACGAGATGGGCGGGATGCTCCGTGCCGTGGAGGAGGGGTTCCCGCAGAGGGAACTCGCCGAGAGCGCCTACCGCTGGCAGCGGGAGGTGGAGAGCGGCGAGCGGGTGGTGGTGGGGGTGAACGAGTTCCGCACCGAGGGGGACGATCCCATCCCGCTGCTCCGCATCGACGAGAGCGTGGCCCGCGCCCAGACCGCCCGCCTGCAGGCCATCCGCAGCGAGCGGAGCGCCGACCGGGTCACGGAGACGCTCGCGGGCGTGGAGCGGGCCTGCCGCGACGGGTCCAACGTCATGCCTCCCATCATCGAGGCCGTGAAGGCCTACGCGACGCTCGGCGAGGTCTGCGACATCTTCCGGAAGGTCTGGGGGCAGTACCGCGAGGACGGTCACTTCTAGTGCGCGGACCGGGGCGCCGTTGAGCCGCCACTGGACCGACGACTACTACGGCGACCTCTACTACGAGTCGGTGGCGGACCTGCTCACGGCCCGGATGTCCGGGTTCGAGGCGGGGCTCATCCGGCGCCTGCTCGCGATCGGCCCCCGGGACCGGGTCCTCGATCTCGCCTGCGGCCACGGCCGCCACGCCCGGGCTCTCTCACCCGAGGTGGGGCTCCTGGTGGGCCTGGACCGCAACACGGAATACCTGGCGCTGGCCCGCCACTCGGGGGCGGCGCTGGTCCGGGGCGACCTCCGCGCGCTTCCCTTCCGGCCGGGGAGCCTCGACGCGCTCTACTCCTGGTACTCGTCGCTGTTCATGTACGACGACGAGGAGAACGCCCGCTGCCTGGCCGCGGCGGTGGCGCTGCTCCGCCCAGGGGGCCGGATCGTGGTGCACCACGACAATCCCTCCCGGCTCCGGCGCCAGCCGGAGCAGGCAATTCAATGGGACATGCCCTCCGGAGGCAGGGTCGAGGAGAGCTCGGTCTACGATCCCGCCACCGGACGCGATTCCTGCACGCGCCGCGTCATCCGGGCCGACGGCTCGGTGCTGGCGGGAGTGGCCCATTTGCGGTACTACACACCGGAGGAGTGGGAAGGACTCGCCGGTCGATGCGGCCTCGATCTCCTCGGCATCACCAGCACCTGGCAGGCGGACCGACCGGCGGAACGCCTCGACGACGACGCTCCGGATCTCATCGCCATCGGGAGAAGGTCAGCATGAGCCAGAAGAACGAGCGAACCCTCCGCATCCTGGTCGCCAAGCCGGGCCTCGACGGCCACGACCGCGGCGCCAAGATCGTGGCGCGGGCACTTCGAGACGCGGGCTTCGAGGTCATCTACACCGGCCTCCACCAGACCCCGGACATGATCGCCGCGGCGGCCGTCCAGGAGGACGTCGACGGGGTGGGGCTCTCCATCATGTCGGGAGCGCATCTCACGCTCTTCCCGGCGGTGGTGGACGCCCTGAAGCAGCGGGGGTGCAGCGACGTGACCGTCTTCGGCGGGGGGATCATCCCGCAGGACGACATCCCCAAGCTCCGGGAATCCGGCGTCTCGCAGGTCTTCCTGCCCGGGACCACCACGCAGTCCATCGTCGACTGGATCCGCGGCAACGTGAAGCCGCGCGCCGAGGTCGCCTAGCACCTCGTGCCGGGCCACATGGCGAACCGCATCACCGTCTACGAGGTCGGTCCGCGAGACGGGCTCCAGAACGAAGCCCGCGTCGTTCCCACCGACGGCAAGCTGGCCCTCGTCGCCGCCCTGGTGGACGCGGGACTCACCCGGATCGAGGCCACGAGCTTCGTCTCCCCGAGGTGGATCCCGGCCCTGGCCGACTCGGAAGAACTGGTCGGCCGGCTGCCCGCCCGGCCCGGCGTGCAGTACGTCGCGCTCGTCCCCAACGGCAAGGGGCTCGAGCGGTTGCTCGCGGCGCGCGGCAAGGCCCGCCCGGCGGCCCAGGTGGACGCCGCGGTCTTTCTCTCCGCGTCGGAGACCCACAACCGGAAGAACGTGAACAAGGGCATCGAGGAGACCCTCCAGGCCTTCGGCGAGGTGATCGGCCCGGCCCTCTCCGCGGGGCTGCGCGTCCGGGGCTACGTCTCCACCGCATGGGGCTGCCCCTACGAGGGACGGGTGGACCCGCTCCGGGTCGCGGAGATCGCGGAGCGGCTGCTGTCGATGGGTTGCTGGCAGGTCTCGCTCGGCGAC
>CAIQRS010000045.1 GCA_903874275.1 uncultured Anaeromyxobacter sp.
AGGGTCGCCGTCAGCACCTCGCCGGTCGAGGGGGCCGAGGCCATGGGCGCCGAGAACCCGCCCGTCGAGACGTCGAAGGTGGTGAGCCGCTCCCTGCGTCCCGGGCCGGCGACCTCCACCTGGAGCGCCCGGGCGATCCGCAGCGACTGGCGTCGCGCCTGCCCCGGCTGCCGGCCCAGCCCCTGCGCTGCGAGCAGCGCGCGCGCCAGCTCCGCCCGCCGGGACCGGTAGTCCCGTTGCTCCTCCCCGGAGAGTCCACCGTGCTTCGCCTTCTCGTGGAGCGCCTTCAGGTCGGTCAGCCACTTTCCCAGATCCACGTCCACCTCCGTCACTTCGCCCGGTACACGACCGCTCCCCCGACGATGGTCTGCTCCACCTTGACCTGGTCGATCCGCCCGGGAGGGATGGTGAAGAGGTCCTCCGACAGCACCGCCATGTCGCCCAGCTTCCCGACCTCGATGCTTCCGCGTTCCCTCTCCTCCTGGATGGAGCGAGCCGCCCAGATGGTCCACATGCGGAGCGCGTCCTTCACCGAGAGCGCCTCCTCCGGCTGGACGACCCCCTTGTCGCTCAGGCGGGTCACGGCGGTCTTCATGTGGAGGAAGGGGTTCACCGCCTCCAGGTAGGCGCCGGTGGTGTCGGAGGAGCCGGCCGGCTTCAATCCCGCCTTCACCATCGACCCGTAGCGGAAGGCGGTGCGGGCCCGCTCCTCGCCCAGGAGGTGATCGGTGGACCGCCCCAGGAAGAGGAGCCAGGCCGGCTGGGTGACGACGTACAGCCCCAGGTTCTTCACGGCCCGTGCGACCTCGGGCGTGGAGCCGATGAACTGGCCGTAGTGCTCGAGCCGCTGCGGCGTGCGGGCCCCGCCCTCCCGGGCCAGCTCCCGGTAGGCGCGGACGGCGATCTCGCTGGAGGCGTCGCACGAGGCGTGCATGGCCACGGCGAGCCCGGCGGCCCGTGCCCTGCGGGCGAAGGCCACGGCCTCCGGCTGGGTGGTGACGAGCAGGCCGCGCCCTCCGTCGGGCACCCCGGTGGGATCGGCGTAGGGTGCCGTGCAGTATCCCGACCCCGCGTCCACCTCGCCGTCGATCCAGAGCTTGATGCCCGCGGTCCGGAAGCGATCGCGCGGGGCGCCGGGAGGCATCTGCACCTCGCGCAGGTCGGCGGGCATGCCGGCGCCGTTCGGCTCCGCGAAGGCGAAGGCGGAGTAGCGGATGGACGGCCGGAACCCGGAGGCGGCCACGACCCGCAGGGCGGCGATCTCGTCGAGGGCCAGCATCCCGTTCACGGTGGTGAACCCGTGGGAGTTCCAGAGCGCCGGGATGCCCTCGCGGAACCAGCCCACCACCGTCTCCGGCGCGGGCGTGAAGGGGACGTTGGCCTCGGCCTCGAACATCTCGCCGGTCGGCTCGCCGCTCGCGTCCACCGAGACGCGTCCGCCCTTGGGGAGCTTCAGGTTGTCCTTCGAGATCCCCAGCACCTTCAGCGCCGCCGAGTTCAGTACCTCGGCGTGCGTTCCGTTCCAGAACCAGACCGGGTTCTCCGGCGCGGCACGGTCGAGCTCGGCCCGGGAGGGGAGCCGCTTCTCCCGGAACTTGGTCTGGGAGGCCGAGGCGCCCACCATGGCGACCCATTCGCCCTTCGGGGTCGCCCTGGCCCGCGCCACGAGGTTCTCGAGGGCCTGCGCCACGGTGGGGACGCCGGGCGCTCGCGCGTCCACCGCGCTCAGGAAGAACATGGTGACGACAGGGTGGGAGTGGGCGTCGATGAGGCCGGGGACGACGGTCTTCCCGCCGAGCTCCACGACCCGGGTGCCGGGGCCGGCGAGCTTCCGGATGGCCTTCGTCGAGCCCACGGCCACGAAGCGCCCGTCCTTCACGGCCACCGCCGACGCCGAAGTTCCCTTCGGGTCGAGCGTCGTGAACCGCCCGTCGAGGAAGACGACGTCGGGAGGCGAGGCCGACCGGGCGGGAGTGACGGCGGCGAGGGACGCGATCGCCGAGGCGAGGAGCACGGAGCGCGCTGCCAGGAAGGTCATCGCCCCAGGGTGACCCATCCCCCGGACACGTCGAGGGCCCAGATGAGTCGGCCCCGATGACGCGATGCGTTACGCGCGCCCTGGGGTAGAACTCCAGGTGTGAAAGCTCTCACCGCCATCCCGGCACTCCTCCTCGTGCTCGCCTGCGCAACCCCGCGGAGTGGTCTCGACCTCCCTGGAATGGACCGGTCGGTCGCCCCGGGAGACGAGTTCTACGACTTCGCGAACGGGGCCTGGCAGGCACAGGCCGTCGTCCCCCCGGAACGCTCCCACGTGGGTCCGGTCCTGTCCGTGCAGGAACTGGTCGCCGCCCGTGTCCGCGCCATCGACGAGGAGGCGGCACGGGCAGCGGCGCCGCCCGGGTCGGAGGTCCAGCAGATCGGCGATTTCTACGCGAGCTTCATGGACGAGGAGGGCATCGAGGCCAGGGGTCTCGCACCGCTCCGGCCGACGCTGGACCGCATCGCGGCCATCGGGGACCGGCGCGCGCTCGCTGCGGAGCTCGGTGGGTCGATCCGCGCCGACGTCGATGCGCTCAACGCCACCGACCTGGCGACGGGCAACGTCCTCGGCCTCTGGGTGGAGCAGGACCTGAACGTCCCGGCCCGCAACGCCGCCTACCTGCTCCAGGGTGGGCTCGGGCTTCCCGACCGGAGCTACTACCTGGAAGAGGGCGGAAACTTCCCCGAGCTGCGGGTTCGCTACCGGGCCCACCTCGCCGCCATGTTCCGGCTTTCCGGCGTCCCCGCCGCCGAGGCCGAGTCGCGGGCCGGAAGGGTGCTCGACCACGAGACCCGCATCGCGCGGAGCCACGCCACCCGCGGCGAGACGTTCGACGTGGCGCGGGCCAACAATCCCTGGGGCCGTTCCGACTTCGACGTCCGGGCGCCGGGGATGGACTGGAGCGCCTTCCTGGGCGCGGCCGGCCTCGACCGGCAGGCGGCCTTCATCGTCTGGCACCCCGCGGCGCTGGCCGGGCTCGCGGCGCTCGCGAGGAGCGAGCCGCTCGACACCTGGAAGGAGTACCTGGCGGCGCGCGCGCTGGAGCAGGCGGCCCCCTTCCTGCCGAGGGCCTTCGTCGAGGAGGATTTCCGCTTCCACGGGACGGAGCTCAAGGGGACGACCCGGATGCTGCCGCGCTGGCAGCGCGCCGTGGCCGAGACCGACCTGGCGCTCGGCGAGGCGGTGGGGAAGATCTACGTGGCGCGCCACTTCCCGCCGGAGGCCAGGCAGGAGATCCAGGGCATGGTGGACCGGATCGTCGCCGCCTTCGACCGCCGCATCCAGGCGCTCGGGTGGATGACGCCGGCCACACGGGCCCAGGCCCGGGCCAAGCTCGCGGCCATGAGGGTGGGCGTCGCCTACCCCGACGCCTGGAGCAGCCACGCCGGGCTCCACGTCGAGCGCGGGGACGCGCTCGGGAACCGGGAGCGCGCCCTGCTCTTCGCCTACCGGCAGGCGCTGGCCATGCTCTCCCTGCCGCCCGACCGGGGTGGGTGGGCCATGCTCCCCCAGACCGTGAACGCGGTGAACCTGCCGGTCCGCAACGCGCTCAACTTCCCGGCGGGTTATCTGGAATCGCCCTTCTACGACCGCGACGCCAGCCTGGCGGTGAAGTACGCGACCATCGGCGCCACCATCGGGCACGAGGTCAGCCACGGCTTCGACGACCAGGGAGCGCTCTTCGACGCGACGGGTCGCCTGGCGAACTGGTGGACGCCGGACGACATGCGCCACTTCGCGGCCGCCGGCGACCGGCTCGTCGTCCAGTACGACGCCTACCGACCGTTCCCCGATCTGCCCGTGAACGGCAAGCTCACCCTCTCCGAGAACATCGCCGACCTGGCCGGCGTGGCCGCCGCCTACGACGCCTGGCGGGACGCGCTGGGCGGGGTCACCGCCCCGGTGCTGGACGGCCTCTCCGGCGAGCAGCAGTTCTTCCTGGCCTACGCCCAGAGCTTCCGCGAGAAGGAGCGCGACAAGGCGCTGCGGGAGGGGATCCTCACCGATGGCCATGCTCCACCCCGGTACCGCGCGCTCACCGTGCGGAACCTCGACGCCTGGTACCCGGCCTTCGACGTCCGTCCCGGCCAGACGCTGCACCTCGCGCCGGCGGACCGGGTGCGCGTATGGTGAGGGGCGCCCTGGCCGTCGCGGCCCTCCTGCTGGCCGCCTGCGCCACCATCCCGACGCAGAGCGAGTTCATGAAGGAAGAGGGAGTGAGGGTCTCCTCGGAGGCCCTGCGGATGCGGTTGCGCGCCGAGGCCATCCCGTTCACGGGCCTCATGGAGCAGGCCGCCGACGCGGCCAGCGCGGCGTCGGCCGACCCCGCGGTCCGCCGGCGGGCGCTGGTCTGGAAGATCAACGTCGTGCCGGCCATGTACCGGACGCTCTTCGACCAGCGGCCGCTCATCGCCCTTCTCGACACCTGGGCGCTGCTCCTGCAGGCGGAGCAGTACCTGGAATCGGAGGAGGGAAGGAAGGCCTTCGGGCCCGGCGCGGCCACCGTGCTGGCGACGACCAGGGAGCTGGAGGGACGGGTCCAGGAGATCGCCCGCTGGGCCGTTCCCGACAAGGACCTGGCGCTGGTCCGAGTGAAGGTCCTCGGCTGGGCCACGAAGCACCCGGTGCGGCTCACCTTCGCGACCCGGGAGAGCATCGAGCAGTACCTGGTGACGATGGGGACCACCGAGGAGCTCTCCGCCTTCGCGGTGGTCGGCCAGCTCAGCGAGGACATGAACGGGATGATCAGCCGGATCGATTTCCTCCCCGTGATGGTCCCAAGCCTTGCCATGTGGAAGGCGGAGCTCACGTACATGGACCTCCTGGACCCGCGCATGGAGGACGCCATGAAGCGGGCCGGGGAGGCGATGGCGAGGGTGGACGCCATGATCGCCTGGCTGGGCACCGACGGGCTCGACGGCTTCGCCGACGAGCAGCGGATCCAGATCACGCGCGCCATCGCCGCCGAGCGCGCGGAGATCGAGCGGATCGTGCGGACGCAGCGCGAGGAGATCCAGGCCTTCGTCGAGAAGGAGCGGGGCGAGATCGCCGCGCTCGTCCGGAGCGAGCGACTGGCGGTGATGGCCGACGCGCAGCGGCTCGGCGACCACGCCACCGAGGAGGCCGCCCGGCGCGCCCGGGAGGTCGTTGACCACGCCGTGCTGCGGGTGGCCGTGGCTCTCGGCGCGCTGCTGGTCCTCGCTGCGGTGCTCTACCTGGTCGTCCGGCGCAGGCCGGCGAGGTCTCCGCCGCCCCCCGGGTAGGCGCTCGCCGGGCCCCTCGGGCCGGCAAAATCCGATTCTCCCCCGGTGTCGCGCCGCTTACGCCCCGTCATTGCCCGTCCGGGCGCGCTCGGAGGGGCTATCAAGAGCACGGGAGGAAGGAAAGGAGTCGCGTGATGGCGCTCGACCTGAGGCAGATGTCCCGCCGGTTGCTGGAGGAAGCGTACGGGAAGGGGAATCTCGGGATCTTCGACGAGCTTTGCTCGGAGGAGTTCCGCGCGCACGACCCGCTCATCGGCGACACCGACCGGGGCGGCGCGAAGCAGACCTGCTCGATGTACCGGACGGCCTTCCCGGACCTGAAGCCAACCATCCTCAGTTCATACACGGATGGTGAAATATGCACCACCCACTGGCGCATGACCGGCACCCACCAGGAGGCGTTCATGGGGCTCGAGCCCATGGGCGCCCGCTGCACCGTCGAGGGCATCGGCATCGACCGCTACAGGGGGGGCAAGATCGTGGAGAGCTGGACCCAGTGGGACGCGCTGGGGCTCATGCGCCAGCTGGGCGTCGCGCCGTCGGTGGGCGCGGACGCCGCGAAGGCCGCGGCGAAGGGCGCCGCGGAGCGCCGGCACCACGCCTGACCGGGGGGCGCCGCCCGCCGAAGACGGCGAAGTGGAGCCACCGGTAGGTGCAGTCCACCTCGTCGAACCCGGCGCGGCGGAGCCAGCCGAGCTGGTCGGGGAGGGGAGCGAGCACGTCGAGCCGGGTGCGGCGCAGCGCGGCCGCGAGCTCGGTCTCCCCGATCCCGCTCTCCCGCACCCGGGCGATCCAGAGGGCGCGGTGGCGAGCGGCCAGGGCGGCGGTCTGGGCCAGCACGTTGTCGGCGTCCACGAACCACCCTCCCGGGCGCAGCGCCGCGAAGGCGCGGCGGAAGATGGCGCGCTTCCCTGGATCGGGCAGGTGGTGGATGGACAGTGCCGACACCACCGCGTCGTACGGGCCGCCCAGCGGGTCGGCCAGGTAGTCGGCCGGGCGGATCTCCACCTGGTCGCCCCGCCCGGCGAACCGCTCCCGGGCCCGGTCGAGCATGTCGGCGGAGAGGTCGAGGAGGACGAGCCGCGCCCGGGGCCAGCGGGACAGCAGCCGCTCGGCCAGGAGCCCGGTGCCGGCGCCCAGGTCGAGGATGCGCGGCGCCGCGCCGGCCGGGATCGGGAGCAGGTCCTCGACGGCGCGGTAGAAGTCGTCGAAGCAGGGGATGAGCTGCCTCCGCAGCCGGTCGTATCCGGGAGCGGCGGCGTCGAAGGCCCGCTTCACACCGCCGTCCATCGATTCGAATCCCGTGATAGCCAGGTCCTATCGATCGGCCTGTCCCCCGATCCGGGTCCCTCGCCCCACCGCAAGGTGGCCTATGATCCCGCCCTCTTCAAGGGGGAATCCATGAACGCTGCCGTCCGCCTGTCCGTCCTGCTCCTCGTCCCTTCGTTGGCCGCCGCCGCCCCTCCCGCCTCGACCGAGCGAGAGCCGGGCGTCCAGTGGGAGCAGACGGTGGAGATGGAGATGTCCGGGTTCTCGATGCCGGCCCAGACGACCAAGGTCTGCGTGCCGAAGAGGGGGATGACCGAGCCGCCCGGCTCCGGGCGCAAGGACGACAAGTGCAAGGTCAGCAACGTCCGGAACGTCGGAAACAAGATGTCCTGGACGATGGTCTGCGAGGGCGAGGAGAAGATGTCGGGCGAGGGGGAGATCGTCCAGCAGCCCGACGGCTACGACGGCAAGATGACCATGCGCACCGCCCAGGGCGAGATGCTCATGAAGATGCGCGGCAAGAAGCTGGGCGGCGACTGCGACGCCGGCGAGATGAGGCGTCAGGTGGCCGCGGTCCAGGCCGAAAGTGCCGCGCAGGTGGGAAAGATGTGCAGCGACATGGCCACCCAGGTCGCGGTCTCGGCCTTCACCGGCCCCCAGCCCGTGTGCAAGGCCCCCGCAGACCGGGCCACCCTGTGCAAGCGGGCCGCCACGCGCGACGGGGTGATCACGCTCTCGGCGCAGCCGGCCTCCGCGACCGGGGGACTCTCCTCCCTGTGCGGCAAGAACCTCGAGGCCATGAAGGCGGAGGTCTGCGCCGACGCGGGGCGGCACGAGGCGGAGCGCCGGTGCAGCGACGGCTCCGACAAGCTCCTCTCCTTCATCGGCCAGTCGTGCCCTGCCCAGACCCAGGTCGTCGCCCAGCGCGAGTGCGCCGGCAGGACCTACACCGACCTCACGACCTGCTACCGCTCCTTCTGCACCTCCTACGCCGCGGACCTCCTCGACAAGGGCAAGAAGCCGGCGCCCCAGCCCCCGAAGGCCGACGACGCCGCCATCGAGGCCGCGAAGAAGGCGGCGAAGGGCTTCCTGCCGTTCTAGACGGACCGGCCGCCCGGGCGCCGCGTGACCATCCTCGCCGTCGCCGCCGCCGCGGCGCTGCTCGCCGCCCAGGCGCCCCGACCGGCCGCCCCGCCGGCCCCCCTGGATCGCTTTCCGGAGGCGGCGCCGTCCTATCTGGTCGCCGTGGACGGGCGGGTGATCTGGGCGCGCGCGCCCGACGCTCCCCGTGCGCCCGCGTCCCTCTCCAAGATCCTGACGGCCCTCCTCGTCCTCGAGACGGCGACGCCCGGCGACTGGCTCACCGTGAGCGAACGGGCGGCCGCCGAGACCGGCTCCCGCCTCGGCCTCCGTGCCGGGGAGAAGGTGCTGGTCCGGGACGCCGTGGCGGCCATGCTGGTGGCGTCGGCCAACGACGCCTGCCGGGCGGTGGCCGAGCACGCCGCCGGCAGCGCGGCCGCCTTCGTGGCCCGGATGAACGGGCGGGCCGCGGCGATGGGGCTCTCGGGAAGCCGGTTCGCCGATCCGTGCGGGCACGACGCGAAGGGGCAGCACGTCACGGCCAGCGACCTCTGGCGGATCACCCGGGAGGCACTCTCGAACGCCGAGTTCCGGCGCACGGTGGCGCTCCCCTCGGTCCGGGTCACCACCCGGGAAGGACGGGTGCTCGCGGCCACCACCAGCAACGCGCTCCTCGGGCGCCTGCCCGGCGCCGACGGGGTGAAGACCGGATTCACCAGCCGTGCGGGCAAGTGCGTGGTGGCCCGGGCCGAGCGCGACGGGCGGGAGGTGATCGTGATCCTCCTCGGCGCGCCCGACCGCTGGTGGACGGCGGCGGCCATCGTGGAGAGGGCCTTCGCGGAGGCGCCCCCGCGTGGGTGAGCGGCGACGGGACGTCCTCGTCCTGCTCGCGGCCGTCGCCGCCGCCTGGGCCACCTCGTTCGCCGGGACCTTCCAGTTCGACGACTGGAACGTGATCGTGAACGAGCCGCGGGTGGCCTCGCTCGCCGCCTGGTGGGGCTCCATGCCGGGGATCCGGCCGCTCCTCAAGCTCTCCTTCGCCGCGAACCGGGGCTCGGGACTCGGTCTGGCCGGTTTCCACGCGGTGAACCTGGCCGTCCACGCGGGGAGCGCGCTCCTCCTCCTCTCGCTGCTCCGCAGGGTGGCGTCCCGCACCGGAGCGGCCGACCTTCGCCACCGGGCCGCCCCGCTCCTCGGCGCGCTCCTCTTCGCGCTCCACCCGGTCCAGGCGGAGTCGGTCACCTACCTCTCCGGGCGGTCGGCGTCGCTCGCCGGCATGCTGGCCCTGGCAAGCGTGGTCGCCTGGCTGGCCGGCCGGGACGGGGAGCGGCGATGGCTCTCCCTGGCCCTCTCGCCGCTCCTCCTCGCGGCGTCGCTCGCGGCCAAGGAGACGGCGGTCGTGCTCCCCGCGGCGCTGCTCCTCCTCGACGCCGTGGACCTCCGCCGCCCGTTCCGCTGGCGCGCCTCGCTCACCGCCACGGCTCCCCACTGGGCGGTCCTGGCCGGGGCCGCCGCGGCCTTCGCCGCCTCGCCCACCTACCGGCGCATGCTTGCGACCAGCGCGGCGCTCCGTCCACCGTGGGAGAACCTGCTCACGCACCTGGACGCGCTGGCGTGGCTCGCCGGGCAGGTGGTCCGGCTCGACCGGCTCGTCGCCGACCCGGCGCTGCCCGCCGTGGAGGGCTGGACCGCCGCCGTCGCCGTCGAGGCCGCGCTCCTCCTCGCCGCCCTGGCCTGGGCGCTCTTCTCCCTCCGCCGGCGCCCCGCCCTGGCCTTCGGGGTCCTCTGGTTCCTCCTCTGGCTCCCGCCCACCGGCTGGTGGCTGCCCCGACCCGACCCGGCCAGCGAGCGCCAGCTCTACCTGTCCCTCGCCGGGCCGGCATGGATCGCCGGGCTCTGGCTCTCCCCCTGGGTCGCGGCGGGTGGGGTGCGCCGGGCCGCCGTGGCGCTGCTGGCCATCGCCCTCGGCGTCGCCACGGCAGCGCGCAGCCTGGTTTACGCCGACGAGGTCCGGTTCTGGGAGGACGTGGTCCGGAAGGCGCCTCACGGCGCGCGCGCCCACGGCAACCTGGGCTTCGCGCTGGCGGCGCGCTGCCGGATCCCCGAGGCGGAGGCGTCGCTGCTGCGCGCCCTCGAGCTCGACCCCGGCTACGTGCGCGCCGCGGTCAACCTCCGGCTGCTGCGCGAGGGGGCGCCGCTTGGGCCGAGGGAGCCGCGCTGTCCGCCGCCGGGTTCGCCGCCTCCACGGTGACCGCCACGTCGAGCCGCCCGGCGCCGAGGTACCCCTTCGACGCCACCTCCCCCTCCTTCCAGATGGCCCAGCTCGGCACCCCGCGCTGCCACGCCTTGAGCATGCGCCAGGCCTGGACCTTGGAGTTGGCGAGGTAGAGGAAGACGGTCCGCCTCGGGTTCCACGGATTCGGGAAGGCCAGCGCGATGCCGTCGTCGGGTCGGGAGTACGTCCGCCCCTGCCAGAGGAAGAACCCCTTTCCGGTCTGGAGCGGCAGCGTCCAGCGCGCCGCCAGCCGGGCCGCCACGGCGTTGTCCTCCGGCCCGCCCACCACCACGAGGTCGTGGGAGGCCAGGTCGGCGTCGGAGACCTCCGCGTCGGAGACCAGCGGAGGCAGCACCTCCACCGAGGCGTCGGCGACCACGTCCCGCCAGAGCAGGGAGAGCGTCCGGTTGGCCTCGACCTCGCGAGACGTCCCGCGCACCCAGAGGAGCGCCGAGAAGTCGTCGAGCATCGAGGTGAGGACCACGCCGCCGTCGCGCGCCACCGCCACGTCGGCCGCGGCGTCCCAGGTCACTCGAAGCGGCTGCTCCTTCGAGGCGAAGGTGAAGGTCTCCTCGCCCTTCGACACCGCGGCCCGCTCGTAGCGCAGCGTCTTCTCGCCGGCGACGGAGAGCGCCGCGACGTACCGCCAGGGGCGCTGGTGGATCACCTTCACGGTGAGCGTCCAGGTCCCGTCGGGCCCCTTCGCCGCCCGTGCCGACACCACCGGATCGGGCAGGTCGGCCCGCTCGATCCATGGCGCGATCACCGGCCCGACCTCCTTCTTCGCAATCTCCGAGGCCAGGGCGACGAAGCTCCCGGTGGTGAGCGGCTTGGCGGCGGAGCGCTCCACCGCCGCCTTCATGATCCGGGAGAAGGTGGCGTTGCCCACCGCCAGGCGAAGCTGGTGCAGCGCGAAGGTGCCGCGCACGCGGGGAGCGCCGTACGGGGCGTAAGCGTCGTAGGCCGGCCGGGCGGCGGCGGGGGCGACCACCGGCTCCCGGTCGGAGAGCCAGGCGAGGCGCAGGTCGGCGTCGGAGAGGGCGCCCCGCAGCGACTCGAGCGCCTTGACCGGGTCGTCGGGGAGCTTCTTCAGAATGGCCCAGTAGGCCGCCGATCCGCTGGTGAGCCAGGCGTCGGCGTCGCCGGCCGGGAAGACGGTCCCCTCCCAGAGGAGCTTCCGGTCGAAGAGGAGGTCTCCCTTGATGGCCGCCACGTCGGGCTTCGGCTCGGCCGGCTGCGGCGCCGGCTTGCCGGCCCGGGCGCGGGCCGCCTTCAAGCCCTCCGCCATCACGATGGGGCTGAAGGTCGTGTAACCCAGCGTGAAGTGCGGGACGGCGTTGGGGAGGTCGGCGATGAACCGGCTGCCCACCCACTTCTCGCGGAGCGTGGTCTTGCCGTAGTGGGCGATGAAGACCAGGCGGTCGGTCATCTCGCCGGTGGTGAGCTTCCCGTCGCAGGCGTGGGGGCGGTTCACCGGCGACGACGCGAAGAGGCGCACCGAGGCCGCCAGGTCGATCTTCCCCTTGCCGTACTGCTCGTAGAACTTCCAGAAGGCGATGTCCCGGTTCCAGGCGTTGAAGGCCATGTCGGCCGGTGCCCCGTCGGTGGAGCGGGCGTACTCGCGCCGCACCGCCGGGTCGCGGGTGTTGTTGTTGGCCCAGACGAAGTCGCGCAGCCCGCCGGGCGTGTCGGAGGGGTGGCCCGGGGAGCCTGTGCGCCAGAGCTTCCAGGCGTTCGTGCCCAGCAGCAGGTCGGCCCCCTCGTCGGACTTGGCGTCGGCGATGGTCCAGTCGTTGGTGTAGAGGCCGTTGTTCTTCTCCCGCAGGATGCGGGCCACCTCGTCGATCGAGGTGCCGTACTGGGCCGCCTTGCGGGCCCGGTTGGACTGGGGCGTCCCCTCCGGGGCGAAGGGGGTCTGGCCCACCGTGGTCTCGCCGATGACGATGCCGGCGTCGTTCATGTACCAGTCGGACCCGGAGTGGATGCCGCCGGGGAAGGTCTGCAGCACCGTGCGCCGCCCCTTCACGGGCACGACGTCCAGGATGACGTCCCAGTGGACGCCGCTGTAGCCGTTCCACATGAAGAGCTGCCCCATGACGAAGCGGCCGTCGGGGGTGGCGCTCCTCGTGGCCACGAAGGAGGAGCAGCGATCCTTGGCGGTGACGGCGGGGTCGGTCTCGTCGTCGGCCGAGAGGAAGCTCTTGCCGGTGACCGAGGTGGGCGAGACGTGCAGGGCCTCGTCGAGCTGCGAGAGGTCCACCGCGCTGTTCAGGGTCACCACGTCGAGCAGGTCCACCGCGCGCCCCTTGAACTTCGCGCCCCCCTTGGTCGCGCCGTCGGCGATCCCCTTCATCTCCTCCAGGTACTCGGGGTCGTAGCGGCGCATCATGAGCGCGTCGGCCAGGCGCCGCAGGCCGTTCCAGCCCTTCTCCGGATCCCCCTTGTCCTGCAGCGTGGCGAGCTTCTCGAGGTAGCGCGCCAGCTCCGGCGCCACCAGCTCGCCGTACTGCCTGCCGCGCGGGTAGGGCTCCCCCTCGACGTGGACGAAGATCCAGCCGCCGTCGTCGTAGCGGAAGCCCGGCCCGGACCACTTCACCTGGTCGAGCGGGACGTAGGCGGTCACGTCGGGGACCTCCTCCAGGCGAACCTCCGAGAAGGTGGCCGACCCGGTGGCCTTGCCGTTCCGTCCCAGGTGGAGGGCCACCCGATCGCTGGCCGTGGTCGCGAAGAAGAGCTGCTCGACGCGGCGGCGCGCGTCCCCGGCCAGCGAGGGCGAGCAGTTGGTGAAGGGGAAGCTCTTCATGGCGATGCAGGCGCCCACCGGGGTGGGGTAGCGCCCCACCGGGTCCACCGCGACGCCGCGGGTCTCGACCTCGGCGGAGAGCCGGTAGAGCCGCCCCACCGTGAGCTTCACCGGCTCCGAGAGCACCGTCGTCTCCCCGCCTCCAGGGGGCGAGGCGACCGGGACGGGCGCGGACCAGGGAAGGAGGGCGGGGGGGGCGGCGGAGAGGGCGAGCGCGACGAGGAGGGCGTTCATGGCGCCCGCAACAAAGCACGAAGCCCCAGGAAAGGAGAAGGGCCACCGGTTTCCCGATGGCCCTCCGGTCCTGCGAGCCCGCGACGGAGTCGCGGCGGGGACTACATCCCCATGTCGCCCATTCCGCCCATGCCGCCCATTCCGCCGCCGCCACCACCACCGCCGCCGCCCTTGTCCTCCTTGGGCTTGTCGGCGATGACCGCCATGGTGGTGAGCATCAGGGACGCCACCGAGGCGGCGTTCTGGAGCGCGCTGCGCGAGACCTTGGTCGGGTCGATGACGCCGGCCTTCACCAGGTCCTCGTACTCGTTGGTCGCGGCGTTGAAGCCGTAGTTCTGCTCCTTCGACTCCTTCACCTTGTTGACCACGATGGAGCCCTCCAGCCCGCCGTTCTCGGCGATCTGGCGAAGCGGCTCCTCGAGGGCGCGCTTGACGAGCAGGACGCCGGAGCGCTCCTCGCCGTTCACGTCGAGCTTGTCGAGCTGCTTCTGGCTGCGCAGGTAGGCCACCCCGCCGCCGGGAACGATGCCTTCCTCGACGGCCGCGCGGGTCGCGTGGAGGGCGTCCTCGACGCGGGCCTTCTTCTCCTTCATCTCGGTCTCGGTGGCGGCGCCGACGTTGATGACGGCCACTCCGCCCACCAGCTTGGCGAGCCGCTCCTGCAGCTTCTCGCGGTCGTAGTCGCTGGTGGTCTCCTCGACCTGGGCCCGCAGGGTCTTCACCCGGGCCTGGATGTCGTCCTTCTTGCCGGCGCCGTCGACGAGCGTGGTGTTGTCCTTGTCGATGACGATGCGCTTGGCGCGACCCAGGTCCTTCAGGGTGACCGCCTCGAGCTTCAAGCCCAGCTCCTCGGCGATCATCTTGCCGCCGGTGAGGATGGCGATGTCCTCCAGCATGGCCTTGCGGCGGTCGCCGAAGCCCGGGGCCTTGACGGCGGCCACGTGCAGGGTGCCCCGCAGCTTGTTCACCACCAGGGTGGCCAGGGCCTCGCCCTCGACGTCCTCGGCGATGATGAGCAGCGGCTTGCCGCCACGGGCGACCTGCTCGAGCAGCGGGAGCAGGTCCTTCATGTTGGAGATCTTCTTCTCGTTGATGAGGACGTAGCAGTCCTCCAGCTCGACCTCCATCGCCTCCGGATCGGTGACGAAGTAGGGGGAGAGGTAGCCGCGGTCGAACTGCATGCCCTCGACCACCTCGAGGGTGGTCTCCAGGCCCTTGGCCTCCTCGACCGTGATGACGCCCTCCTTGCCGACCTTCTCCATGGCCTCGGCGATGATGTTGCCGATGGTCTCGTCGCCGTTGGCGGAGATGATGCCGACCTGGGCGATCTCCTTCTGCGACGCGGTGGCCTTGGAGAGCTTCTTCAGCTCGGCGACCACCGAGATGACGGCCTTGTCGATGCCGCGCTTGATCTCCATGGGGTTGTGGCCGGCCGCGACGAGCTTGGCGCCCTCGCGGTAGATGGCCTGGGCGAGCACGGTGGCGGTGGTGGTGCCGTCGCCGGCGATGTCGGAGGTCTTGGACGCGACCTCCTTCACCATCTGGGCGCCCATGTTCTCGAACCTGTTCTCGAGCTCGATCTCCTTGGCGACGGTGACGCCGTCCTTGGTGATCGTCGGGGAGCCGAAGCTCTTCTCGATGACGACGTTGCGGCCCTTGGGGCCGAGGGTGACCTTGACGGCATCGGCGAGGACGTTCACGCCCCGCAGGATGGCGTCGCGCGCGACCTGATCAAAAAGGATCTGCTTGGCTGCCATGTTCAATGCTCCGTTCTGTGGGGGAAAGTCACTTCTCGAGCACGCCGAGGATGTCGTCCTCGCGCATGATCAGGGTTTCCTCGCCGTCCACCTTGACCTCGGTGCCGGCGTACTTGCTGAAGAGGATTCGGTCGCCGGGCTTCACGTCGAGCGGCTGAAGCTTGCCGTCCTCGCCGATCTTGCCCTTGCCCACGGCGATCACCTTGCCCTCGGCCGGCTTCTCCTTGGCCGAATCGGGGATGATGATGCCGCCCTTGGTCTTCTCCTCTTCCTCGACGCGCTTCACGATGACGCGGTCCTGAAGGGGACGGATCTTCATGTTGTTCTCTCCTCTTTCGAATCCGCGCCTGTGGCCCGAGGGGGCCGCGCGGAAACCGGTTGGAACGAATTGGGCCCTGGCAGTCGGGATGTCCGTCTGCCAAAGGGCAAGCAGAGTCTAATCACGACCCCCCGGCTGTCAACCGGGGAACGTGAATTAGAAAAATTAATGAATACGGATAGTTACGTTTATATTTTGGCAGTCTACCCGGATGAGTGCTCACGGGAGGGGACTGCCAGCCGGCGCCACACCCGTCTTCGGGGCGGCTGCCGGGGGAGTTGCGGGGGCTACTTGGAGCGGGAGGGCGTGGAGGACGCGACCGGCTTCTCGCGGTCGAACTTCCCGGCCAGGGCGTCGCGGACCGAACGGTCGAAGCGGACCTTCCCCGTGGCGATCTCGCGGAGCGACTGCACGGTGGACTTGTTCCGGCCCGCCGCGAGGAGCGGCCGGGCGCCCGCCATGAGCTGGCGGGTTCGCTTCGTGGCCAGGAGAACCAGGGCGAAACGGTTCTCGACCATGGGGAGGCAGTCTTCGACTGTGACGCGTGCCATCGCTACACACCTCTCGGCTACGGATGTTCGGGAGCGGGGAAGATAAGGGCAAGCCCCCGGAAGATCAAGCTCATCCGAGAGTCGAGCGGGTCAGCCGCCGCCTGGTGGGGCCAGCAGCCTCTCCGGGGCGGGATCGAGCGCCGCGTCGGGGACCCCCTCGACGGCCAGGATCTCCCCGTCCCGGCGGCCGAATCGGGTCCGGTCGAAGGGATTCTCGTCCCCCAGGTCGAGGGAGAGCTCGGTACCGTCCCGGAGCGTGAGGGTCAGGCGGGCGGTCGGAGGATCGAGCCCGCGGGAGGCGAGCCCGCCCGGCCCTGCGGGGGTGGCGCTGCGCACCCGCATGCCGGAGAGCCGCTCCAGGAGCCCCTCCACGGCGATGGTGCTCACCCTGCCTCCGGGGGGAGGCAGGAACCAGCCGTCGCCGTCCCGGACCAGCCGGATCCCCGGCGCCCCGCGCGGCGCGATGAAGAGCGCCGCCACCTCGCCCGGCTGGAAGGGCAGGGCCCGGGTCTCCCGGTCGTGGCGGGCCCGGGCGGCCTCATCGGGCCGCTCCACGTAGAGGAGCGCTCCCGCCACCACGGCGGCGAGGAGGGCGGCCAGGGCCGCGGCGAGCGCCAGCGTCCGGGTGCGGGCCTTCACCCTCAGCGCTCCCGGCGGGAGAGCCAGACCGCCACGCCGGCCAGCAGGAGCGCCACGGGCACCACGTCGATGGCCAGGAACTTGAGCGTCCGGACCTGCCCCTCGGTGAGGGCGATGCGCGAGGCCTCCCGGGCGCGCGGCCGGATGGTGAGCCGGTCGTCCCGCTCGGCGAGCCAGCTCACCATGGAGAGGAAGAGGTCCCGGTTGCCGAGCAGGTGCACGTAACCGTTGGTGAAGAAGTCGGAGTCGCCGGCCACCACCGCGCGCAGCTCCCGGGGAGGATCGCCGGGGACGGGCCACTGCACCGCCAGCGCGAGCGGGATGGGGCCGACCTTCTCCCCCTCGTCGAGGCGCGCCGCCCCCGCGAAGATGGAGCGGACGTCGCTCTCCGCCCAGGCGCTCTCCGAGGTGAGGGCGAGCGGCGTGGGCCGGGACGGGGTCTTCCCCCGCAGGGCCACCAGCGAGCGGGCGGTGGGAAAGACCACGCCCACCTCGGCGAGCGGCTGGCTGACCGGGTGCGCGGTGGTCGCCTTCAGCACCGGCATCACCGGCGTGGCCCCGGCCAGGCGGGAGAGCGGGTTGGGATCCACGATCATGTCGTTGCCGGCCTCGACTCCCAGCGCGGCGAGGAGCGGGTCGAGCCCGGCGTCCGACTCCGGCTCGACGAAGATCCCCAGGTGGCCTCCGCGACCGGCGTAGGCCCGCAGCGCCGCCACCTCCGGATCGAGGAAGGGCCTTCGGGGACCGGCCACCAGCAC
>CAIQRS010000046.1 GCA_903874275.1 uncultured Anaeromyxobacter sp.
GGCGCTCTCGTAGTGGGCCTCGTCCCGGTAGATGTCGGCGTGATCCAGTTCACACGAGGTGAAGATGGCGGTGCGGGGCCGGTAGTGAAGGAACTTGGGCCCCTTGTCGAAGTAGGCGGTGTCGTACTCGTCCCCCTCGACCACGAAGGCCTCCCCGCCGCCCAACCGGAAGTTGGAGTCGAAGTCGCGGGTCACGCCGCCCACCAGGAAGGACGGGTCGCGCCCGGCGTGGTGCAGCAGGAACCCCATCATGGCGCTGGTGGTGGTCTTGCCGTGCGTCCCCACCACCACGACGCCGTGGCGCGGGCCGATGAAGAGCTCCCCCAGGGCCTGCGGGAAGGACACGTGGGGCAGCCCCCGCTCCCGCATGGCCGTGGCCTCGGGGTTCACGGCACGCACGACGTTGCCGACGACGACCACGTCGGGCCGGGCCCGGTCGAGGTTCTCGGGCCGGTAGCCCTGCATGGCCTCGATGCCCCAGCGCTCGAGCTGGGTGGACATGGGCGGGTAGACGTTCTCGTCCGACCCGGTCACCTCGTAGCCCGCCGCCTTGAGCATCCCGGCGAAGGATCCCATCCCCGTCCCGGCTACCCCGATGAGGTGGACCCGCCGGACCCTCTTCCAGTCCACCACCGAACCCGCGTCCGCCATTCCGCTCACCCCACCGCCCCCGCCGCCGCGTCGTGAAAGGCCTGCCGCACGGCCAGGATCTCGGCCGGCCGCCGGCCCCCCGGGAAGACGTGGTTCGTGAGCAGCGCGCAGACCAGCTGCCGGTCCCGATCGATCCACAGGGAGCACCCCGTGTAGCCCAGGTGGCCGATCGCGCCAAGTGGTCCCCGCCCCAGCACCGATCCGATCGAGGACGTGACCGCCGACCCCGGCGCGCTCGGCGTGTCCCAGGCCAGCGCCCGCTCGCTCCCCGGCGTGGGGTCGCGCCGCGCGAACTCCCGCGCGACCTTGGCGTCGAGGATCCGCCCGCGCCCCTCCAGCGCCAGGAGCCACTCCTGCCCGAGCCGGGCCACGTTCCCCGCCGTCGAGAAGAGCCCGGCGTGGCCGGCCACGCCCCCCACGGCCCAGGCGTTGTCGTCGTTCACCGTGCCCTGGTTCACCTCGCCCCGGTGCGGGCACCTCTCGGTCGGCGCGTACCGCCTTCCCGCGCAGGGCCCCTGCCCGGCCGCGAGCCGCCCCTCCCCGACGAAGAAGGTGTCGCCGAGCCCCATCGGCACCGCCACCCGCTCCGCGAAGAGCCGGTCGAGCGGCGCCCCCGCCGCGGCCTCGACGAGCAGTCCCAGCGCCAGGAAAGCCGGGTCGCCGTACAGGGCCCGCGTCCCGGGATCCACCTCCAGCGGCTCCTCCCAGAGCGCCTCGGCCACGACCTCCCTCCCCCGCGCGAAGGCCGCCGCGAGGTCGCCGGGACGCTCGGCCGGCGGGAGGAACGCCCGGCCCGCCACCGGGTCGGCCATGGCCCGCTCGAACCAGGGGCGCCACCAGGGGAGCCCGCTCGAGTGTGCCAGGAGCTGCCGGACCGTCACCCGCTCCTTGCCCCCGCCCCGGAAGCGCGGGAGCCACTCCACCGCCGGGGCGTCGAGCCGGATCCGCCCCTCCTTCACGAGGAGTGCGGTGAGGGTCCCGGTGGCCATCACCTTGGTGAGTGACGACACGTCGAAGATCAGCGGCGCCGCGCCCGGCACCGAGCCCGGCACCGGCGTCCCCCCCGGAGCCGGCGTCCCCCCCGGAGCCTGCGTCTCCCCGGACGAGGCGTGGACCACCACGCCGCCCCGCAGCACGACCGCGTCCCACGCCGGAGCCACGCCCGGTGGGACCGCGAAGGCGAAGCTCATGTCGTCGCGCCCTGCTCGAAGG
This sequence comes from uncultured Anaeromyxobacter sp., assembly GCA_903874275.1. Classification (GTDB taxonomy): domain Bacteria; phylum Myxococcota; class Myxococcia; order Myxococcales; family Anaeromyxobacteraceae; genus CAIOAK01. The sequence goes on from CAIQRS010000046.1 coordinate 1,864, forward strand.
TCAGCCGGGGAGGCCCGTCCTCGGGCTGGGCCGGCGCCACCACCGTCACCATCGACCCGAGCGGCATGGCGTAGTTGTCGTCCTCGTGCCCGGCCGGCACCCCCTCGATGGTGGGCACGCCGAGCTCCCAGGCCACCCGCCGCACCACCTCGACCCCCTCCAGCTCGGGGTCGTCACACTGGGTGAACTGGCCGATGGCGATGCCGGCCACCCGGTCGAGCGCGCCGGAGAGGCGCAGCTGGGTGAGCATCCGGTCGATGCGGTAGGGGCGCTCCCCCACGTCCTCCAGGAAGAGCACCGCGCCGGCGAAGCGGGGTTGCCAGCGGGTCCCGCAGAGGTGGGAGAGCACGGTGAGCGACCCGCCCAGGAGCTGCCCGGAGGCCATCCCGGGCCTCAGCGTGGTCCGGGCCAGCACCCCCCGCCCCGGCGGCGGCACCGGCACGCGCCGGTCGGCGAGCGGCGGCGCCCCCCCGAAGAGCAGCCCCTCCAGGTGGTCGAGCGGCTCCGGGCCGAGCCGCCCGAGCTGGGTCACCACCGGCCCGTGCACGGTGACCAGGCCGTTGCGGTTGAGCAGGACGTGCAGCGCGGTGATGTCGCTGAAGCCGACGAAGATCTTGGGCGGGTGGAAGATGCGCGCCGCCTCGAGGCGCGGCAGGAGCCGCATGGCCCCGTAGCCCCCCCGGGCGCACCAGACCGCGCGGGCCTCCGGGTCGCTGGCAGCCTCGTGCCACTCGGCCAGCCGCCGGGCATCGTCCCCGGCCAGGTAGCCGTCCCGGGCCACGATGTCGTCCCGCATCCGCGGAACCAGCCCGAGCCGGTCCCGCAGGACCCCGAGCCCCTTCTCGAAGGCTTCCGGGTCGAAGGGGCCGGACGGGGCCACGATCCGGACCACGTCTCCCCTCTTCAAGGCTGGCGGCTTGATCACGAACCGAGCATATCTTCCCGACATACCCGGGTCGAGATCGCCGCACTGCGTCAAGCTCCCGTCCCGGGAGGCGTTTGTTCGAGCCCCGGCCCGTTTGTTACGTTGCCTCCGAAAGGATCGCCAACCATGACCGACAGGATCTCGCCCGACGGTGAAGTGTACTACCCCACCCCCGAGGTGGTCGCCCAGGCGCGGGTGAAGGACTGGGACGCGCTCGCCAGGACGGCGCTCGCCGACCCGCTCTCCTTCTGGGCCAAGGAGGCCGAGGAGCTCGAGTGGTACCGGCGCTGGGACAAGGTCCTCGACGACTCGAAGAAGCCCTTCTTCAAGTGGTTCGCCGGCGCGCAGTGCAACATCGTCCACAACGCGCTCGACCGGCACCAGAAGAGCTGGCGCAAGAACAAGCTCAGCCTGGTGTGGGTGGGCGAGCGCAACGAGGTCCGCACCTACTCGTACTTCGCGCTCAACCGCGACGTCTGCAAGTTCGCCAACGTGCTGAAGGCCATGGGCGTCCGCAAGGGCGACCGGGTCACCATCTACATGCCGCGCATCCCCGAGATCGTCATCGCGATGCTGGCCTGCGCCAAGATCGGCGCCATCCACTCGGTGGTCTACGGCGGCTTCAGCGTGGACGCCCTGCAGGGGCGCATCGAGGACAGCGAGTCGAAGGTGGTGGTCACCGCCGACGGCGGCTTCATGAACGGCAAGGTGGTCGAGCTGAAGAAGATCGTGGACGACGCCGTCCGCCACGCACCCACGGTGGAGACCGTCATCGTGGTCCAGCGCACCGGCCACGAGGTGCGCATGGAGGCCGGGCGCGACTACTGGTACCACGACCTCATGAAGCTGCCGCTCGCCACCGGCGTGTCGGCCACCGAGGTGATGGACGCCTACGACCCGCTCTACATGCTCTACACCTCGGGCACCACCGGCAAGCCCAAGGGGCTCATCCACTGTCACGGCGGGTACATGGTGGGCGTCTACTCCACGCTCAAGTACGTCTTCGACCTGAAGGACGAGGACCGCTACTGGTGCGCCGCCGATCCGGGCTGGGTGACCGGCCACTCGTACATCGTGTACGGGCCGCTGCTCATGGGCGCGACCACCTTCATGTACGAGGGGGCCCCGACCTACCCGTACCCGAACCGCTGGTGGCACCTGGTGGAGAAGTACGGCATCACCATCCTCTACACCGCCCCCACCGCCATCCGCGGCCTCATGCGCTTCGGCGAGTCGTGGCCCAACCGGCACGACCTCTCCACGCTGCGCATCCTCGGGTCGGTGGGCGAGCCCATCAACCCGGAGGCCTGGAAGTGGTACCACCGGGTCATCGGCAAGGGTCGCTGCCCCATCATGGACACCTGGTGGCAGACCGAGACCGGCATGTTCCAGCTCACCCCCACGCCGGTGGTCCCGCTCAAGCCCGGCTCGGCCACCCGCCCCTTCTTCGGGCAGGACGCCGAGATCCTCGACGAGGCCGGAGCCCCGGTCGCCGACGGCGAGGAGGGGTTCCTGGCGCTCAAGAACCCCTGGCCCGCCGCCGCCATCACCATCTACAAGGACCCGGACCGCTACGTGAGCCAGTACTGGAGCAAGTACCCGGGCAAGTACATGGCCGGCGACTCGGCCAAGCGGGACAAGGACGGCTACTTCTGGGTCATCGGCCGGACCGACGACGTCATCAAGGTCTCCGGCTACCGGCTCGGCACCGCCGAGGTGGAGAGCGCCCTGGTCAGCCACCCGGCCGTCGCCGAGGCGGCGGTCATCGGCATCTCCCACGAGGTGAAGGGGCAGTGCATCCACGCCTACTGCATCCTCCGCAAGGGCTTCAAGGAGAGCGAGGAGCTGGCCGACGAGGTGAAGGCCCACGTCGGCAAGCACATGGGCCCCATCGTCCGCCCGGAGAAGATCACCTTCGTGGATTCCCTGCCCAAGACCCGCTCCGGGAAGATCATGCGTCGCGTCCTCAAGGCCCGGGCCCAGGGGCTCCCGGACGGGGACGTTTCCACCCTCGAGGAGTGAGCGATTCACCCACTTCCGGTCCGCCCGGTTTCGGGGTAAACACCTCGAAACCCTGAAGGAGAACTCATGAGAATCATCGTCGCCGCAGCGCTGCTCGCCCTCTCGGTCCCGGCCTTCGCCGCCGCTCCGGAGCCGAAGACCGAGGACGACAAGACCATGTACGCGCTCGGCGCCCTGGTCTCCCGCAACTTCAAGGACTTCAAGCTCTCCGCGGACCAGGTGAAGCAGGTCCAGGTCGGGATGTCCGACTCCCTCACCGGCAAGAAGCTCACCGTGGACATGGACAAGCAGACCCCCAAGGTCCAGGAGTTCCTCAAGGCCTACATGCCGGCCCACCCCGGCCAGCCGGAGCAGAAGGACCCCAAGGCCGCGGCGCCGAAGGTCAAGCCCGACCAGAAGACCCTCTACGCACTCGGCGTGCTGGCCTCGAAGAACCTCAACGACCTCGCCCTCTCCCCGGCCCAGGTCGGCATGATGGAGAAGGGCATGGCCGACACGCTCGCCGGCAAGAAGTCCGCGGTGGACATGACCGCCTACGAGCCCAAGGTCCAGGAGTTCGCCAAGGCCAAGGTCACCGCCGCCGGCGACGCCCGCAAGGCCAAGGAGGGCACCGCCGCCGCCGAGTACGCCACCAAGCCGGGCGCCGTGAAGTCGGCCTCGGGGCTCATCTACATCCCGGTCCGGGCCGGCACGGGCGCCTCGCCCGCCGCCACCGACAAGGTGAAGGTGAACTACGAGGGCAAGCTGATGGACGGCACCGTCTTCGACAGCTCCTACAAGCGCGGCCAGCCCATCGAGTTCGGCCTGAACCAGGTCATCCCCTGCTGGACCGAGGGCGTGCAGAAGATGAAGATCGGCGGCGAGGCCACGCTGGTGTGCCCGCCGTCCATCGCCTACGGCGAGCGCGGCGCCCCCGGCGCCATCCCGCCCAACGCAACCCTGGTCTTCAAGGTCGAGCTGCTGGGCGTGACGCCCGGCACCCCGGCTCCCGCGCCCGCACCCGCCGGAAAGTGACATGACCGCCACCGCCCTGCTCCTCCTCGCTCTCTCCGCGACGCCGGCGGCCCAGGCTCCGGCCAAGGCTCCCGAGCTCAAGACCGAACGGGAGAAGACCCTCTACGCCCTGGGCGTCGCCGCCTCGGACAGCTTCAAGGTCTTCAACCTGAAGCCGGAGGAGCTGGCGGTGGTGCAGCGCGGCCTGTCGGACGCCGTGCTGAACAAGAAGATCCAGGTGGACATGTCGGTCTACCGCACCAAGGTGAACGAGCTCGCCGCGACGTCGTACGGCGACCGCAGCCGCGCCGCGCTCGTCCACTTCGCCAAGGAGAAGGGTGCCGTCCGCTCCCCCTCCGGCCTCATCTACATCCCGGCCGTGGAGGGGACGGGCGCGTCTCCCTCCCCCGCCGACCGGGTGAAGGTCGAGTTCGAGGGCAAGCTGCCCGACGGCGCCGTGTTCGACTCCTCCCGGAAGCAGGGCGGAGCCGTGGTCGCTTCCCTCGCCGGCGCCATCCCGTGCTGGAGGGAGGGGTTGCAGAAGATGAAGGTGGGCGGGAAGGCCCGCATCGTCTGCCCGGCGGCAATCGCCTACGGCGACACCGGCAAGCCCCCGTCGGTCCCGCCCAAGTCCACGCTCATCTTCGACGTCGAGCTGCTGGCGGTCGAGGCGGCCCCGAAGTAGCGGCCGCGTCCCGGGAAGGGCCCGCCCCAGGGTATCCCTGGCGGCCAACCCCTCGATGCCCCTCAATGGTCGGACCCGCTGGAGTGTCTCCAGGAGGATCCGCCATGTTCCGACGCGTCGCCGCCGCCGTCGCCATCGCCATCGCAGCCGCCGCACTGACGCTCGCCGCCCTCGCGCCGGCCGACGCCTCCGCCTGCACGACCTTCAAGATCCGGTCGAAGGACGGCGCCATCCTGGTCGGCCGCTCGATGGAGCTCGGCATGCCGCTCCAGAGCGCGGTCATGATCGTGCCGCGCGGCTTCCCCCTCTCCGCGACGAGGCCCGACCTGAAGCCGGGCACGACCTGGGTCGCGAAGTACGGGTTCGCCGGGATGAACACGCTCGGCGTGGACATCTCCACCGACGGGCTGAACGAGGCCGGGCTCTCGGTCGGCACCCTCTACATCCCGGAGTTCGTGCAGTACCAGCCCTTCCCGGCCCAGGCCGGCAAGGCCGCCGTGTCGAATCTGGAGCTCTCGAACTGGCTCCTCTCCAGCTTCGCGACCGTGGGTGAAGTCCGCGAGGCGCTGCCGAAGATCACGGTCTACGACGTCGTCATCCCGCCGGCCGGCCCGCAGCCGCTCCACTGGGCCATCTCCGACGCCCAGGGCGGCTCCATCGTGGTCGAGTACGTGGGCGGGGAGCTGCGCATCCACGAGAACCCCATCGGGACGCTCACCAACTCGCCCAACTTCGAGTGGCACATCACCAACCTCCGGAACCACGTCGACCTCACCAACCAGAACCTCGACGGGCTGAAGCTGGGGACGGTGGAGATCCGACCGCTCAGCCAGGGTTCTGGAATGCTGGGGATCCCCGGCGACTACACGGCGCCCGGGCGCTTCATCCGGGCCACGGCGCTGGCCTGGTCCACCGTGCCCCCGGCCACGGCCGTCGAGGGCGCCAACGCCGCCTTCCACGTCCTGAACGCGGTGGACATCCCCATCGGCGCGGTGGCGCAGCGCGTCCCCGGCAAGGACGGCGCGCCCCCCACGCTGGCCTACGAGCAGACCCAGTGGGCCACGGTCCACGACCTCACCAACCGGATCCTCTACTTCCGGACGTACGGAAGCCTGCTCATCCGCAAGGTGGACCTGAGGCGGCTCGACTGGACGGGCAAGACCATCCGCCACGTCCCGATGCCCACCGGGATGGAGGCGGAGGACGTGACGGCGCAGGTTCGCTAGTCGGCGGCGCAGCCCCCGCTGCCGCTAGTCGGCGACCGCGACGACCCGCTTGAGCCCCGACGTGGGCTGCCGGAAGGCCTCGGGCGCCTCGTCGATGGAGATGCGGTTCGCGATGAGGCGCGGCAGCGCCCCGGGCCAGCGGCGCGAGAAGAGCCCGAGATCCTGGATGGCGGCCCGGAAGGCCTCGGCGCTGGGGTGGACCGGCCCGATGATGACCTGGTTCCGCTGCACCATCCCGTGGAGCAGGAAGCCGGCGTCGAGGGTGAAGGCGCCGCGCCGCCCGGGGATCCCGGTCAGGAGATACACGCCGTTGCGCCCCAGGTGCTCCATGGCGGCGAGCGCGTCGGGGGTGGCGCCGGTGGCCTCGAACATGACGTCGATGCGCCCGAGGTGGCCGGCCAGGGTCTGGAGCTTCTCCTCCTCGGCGGTGACGAACTGGGCCCCGATCGACTCGGCGAACTCGGCCTTCTCGCCGCGCCCGGCGTGGGAGTAGATGGTGACCTTGTAGCCGCGCACCACGAGGGCCATCGCGCCGAGGAGCGCCACCGGCCCGGCGCCGAGGACGAGGGCGCGCTTGCCCGACCCTCCGGTCTCGCCGAGCGCCGACCAGGGGAGCCGCTTCTGGACCTGATCGAGCTCGGCGATGGCCGTCTCGGCGATGGAGAGGGGCTGCGTGAGCACGGCCACGTCGCGCAGTTCGCGCGGCACCGGCTGCAGCCAGCGGGCGTCGTCGCAGAAGCGCTCGGCCAGGAAGCCGTGGGCATCCTTGATGCCGCGCTGGGAGTACTCTCCGGAGAGGCAGAAGTCGGGGCGCCCCATGCGGCAGGCCCGGCAGGTCTCGTGGCGGCAGGGGCGGCGCACCGTGGGGACGACGAGGTCGCCGGGGCGGATGCGGCGCACCGAGGAGCCCACCTCCAGCACCTCGCCGAGCGCCTCGTGGCCGAGGATCAGGTAGGGGGAGTCGGTGGGCGGGGAGCCCGTGCGGAAGGCGGCGATCTCCCGGTCGGTGCCGCAGAAGCCCACGTCGAGGACCTTCACCACCACGTCACCGGGGGCGAGGATGGCGGGTTCGCGGTGGTCTACGAGGCGGAGCGCGCGCTCCTCGGGGAAGACGGCGACAGCTTTCATCGGATTCGCTCCTTCAGGCGGGATTCGCTGCGACGACGGCGCACCCTACAAGCGGTCCCGGACTTCGACAAGGCCGGTTGCACGCCCCTCGGACAGGTGGGATGTTTCTCACCGGCACGTGGAAGGACGCCCCTTGGACCAGCCTCCCCGCCGACCGGCGCGACCGCCCCGCTGGATTCCCGCGCTCGCGGCCAGCGTGGTCCTCCACGCGCTCGTCGCGGCCGCCCTGTGGACCTGGCGACCCGATGCGGCGCCGGGGCCACCGCGCTCCGCTCCGATCGAGTTCGTGCTGGTCCAGCTGCCGCCGCTCCCCCGGCAGGGCGAGCCGAAGGAGCGGCCGCAAGCGCGTTCCGCGGGTTCCGCGGTGCCGGACGTGGAGTCCTCGGTGCCGGACGTGGAGTCCTCGGTGCCTTCCTCGGTGGCGGACGTGGAGGGCGTGGCGCCAGGCGCGGTGCCGGACGTGAGCCGGGCCGACCACCCCGACCTCGCCTGGGCCGTCCCGGGTCCACCAGCGACCGCCTCTCCCCCGGACCTCACCGGCCGCCCCCCGGACGCCGTGGTCGCCTACTACGCCCAGCCCGACGCGTCGCCCGAGGTCCGCCTCCAGCGCCTCCTCCGCGAGGACGTGGGCCGGGCCAAGGTCCAGAGCGGCCTCGCCGACCCGTTCTTCCTCGACCTCGGCCGCTCCATCCTCCAGGCCTGGGACCCCGAAAGGGTCGTCACCGACCGGGGCCTGCCCGGTTACCTGAGCCAGCTCGGCCGCAGCCTGGTCGACTACGCGGCCGTCTACGTGGACCAGGCCGCCCGCTTCGGCCGGACCGGCTCCCCCTTTGCACCCGGGGAGGTGCCGCTCTCCCTGGCCGGCCTCGCCGCCGTCCCGGAGGGGCTCTCGACCCAGATCTCGGACGGCATGACCGTGGCGCGGGCCCTCGCCGACCAGGTCCGGACCCGCCACGCGGCGCTGGTGAGGGTCGTCCAGCGCGCCGACGGTCGCCTGGTCTCGGTGGAGCTCCTGCGCTCCTCCGACGACTCCTCGGTGGACGCCCAGGCGCTGCGCGACCTCCACGAGGCGGCGGCCCACCTCCCCGCCCCCACGCCGTCGGCGCTGGCCGGCCGCACCGTCGTCGCCTCGATCTGGGAGTTCTCGCTGGTGGTCTCGATCACCCCGCCGCTGCCCATGATCGCGGTGCAGTTCGACGAGGTGCTCGGCCTCCTCGACGCGCGGGTGCCGCTCGACCGGCGGCTCTTCAAGCTGGTGCGGCTGGTGTCGGTCGAATGAGGCGGCCGCGCCCCGGGGCGCGCCCCCCGGCTCACATGTTCTGCGACAGGATCAGGTTCACGTACTGTGCGCGCTCGAAGGCGCGCGGGTCGCGGGCCTCCTTCTGCGACAGCGATCCCCGGAAGTCGGCCAGCGCCGAGTAGTGCCCCCGCTCCATCCACTCCGCCAGGCCCGTCTTCAGCGTCGCCAGGTGGGGAACGCCGTTGCGAAGCAGCGACGCGGCGAGCTGGACCACCGTCGCGCCGGCGAGCAGCATCTTCACCACGCCGGTGGTGTCGTGGACGCCCGTGGACGCCGCCAGGTCGGCCTTGACGCGCCCGTGCAGGATGGCGGTCCAGCGCAGCGGGAGCAGCATTTCCCAGGGGTGGGAGAGCTGCATGGAGCTGTTCAGCGCCATGCGGTCGAGGTCGATGTCCGGCTGCAGAAAGCGATTGAAGAGCACGAGCGCGTTCACCCCCTCGTCGTCGAACTTCTTCGCCACGTTGGCGAAGGAGGTGAAGTACGGGGAGAGCTTGAGGGCGATGGGGATCTTCACCGCCTTGCGCACCGATCGGACGATCTGGATGCACTCCTTCTCGATCTGCTCGCCGGTGACGCTGGCGTCGGCGCCCACCGCGTAGATGTTCACCTCGATGGCGCTCGCGCCGGCGTCCTCGAGCTGCTTGGCGTACTCGCTCCAGCTCCCCGCCGCGGCCGCGTTCAAGCTGGCGATGACCGGGATCTTCACCGACTTCTTGGCCTTGTCGAGGAGGCGCAGGTACTCGCGCGGCCCGATGCGCTGGGGCGGAAGGTAGCTGCGGGCCTCGGGATTCGCGTCGGCCTGGAAGCTGACCGCCTCCTCCAGCGCGCTCTCGGCGGCCTCGATCTGCTCCTCGAAGAGCGACCGAAGGACGATGGCGCCGGCGCCGCTCGCCTCGGCGGCCTGGAAGTTCTCGGGCCGGTTGGAGATGGAGGAACTGGCCACCACGAGAGGACTCGGCAGGTCGAGCCCCATGTACCGCGTCGAGAGATCGCTCATAGGACCGACATCCTCGCCGGATCGGGGTGGCTTGTGAAGGGTTTCTGGAAGGGGTACGAATCCCGCCTCCCGGAGGCGCCATCTCCCCTTCCCCCCACACCGCGGGCCTGGCCTACGCGCTCGCCGCCTACCTGGCCTGGGGGTTATCCCCCGTTTACTTCAAGGCCCTCCGGCCCACCGGCCCGCTCGAGATCCTCTCCTGGCGGGTGGTCGCCTCGGTGGCCCTCCTGGGGGCCATGACGGTCGTCATGGGACGGGGCGCCGAGGTGGCCCGGTCGCTCCGGGACCGCCGCCGGGTCCTCACCTACGTGGCCACCACGCTGCTCATCTCGCTCAACTGGATCCTCTACATCTGGTCGGTGAACTCGGGCCACCTGCTGGAAGCCAGCATGGGCTACTTCATGAACCCGCTCGTGACCATCCTGCTCGGGGTGGTGTTCCTGAAGGAGGGGCTCGACCGGCTCCAGGCCTTCGCCGTCGCCCTCGCCGCGGTGGGGGTGGGCTGGATGGTGGTGGCCCACGGCCGACTGCCCTGGATCTCGCTCACCCTGGCCCTCTCCTTCGCCCTCTACACGCTGCTCCGGAAGCAGGCCCGCATCGACGCGGTGGCGGGGCTGCTCGTCGAGACGTCGCTCCTGGCGCCGCTGGCGGCCGGCTGGCTCGGCTGGCTCTGGTGGCGGGGCGAGGCCCACTTCGGGACCTCCACGGGGATGTCGGTGCTGCTCCTCTCGGCCGGCGCGGTGACCGCGCTGCCGCTCGTCTGGTTCGGGCTCGGGGTGCACCGGCTGCGCCTGTCCACGGTCGGCCTGCTCCAGTACGTGGCGCCGACGATGCAGTTCACGCTGGCCGTGGTCGCCTACCGGGAGCCGTTCGGGAGCACCCAGGCCGTGACCTTCGCGTTCATCTGGACGGGGCTCGCCATCTACACGGCCGACGCCATCGGGAAGGCGCGGCGCAGGGAGCCGGTGCCGGCGGTGGAGCCGCTGGATTGAGGTGGCTTGTCAGGCGCCGAGCCGGCGGACCCGCACCCGGTCCAGTTCGATGACGCTGAAGGCCCCGCTCCAATCAGGGCGGGTGGCGAGCGACGCCACCACCCGCCTGGCAAGCAGATCGGGGCTCGTGAGCGGCAGCCGAACGAGGACCACCCCGCAGCTTGCAGCCGCCCCTCCACGGAGGACGAGTTCCCCGAAATCCTTGTCGAAGGTGAGCAGCACCCGCTCGTCGACGAGAGCCCGTGCCAGAACGGCCTCGTCGGACGAACCCGCCGCGGACTCGGTCACCCAGGAAAGGTCGCGCCCAGCCCGACGGAGCGCCTCCACGGCGGTGCGTGGGAAGTTCTCGTCCGCGAGGAATCGCATCCGTCAGGCCGGAGCGCCCGGGAAAGCTTGCTCCCCCGACACGGCATCCTTCGCGTATGCGATGCACGCACGGATGTCTTCCAGCGTGAGGCCGGGATAGTTCGCCAGCACCTGCTCGAAGGTCCATCCCGCCACGAGAAGGTCTAGGACCAGTTCGACCGGGATCCTCGTGCCCTTCACGACTGGCTTGCCCACGAGGACCGCCGGGTCAAGAGCGATGTGGTCGCGCCAAGTCATGCTGGGTCCTCCATAGCTGCGCCTATCCGAAATGGCACCTCGCCCCCGACCTACTTCTTCGGCCGCACCGTGACGACCGGCATCGGGGCCCGGCGCACCACCCGCTCGGCCACCGACCCCAGCAGCACATGGGCGAAGCCCGTGCGGCCGTGGGTGCCCACGACGATGGCGTCGTACTTCCCGTCCTCGGCGGCGGCGACGATCTCCGCGGCCGGCTCACCGACCGCCTTGTCGCTCGACACCCGCGGCGCGCCGTCGGCGATGGCCTCGGCCTTCCAGCGCTCGAGGAGCGCGTCGGTCTGCTCGGCGAGTTCCTGGAGCATGCCGGTGGCCGGCAGGACCGTCCCCTCGGGCAGCGTGTACCCGGGAAGCGGGTAGGCGTGGAAGACCGTCACCTCGCCGTCGAACCGGCGCGCCAGCTCCGACGCCACCTGGAGCGCGCTGCGGGACGCATCGGAGAAGTCCACCGGACAGAGGATCTTCTTCCATTCGAGGGTCATCAGCTTTCCTTCCAGTTGCCGAAGAGGAACTCCTCCTCGGGCGGCGAGAGGTCGAAGCGCAGTCCCGCCTCGGAGATGAGCTTTGCTCGTGACGCCTTCGGGTCCTCCAGCCGCCGCTCGGCGAGCCATTGCAGCGCCCGCCGCAGCGTATCCCCCTTCGGGGGCAGTCCGTCGCCTTCGCCCATGACTGACAAATTACGCCTCCCGGGCCCTTCCGCAAGAACCCCTGCAAGCCCCTCCCGCCTCCTGGCGATTCCCCCCCCGCATGGCATTCTTCGGCCCATGCGCTTCGCATCCCTCCGCGACGGCTCCCGGGACGGCAGGTTGTGCATGGTCCGGTCGGACGGGGCCCGCCTGGCCGACGTCGCCCACATCGCGCCCAACCTCCAGGCCGCCCTGGACCGCTGGGACGAGCTGGAACCGCGGCTCCGCGAGTTCGACGCCGAGCTGGAGAACGGCCGCATCGCCACCGATCCGCTCTCCCTGCAGCGTCTCCAGGCCCCCCTGGCCCGCGCCTACGAGTGGATCGACGGGTCCACCTACCTGAACCACGCCCGGCTCGTCCGGCGGTCCCGCGGCGCCGAGCTGCCTCCGTCCATGGAGACCGACCCGCTCGTCTACCAGGGCGGCAGCGGCGTCCTGCTCGGTCCGTCGGACGACGTCCAGCTCGCCGACCCGCTCATGGGGCTCGACTTCGAGGGGGAGATGGCCGTCATCCTGGGCGACGTCCCGCAGGGGACCCGGGCCGACGACGCGATATCGGCCGTCAGGCTGGTCACCATGCTGAACGACTTCACGCTGCGCAACCTGGTCGCCGACGAGCTCGCCAAGGGCTTCGGCTTCTTCCAGTCGAAGCCCCCCACCGCCTTCGCGCCCTTCGTGGCCACCCCCGACGAGCTCGGCTCCGCCTGGCGCGACGGCCGGGCCCACCTCCAGCTCAAGATCTGGCTGAACGGCCGCGTCGTCGGGGATCTGGAGACAGGCCCCGAGATGCACTTCTCGTTCGCCCGGCTCATCGAGCACGTGACCCACACCCGCGCCCTCACCTCCGGCACCATCCTGGGAAGCGGAACGGTCTCCAACGCCGACACGAAGCACGGCGTCTCCTGCCTGGTCGAGCGGCGCGTCCTCGAGATCCTCTCCGTCCCCGGCGGCCAGCCGAGGACCCCCTTCCTGCGCGCCGGCGATCGCATCGCCATGGAGACATACGACGCGCAGGGGCGCAGCCTCTTCGGCCGCATCGAGCAGAAGGTGGTCGTCGGCTAGGCTTCCCAGCGGCCTACCCCGCCCGCGCCTCCTCCCCGAACTCCCAGACCAGCCCGTCGGGCGCCCGCCCCGACACCCGGATGTACCCGCGGTGAATCCCGTAGAGGTGGTGCCCGGCGCAGAGGCTGACCAGGTTCTCCGGCTCGTCGCCCCCTCCCCGCGACCTCCACACCACGTGGTGCGCGTGCACCGCAGCCCGGCTGCACCCCGGCACCTGGCAGAACCCCTGGTCCCGCTCGATGGCCCGCCGCTGCGGCGTCATGCGCCGGTCCAGGATCCCCTCCCAGGCCGTGACGAAGTGCGCACACATCTGCGCGAGGCACTCCGCCGGCGGCATCCACCTCCCCTCCCGGCTCATGACCGCGAGGCTCGCCTCCTCGAAGAGCCCCGCCACCCGCCGCGGCGCGACCACCGAGACCCTCTCCCGCGCACACATCTGCGCCTGCTCCCCGGCCTCGACCCGCCTCCGCAGCTCGACGCAGGTGCACTTCTCGGCCACCGCGACCCACCCCTCGACGTCGCGCGGCACCGCCACCCCCGCCACCAGCCGCGCCTTCTCGTAACTGACCCTCCCCTGCCGCATGGCCTCCCGCAGCCCCGGCAGCTCGTGCAGCCGCCGCTCCAGCCAGACCCGCTGCGCCACCGTGCGCTCGGCCATTCCCAGCCTCTCCGCGCAGTAATGTGCGAACGACGCGAAGCCCAGGTGCCTCCACAGCCCGAAGGCCTGCACCACGAGCCCCAGGTGTCCGACCAGGTCGTCCCACCGGTCGCGCATGGCGGCCAGTTCCCGGACCCGCGCGTCGATGGCCCCGACGTCCCGTTCCTCCCCCACCTCCGGCGCCGCCACCGGCTCTGGCCAGAGGAGCCGCTCCCACTTCTCCGTCTCGGCCTCCAGGGCCGCCTCCAGTTCCTCGAGCCCCGCTCCGTCCCCGCCCGCCCCGTCCCCGCGGTCCCCGCCCTCGCCACCCACCTGCCCCGCCCCCTCCGGCACGGGGTTCGCCCCCAGGTACTCCTGGCAGATGGCCTCGAGCCGCTGCCAGCGCGGCGCCGTCGCCCCCAGCAGCTCCCCCGCCAGGGCGAACGCCTCGTCCACCCTGGCCCGGCACTCCGCCCCGGCCGGGAACTCGATGCGCTCCCAGTCGTCGTCCGGAAGCCCCTGCCCCGCCGCGGCCGCCCGCGCCGCCTCCCGCGCTTCACGGACCGTCAACTGCGCCGCGCGGGCCACCCACCCCGCCTCGGCGTCGCCCCTGGCCACCGGCAGCAACTCCTGGGCCAGCCGCGGGCTCACCTCCCCGCGCCGCACCGCCGCGCGCAGGAGCGGCCTCTCCCCCAGCTCCCGCGAGAGCCGCGCCAGCCCCAGCGCCGTGCGCCCGGCCATCCCCAGCACCTCGCGCGCGTAGTCGGCCAGCCCGGCGAACCCCAGCCGCAGCGCCCGGTCCCCCGCGCCCATGGCCGCCAGGCATTCACCCAGCGCGACGTCCACCGCGCCGTGCCCCCGCGCCACCCGCACCAGCAGTCGATCGACCCGGACCGCCGCGCCCCCGCCCACCCCGCGCCGGTCCCAGGGGACCTCGATCTCCCAGGCCCGCGCCGCCAGCTCCTCCAGCATCACCGAAAGTGAACCGCCCGCGGCCCCTCCCCGCGTCGCCTCTTCCTCCCTGGCACCCGACCTGCGCATGCGTTCAGATGCTCGCACGCCCCCCTGACACCGCGCCCCGCTACGGCTCCTCGTACAGGATGCCGCCCAGGTGCGAGATCGGCGAGAGCTCGAGCACCCAGAGCTTCCCCTGCGGTGAGAACCCCGACGCGAGCCACGCCTCCGTGTCGTACAGGATCGTGCTCGTCCACGCCCCGTCCACGCCGCGGATGGCGAGCGTGGCCGGCGAGCAGCATCCACCCGTCGTGAACCCGTTCCAGGCCACCGCGATCCTCGACCCGTCGGGCGACATCGCCGAGGTGAAGCTCTCCTCGCGCCCGTTGAACTGGCGGATCCCCAGCGAGACCGGCGCGCCCCAGGTCCCGGTGTCGCGGGTCACGGCGCGGACGTCGATCCCTCCCGCACCCGCCGTGAAGCCCTGGAAGATCACCACCGTCCGGTCCGCCGAGGGTGCGTGGATGCGCAGGACGCTGGGAGCCACGGGCACCGCAGCCGCGCCGAGCGGCGCGATCTCGTCCACCCATCCCCCCGTCCCGGGACGGACGAGGTGCAGGTCGCTCGCGGTCGGGCTGCCCCCTTGCCCGGGCGGCAGCGGGCGCTGGGAGGTCCAGGCGATGCGGACGTCGCCTGCGGGCCCCGTCGTCACCGCGCAGCGCTGCGCGGGTTCGGCGACCGGGATCGTCTCCACCACCCACGCACCGGAGGCATTCGTGGCGTGGCGCAGGAGGCCGGACTGGCAGTCGACGATCCGGAGCACCCCGCCGGGCCCCACGAAGGCGTCGGTGGGCTGGAGGTCGGACACGGACTCGGCGTGCCAGGCCCCGTCGAACCACTCGCGCGTGAACGTGGTGGGGAGGGGGAACAGGACGCGGTAGAGGAGCTCGA
>CAIQRS010000047.1 GCA_903874275.1 uncultured Anaeromyxobacter sp.
GGGCCCCGGGGAAGTGGTCCCAACCCCCGAAAATGCGCCACCCCCTATGCCACCCCGGCCCTACACCGGAATGCCACCCCAGGTTCCCGGACAAACAAAAACCCCCGAGACCCTTGCGGAATCTCGGGGGCTACGAAGTCGGGGCGACTGGATTTGAACCAGCGACCACTTGCACCCCAAGCAAGTGCGCTACCAGGCTGCGCTACGCCCCGGGTACGGCAGGGACGCGATAGGTAACACTCGCGACCCCGAGGGTCAACCGCTTCGCCACACGGGGGAATTCGGCCGGATCGTCGAGCCCGCGCCCCCGCCGGGCTACACTCCACCGATGCCTTCGGCCCCCCCGCCGCCCTCCCGACCCGCCGGACTTCCCCCGGGGACGGTGAGCTGGCTCGAGATCGACCTCGCCGCCCTGGCCGCCAACGTCCGTGCCTTCCAGGGTCGCCTGGGCGGCGCCCGGCTCGCCGCCGTCGTGAAGTCGGAGGCCTACGGCCACGGGGTGGCCCTCGTCGCCCCCGCCGCGCTGCGCGCCGGCGCTTCCTGGCTCGCGGTCTGGGGCGCCAACGAGGGAATCCCGCTGCGCAACCTGGTCGGCCCGGACGTCCCCATCCTCTGCCTCGGCCACACGCCGCCGCAGGACTTCGCCGAGGCCGTCGCGGCCGACCTGCGCCTAACCCTCTACGACCCCTCGGCCATCCCGGTGCTGGCGCGCGCGGCCCGCGCCCAGGGGCGCACCGCCCGCGTGCACCTCAAGCTCGAGACCGGAACCCACCGGCAGGGGCTGGAGGCCGGGGACGCGGTGGCGCTGGCCCGCGCCGTGGCCGCCGAGCCGGAGGTCCTGCTGGAGGGGATCTCCACCCACTACGCCGACATCGAGGACACCACCGACCACGGCTACGCCGAGTCGCAGATGGCGAGGTTCACGGACGGTGTCGATCGGGTCGCCGTCGCCGGCCCGCGCCCCACGGTGCGTCACACCGCCTGCTCGGCCGCCGCCATCCTCTTCCCCCGGACCCACTTCGACATGGCCCGCGTCGGCATCGGCCTCTACGGCCTCTGGCCATCGCGCGAGACGCTGGTCTCGGCGCGGGAACGCGGGCTCTCCGGGTTCGTGCTGTCGCCGGTGATGACCTGGAAGGCCTTGCTCGCCCAGGTGAAGGACGTCCCGGCCGGCGGCTACGTCGGCTACGGCCGGACCTGGCGGGCCCAGCGCCGCACCCGCATCGCGGTGATCCCGGTGGGCTACTTCGAGGGCTACTCCCGGGCGCTCTCATCGCGGGCCCACGTGCTGGTGCGCGGCCAGCGGGCGCCGGTGCTGGGGCGCGTCTGCATGAACATGTTCATGGTGGACGTCACCGACGTCCCCGATGCGGTTGCCGGCGACGTGGCGGTCCTGCTGGGGCGCGACGGGGAGGAGAGCGTGTCGGCCGAGGCCCTGGCCGGCTGGGCCGGCACCATCCACTACGAGATCACCACCCGGGTGAACCCGCTCCTGCCCCGGATCGCCGTCGGCGGACCCTGACCTACTTCACCCAGGGTGACACGGCCTTGAACTCGGGCGTGGCCGCCTGGTGGAGCAGGTCGAAGATGGCGGTCTCGGCGGTGGTGACCACCGCCCCGGCCTGGCGGCACAGGTCCAGCCCGCGCACCCGGTGCTCCTCGGTCCGGCTCGACACCGCGTCGGCGCAGACCTGCACGTCGTAGCCCATGGCGACGAGGTCGCGCGTGGTCTGGAAGACGCAGACGTGGGTCTCCATGCCGGTGATCACCACCTGCTTCCTGCCCGTGGTCTCGAGCGTGCGCTGGAAGACCGGGTCGGCGCCGCAGGAGAAGTGCACCTTCTCGAGCGGAGGGGAGGGGAGCAGCTCGAGGAGCGCGGGAAGGGTGTGGCCGAGCCCCTTGGGATACTGCTCGGTGCAGAGCACCGGGAGGCCCAGCGTCTTCCCGCAGTGGATGAGGGCCCGGGCGTACTTCACCAGGCGTGCCAGGGTCTCGGGAGGCATGGCCGGGGTGAGCCGGTCCTGCACGTCCACGACCAGGATCACGGTGCGGTCGCGGTGGAGCTTGGGGTGGGGGGCGGGCATGGCGTTCTCCGTTCAGACGGCGTAGCCGGCAGCGCCCGACGAAGCGGCGGCCTCCGGGTCGATGGCGACGTCCACACAGTAGACGGTCCCGGAGGCGAAGGCGCGGTCCAGGGCGGCGGGCAGGTCGGCCGGGTCGTCCACGTGCTCCCCCTGGCCACCGAAGGCCTCCACCACCCGGTCGTACCGGGTGGATGCCAGCCGCGTGGCCGGGCTCTTCTCCTCCCCGTACATGTTGCGCTGCGGGATGAGGATCTGCCCCCAGGCGGCGTCGTTGCCGACCACCACCACCATGGGGAGCTTGAAGCGGACCGCGGTCTCGAAGTCGAAGCCGTTCAGGCCGAAGGAGCCGTCCCCCTGGATGACCAGCACCGGCCGCTCCGGGGCGAGCGTCTTCGCCGCCAGAGCGAAGGGCGCGCCCACGCCCAGGCAGCCCAGCGGCCCCGGGTCGAGCCAGCGCCCGGGCCGTGGAAGCTGGATGCTCTTCGCCGCAACGGCCACCACGTTTCCGCCGTCGGCCACGAAGGTGACGTCCCCGGCGCGCCGGGCCGCCAGGTCGATCTCCTTGCCCAGCCGGAAGTGGTGGATGGGGCGCTGGGCGCTCTGCTCGAAGGCCGCCTGCCTCTCGAGCCGGACCGCCTCGCTGGCCCGCAGGCGCGTTCGCCAGGCCGCCGCCCCGGGGATGGCGCCGGCCCCGGCCTCCAACTGGTCGAGCACGCTCCGTGAATCGCCCACGATGCCCGCGTCGATGCGCCGGTTGCGCCCGATCTCGGCCGCCTCGACGTCCACCTGGATCACCCGCGCCCCCGAGGCGATGGTGGGCTCGCTCCCGTAGCCCACCCGGAAGTCGAGCGGGGTGCCGACCACCAGCACCACGTCGGCCTCGCCGAGGGCCTCCTTGCGGGTGTGCTGGAAGAAGCAGGGGTGGCCGGGGGGCAGGCAGCCGCGCCCCATGCCGTTCAGGTAGACCGGGATCCCGGTGCGGGTGGCGAACCGGTCGAGCGCCTGCGGGGCGTCGTCCCACCAGATGGAGGAGCCGCCCAGGAGCACGGGCCGGTCGGCCCCGGCGAGCAGCGCCAGGGCCTGGTCGATCTTGCGCGGGTCGCCCGGGCAGCGGGCATCGGTGCGGTAGCCGGTGAGAGCGTCGGCCGTGGACGCGTCGGCGCCGTTCGAGAGCACGTCCCAGGGGATCTCGAGGAAGACCGGCCCGGGCCGGCCGGCGCGGGCCACGCGGAAGGCCTTCGCCATGTATCCGGGGAGCAGCTCGGGCGAAGGGACCCGGTCGCTCCACTTGGTGATGCCCTGGAAGAGCTGGGTCTGCGGCATCTCCTGGAGGGACCCGCGCCCCTGGTTGAAGGTGGGGGCGGCGCCGCCGATGAGCAGCAGCGGCACGTTGGCCGCCCAGGCGTTGGCGACCCCGGTGATCGCGTCGGTCACGCCCGGACCGGCGGTGACGATGGCCACGCCCACGCCGCGGGTGAGGCGGGCCCAGGCGTCGGCGGCGTGGGCCGCGGCCTGCTCGTGGCGGGTGTCCACGATGTGGATCCCCTCCTCGACGAGCCCGACGTAGATGGGCGCGACGTGGAGGCCGGAGAGGGTGAAGACCGTTCCCACCCCCTCCTTCTTCAGCATGCGGGCGACGAGCTGGCCACCGGTGAGCATGTCCATGGCGTGCCTTCTAATGGCCGCGGGGCCCGGAAACGACGAACCCCGCGCGCCTTTCGACGTGCGGGGTCCGTGGATCCGGCTCGCGCTCTCGCGCGGGGAAGCTCTAGGCCTTGCGGAACCGGGACAGGTTCGCCGGCAGCTCGCCCAGCGCCGGGAAGGTCTTGTCGGCGTGGATCGTGGCCAGCTTGGCGTAGTTCTGCTCCTCGGTCTCGGGACGGGCCGGGTCCGGCACGCAGCAGTCCACCGGGCAGACCGCGGCGCAGGCCTCCTCGTCGTGGAAGCCGACGCACTCGGTGCAGAGGTCGGCGTTGATGATGTAGATGTCATCGCCCTGGGTGATGGCGCCGTTCGGGCACTCGGGCTCGCACGCGCCGCAGTTGATGCACTCCTCGGTGATGATGGTCGCCATGGGTCTCGCTTCTCCTGGAGAGGTCCCGATCCGGTCGGGGGACGAGGGTTATCCGACGTAGGCCGGGACTCGTCAAGGGGCGGGCAGGCGCGGGATGCGGTATGAGGAGTGGACCATCCTGGTACGCAATGGCGAAGCCCTACGACCCCAAGGACCGATTCTTCCAGAAGGCCAAGGAGCAGGGTTTTCGCGCCCGATCCGCCTTCAAGATCGAGGAGATCCTCCGGCGGCAGAAGCTGCTCGGGAAGGGAGGGTCGGTGCTCGATCTGGGAGCAGCGCCGGGCGGGTTCCTCCAGGTGCTGGCCGAGGTGGTTGGCCCGAAGGGCGCGGCCGTCGGGGTGGACATCGTCGAGATCCGGGCGCTCGGGAAGCCCTGGGTGAGGACCGCGGTGCTGGACCTGCTCGCGCCCGACGCGCTCGACCGCATCCGCGAGCTTCACCCCGGACGGTTCGACCTGGTGACGAGTGACATGGCGCCGAAGACCATCGGCGTGAAGGTGACCGACGAGGCGAGGTCGCTCGAGCTCTCCCGCATGGCGCTCGACGTCGCCGGCGAGACGCTCAAGCTCGGCGGTTCCTTCGTGGTGAAGGTCTTCATGGGGGGCGACTTCCCGATCTTCCAGAAGGAGGTGCGCGCCCGGTTTGGGAAGGTGGACGTGGTGCGCCCCGAGGCCACGCGGGAGCGCAGCTTCGAGGTCTTCGTGGTGGGGCGGCTCTTCCGGGAGTGAGGCCGCCCCGATTGGGTAGCGGCGCCCCTGGCGTGAAGGGCGTAGCGTTCCAGGGAGTGAAGCGTCCGGGAGAGGGGGGCCGCCATGCCCGCCACGTCGCCCGCATTCGAGGCGGTGGGGATCACCAAGGTCTACCGGATGGGCGAGGTCGAGGTTCACGCCCTCCGCGGCGTGAGCCTCAGGATCTGGGACGGGGAGTTCGTGGTGATCCTGGGACCGTCGGGTTCCGGGAAGTCCACCCTGCTGAACGTGCTGGGGGGGCTCGACGCTCCCTCGGCGGGGGTGGTGCGCTACCGGGACCACGACCTGGCCCGCGCCGACGACCGGGCGCTCACGGCCTACCGGCGCGAGCACGTGGGATTCGTCTTCCAGTTCTACAACCTGGTCCCGAGCCTCACCGCCCGCGAGAACGTCGCCCTCGCCGCCGAGATCGCGACCGACCCCCTTCCCGCAGAGGAGGCGCTGGGACGCGTCGGGCTCTCGGAGCGGCTCGATCACTTCCCGTCGCAGCTCTCCGGCGGTGAGCAGCAGCGCGTGGCCATCGCCCGGGCCATCGCCAAGCGACCCGACGTCCTGCTCTGCGACGAGCCCACCGGTGCCCTCGACGCCGCCACCGGCCGCTCGGTTCTCGAGGTCCTCGACCGCGTCAACCGCGAACTGGGCACCACCGTCGCGGTGATCACCCACAACGCCTCCATCGGGGGGATGGCCGACCGGGTGGTCCGGATGGCGGACGGGCGGATCGCGGCCGAGATCCGGAACGAGCGGCGGGTCTCCGCCGGGGAGATCTCCTGGTGAGGGCCCTCACCAGGAAGCTCTCGCGGGAGATCCTGCGCACGCGCGGGCAGGGGATCGCAATCGCCGCCCTGGTCGCCTGCGCCGTCGCCACCTTCGTGGGCGCCGTGACGACCTGGAGGGCCCTGCAGCGCACCCGGGACGTGCTCTACGAGACCCACCGCTTCCCGCACGTCTTCGCCGAGCTGGTGCGCGCCCCGGAGGCCCTGGCGTCCCGCCTGGCGGCCCTTCCCGGCGTCGCGGCGGTGGAGACCCGGGTCATGACGGAGGCGCTGGTGGACATCCCGGGCCTGCCCGACCCCGCCAGCGCGCTGCTCCGCTCCGTCCCCGACGAGGGCGAGCCGCGGCTCGACCGGCTGCACCTGCGCGAGGGAAGATCGGTCTCGCCGGGTGCCGCCGACGAGGTGGTGATGAGCGAGGGCTTCGCGAAGGCAAACCGGATCCGCCCCGGGGACCGGATCTCGGCCGTCATCGACGGCCGGTGGAAGGTGCTCCGCGTGGTGGGGGTGGGAGGATCGCCGGAGCACGTCTTCACGGTTCGTCCGGGCGGGATCCTCAACGACGACCTCCACTACGGAGTGCTGTGGATGTCCCGGCGGGCCCTCGCCGCCGCCCTCGACCTCACCGGCGCGTTCAACGCCGTGGGCGTGCGGCTCGCGCCCGGAGCCAGGGAGGAGCCGGTGATCGCCGGGATCGACCGGATGCTCGCGCCCTGGGGCGGGCGGGGCGCCTACGGCCGCGACCTCCAGACCTCCCACCGGCTCGTCACCGACGAGATCGGGCAGATGAAGGTGATGGCCACGACCATCCCGGTGGTCATCCTGGGCGTGGCGGCCTTCCTCCTCGCCCTGGTCCTCTCCCGGCTGGTCGCCACCCAGCGCATGCAGGTCGGCACGCTGAAGGCCCTGGGATACGGGGACGGAGCCGTCGGGGGGCACTACGCGGCGATGGCGCTCGTGCTGGTGGCGGCCGGGACGGCGGTGGGGGTGGCCGGTGGCTACTGGCTCGGGAGTTCCCTCTCGGGGATGTACGCCCGGTACTATCGCTTCCCGGCCATCCTGTACGAGGCCGAGCCGGCGGTGGGGCTCGCCGCCGCGATCCTGGCCGCGGCGGTTGCCCTCGTGGCCGTCGCCGGCGCGGTGCGGCGGGCGGTGCGCCTCGCCCCGGCCGAGGCCATGCGCCCCGAGGCGCCGCCCACCTTCCACCCCTCCTGGCTGGAGCGTGCCGGGCTGGGGAGGCTCCTCTCCCCGGCGGGCCGGATGGTGCTCCGGGACCTGGGGCGCAGGCCCACCCGGGCGGCGCTCTCCGCGCTCGGGATCGGCGCCGCGGTGGCCTGCACCATGGTGGCCGCCTTCACGCGCGACGCCTCCTCCACGCTGGTGGACCACGAGTTCGGCCGGGTGGCCCGGGAGGACCTGGCGGTCCACTTCACGCAGGCGCTCCACGCCGGAGCCGCGCGGGAGTTGCGGTCGCTTCCCGGGGTGTGGGACGTGGAACCCTTCCGCGCCATCCCCGCCAGCGTGGAGTCGGGTCACCGGCGCCACCGCATCGCCGTCCTCGGACTCGACCCCGGCGGACGCCTGCACCGGGTCGTGGACGCGCGGCGCGGCGGGGTGGAGATCCCTCCGGCGGGAGTCGTCGTGAGCCGGCGGCTCGCCGGGAAGCTCCAGGTCGGCCCGGGGGATCCGATCCGGCTGGTCTTCCAGGACGGGGCGCGCCGGTCCGCCGAGGTTCCGGTGGTGGCGCTCGTCGATGACCTCGTGGGGCTGCAGGTCGTGATGGACCGGGAGGCCCTGAACCGGATCGCCGGCGACGGGTCGCTGGTCTCGGGGGCGTACCTGGCGATCGAGCCCGGAGCGTCGGGTGACGTCGGGAAGCTGCTGCGGCGGATGCCCCGCGTCGGGGGCGTCGCGCTGGCCGACGCCACCCGGAGCTCGGTCGAGCGGATGATGGAGGACAGCCTGCTCTGGTTCACCGGCATCCTGACCCTCTTCGCGGTCCTCATCTCCGTGGGGGTGGTTTACAACGGCGCCCGGATGGCGCTCGCCGAGCGGGAGCGGGAGCTGGCCACGCTCCGGGTGATCGGATTCACCGTGGGCGAATCGTGGCGGATCGCGGTCGGCGAGCTGGCGGTCCAGGTGGTGGCCGGCCTGCCGGTCGGCTGGCTGGCCGGATGGGGTTTCGTCGAGCTGACCGTCTGGGCGACCTCCTCCGACCTGATGCGCCTGCCCGCGGTGGTCACCCTGGCCAACGCGGGGCGCGCCACGGCGGTGGTGGTGGTCGCGGCGGTGGTCGTGGCGCTCTGGTCGCGGCGCTGGCTCTCGCGGCTCGACCTGGTCTCGGTCCTCAAGGCGAAGGAGTGAAGCCATGAAGGTGCGAACCGTCCTCACCGCCGGCGCCGGGCTCCTCGGGCTTGCGGCGGCCGCGTGGCTCCTCCGGCCGGGCCCGCTCCCCGTGGAGGTCGGAAAGGTCGGGCGCGGCGCGCTGCGGGTCACCGTGGAGGGGCCTGGCAAGGCCCGCGTCCTGGACCGCTTCGTCGTCACCGCCCCGGTTCCCGGTCACCTGGCCCGGGTGACGGCCAGGGCGGGCGACGCCGTCGGTGCCGGGGCGGTGGTCGCCGTCGTCCAGCCGGCCACGCCCGCTCCCCTGGACGACCGCACCCGCGCCGAGCTCCGGGCGCGCCTCGCGGCGGCACGCGCGGCGGAGGCCGAGGCCCGGGCAGCCCAGGATCGGGCCGGCCACGTGGCGGCCCAGGCGAAGCGGGAGCGGGAGCGCACCCGCTCGCTGGCCGCCGCCGGGTCGGTGACGGCCCGGGATCTCGACCTGGCGGAGTCCACGGCCGAGGAGAGCGCCCACGCCCTGGACATGGCCGGGGCGGCGCTCCTGCGGGCCGGTCGGGAGGTGGAGGCGACCGAGGCGCTGCTCGGGGCGCGCGCCGCTCCGGTCGGGAAGGGCGTGGAGGTCCGGGCGCCGGCGGGTGGCCGGGTGCTCCGGGTCCTCCAGGAGAGCGAGGGGCCGGTGGCGGCGGGAACGCCGCTGCTGGAGATCGGGGATCCGGGGCGCATCGAGCTGCGGTTCGACCTGCTCACCAGCGAGGCGGTGCGCGTCCGGGCCGGGGCGCCGGTGGACGTCGTCAACTGGGGCGGGGACCAGGTGCTCGCCGGGCGGGTGCGGATGGTCGAGCCCTCCGCCTTCACGAAGGTCTCCGCCCTCGGCGTGGAGGAGCAGCGGGTGTACGTCCTCGTGGACCCGGCAACCCCGGGAGCCTGGGCCCCGCTCTCCGACGGCTACGCGGCCGACGGGAGGATCGTGGTGGCGGAGCGCCCCGACGCACTGCAGGTCCCCTCCGGCGCCCTCTTCCGGATGGACGGGGGCTGGGCCGTCTTCGTGCTCGACGGTGGACGGGCCCGGCTCCGCAAGGTCCGCATCGGGGACGCGGCCGGGACGGCCGTCGAGGTGGTCGAGGGTCTCGCGGAAGGCGACCAGGTCCTGGTCCACCCCGGCGACAAGGTGACCGAGGGAGCGCGGGTCCGCGCCTCCTCTGGGCCCACGGGGCGCTCGACCTAGGGGAGGGCTTCCCCCCGGTGAGGCGCACCCTGGCGGCCCCCCGCTTCGGGGGTGGGTCCGTCGTGTTTCGCCCGGCCGAAACGGCGATGACCCAGGCGAGCCCGACCCACCCTCCGCCGGGGCGGAGCGTCAGCCGAGCTTGAGCTTCGCGAAGTGGCGCTTGCCCACCTTGACCAGGTACTCGCCCGCCGCGAGCGGCGCCTGCGGGTCGCTGGCCCGCTCCCCGTTCACGGTGACCCCGCCCTGCGCCACCAGCCTCCGGGCCTCGCTCCGGGACGACGCCAGCTTGGCGTCGGCCAGCGCCGCGACGAGCGGCAGGGTCGCCTGCCCCCCGAGCGACAGCGCCACCTCGGCCACGTCCTCCGGCGTCTCCCGCCGGGCGTGGACCTGCTCGAAGTGCTGCGCGGCGCCGCGCGCCGCCTCGGCGCCGTGGAAGCGCTCCACGATCTCCATGGCGAGCGCCACCTTGGCGGCCTTGGGGTGCCCGGCCCGCAGCGCGGCGATCTCCAGGCTGGTCCGGGCCGACAGGAGCTCGTAGTAGCGCCACATGAGGTCGTCGGTGACCGACATGAGCTTGCCGAACTGCTCCTCGGGGGGCTCGGCCACGCCCACGTAGTTGCCCAGCGACTTCGACATCTTGTCGCCGTCGATCTTGCCGGTGGCCGGGTCGAGCTTCGCGTCGAGCCCCTCCAGGATGGGGCCGGTGAGCACGATCTGAGGCGCCAGCCCGTACTGGTTCATGAGCGCGCGCCCCACCAGCAGGTTGAAGAGCTGGTCGGACGATCCGAGCTCGATGTCGCACTTCAGCGCCACCGAGTCGTACCCCTGGGCCAGCGGGTAGAGGAACTCGTGGATGGAGATGGGCGTGTTGCCGGTGTAGCGCTTCTTGAAGTCGTCGCGCTCCAGCATGCGCGCCACGGTGTGCCGGCTGGCCAGCCGCACCACGTCGGCGAAGGTCATGGGGCCGAGCCACTCGGAGTTGAAGCGGACCTCGGTCTCGGCCGGGTCGAGGATCTTGA
Source organism: uncultured Anaeromyxobacter sp. (assembly GCA_903874275.1). GTDB lineage: Bacteria > Myxococcota > Myxococcia > Myxococcales > Anaeromyxobacteraceae > CAIOAK01. Next base: position 10,268 of record CAIQRS010000047.1, read on the forward strand.
AGACCTGCTTCTTGTAGGTCTCGGCGTTCGAGAGGATCTGCTCGCGGGTCAGCGGGGGCCGGGTGGCGTTCCGTCCGGTGGGGTCGCCGATCATCCCGGTGAAGTCGCCGATGAGGAAGATGACGGTGTGGCCGAACTGCTGGAACCGGCGCATGCGCGAGATGAGCACGGTGTGGCCGAGGTGCAGGTCGGGCGCGGTGGGGTCGAAGCCCGCCTTCACCCGCAGCGGAACGCCTGTGTCGTACGCCTTCTGCAGCCGCTCGCGCAGCTCCTTCTCCACGTGCAGGTCCACCATCCCGCGGGTGACCTCGCGGAACTGCTCGTCGGGGGTGGCGCTGCGCAGCCTCGGATCTCCCTGTGCCATCGTCACTGCTCCTCGTCCCTCTCCTGGACCCGCTCGATGGAGCGGGCCTTGCCGGTCGCGTCGTCGATGTCCACGAGCGCCCCCTGCAGCCACACGTCCCGCTTGGCCGGCTCGAACTGGACCGGGCGCTGCGAGAGGAAGCGCTCGAGGACCAACTCCTTCTTCACGCCGATGACCGAGTCCCAGGGGCCGCACATCCCCACGTCGGTGATGAAGGCGGTCCCCCCGGAGAGGACGCGCGCGTCGGCGGTCTGCACGTGCGTGTGGGTCCCCAGCACCGCCGAGACGCGGCCGTCGAGGTACCAGCCCATGGCATTCTTCTCGCTGGTGGCGTCGCAGTGCATGTCCACGAGGATGCAGGTGCAGCCCTGGGACTTCAGCTCGGCCACCAGCCGGTCGGCGGCGCGGAATGGGTCGTCGAGGTCCTTCATGAAGACCCGCCCCTCGAGGTTCAGCACCCCGAGCTTGCGCCCGTCGGGGGTCTCGATGACGGCGTGGCCGCGACCCGGGGCGCCCTGCGGGTAGTTGGCGGGGCGCAGGAGCTTCGAGCCCTTCGCCTCGAGGTAGGGCACGACGTCCCGCTTCGACCAGATGTGGTTCCCGCTGGTGAGCAGGTCCACCTCGCAGGCCAGCAGTTCGTCGGCCGTCTCGGGGTTCACCCCCACGCCGTTGGCCGCGTTCTCGGCGTTGGCGACGACCAGGTCCACGCCGTGGCGGGTGATGAGGCGCGGCACGAGCCGCTTCACGGCCATGCGGCCGGGCTTTCCGAAGACGTCGCCGAGGAAGAGAAGTTTCAAGGGGGCAGGATTCCGCTCACGCGTCCGGCACCGTGTCAACCGGGTCCGTGGCCCGGTCCACGCCGGGCCCGAGCACGCGCGATCCGGTCACCACCGCGTTGAGCGGGACGTCGTGGGGCTCGGTGGGGACCTGGTCCACCACCTGCTCGTCGAAGGCCAGCCCCACGCGCGCGGCGCCCGGCCGGAGCAGGCCCAGGGTGGCGTCGTAGTGGCCGCGCCCGCGCCCCAGCCGCCCACCGCGGGCGTCGAAGGCTACGCCGGGCACGACGAAGAGGTCGATGGCGTCGAGGGGGAGGGGCGGGGCGGCACGAGGGGGCTCGAGCGCCCGGGCCGGGCCGGGGACGAGCTCGCCGGCGGCGCACAAGACGAACTCCAGGGCGGGTCCGGGGGAGGCGATGCGGGGCCAGGCGATCCGCTTGCCGGCGCCCTCCGCCAGCCGGACGATCTCCGCGGTGTCCACCTCGGCCCCCAGTGGCGCGTGGAGGGCGACCGTGCGGGCGCTCCGCCAGGCGGGAAGGTTGGCCAGCCGTTCGGCGATGGCCCGGGAGGCCGCCTCGCGGGCGGCCGGGGGCAGCCCGGCCCGGACGGCGATCAGCCGCTCCCGGAGGGCGCGCTTCTCGGCGCTGGCGGAGGTCGTGGACACGAAAGAAAAAAACCCCCCGCGCAGGCCGTGTGGCTCGGTTGCTTGGACCTGTATTGCTACAGGTGGGGCACGTCGAGGCACCGCGCGTAGGCTTCTCCCTTGCAGCGTGGGAGCTTGCACATGAACGATGCCAGGTGCTCCTCTTTGTTCTGAGTCGGCCCAAACGACGCGAAGCCAATCGCGAACCCAGCAGGGGGCAGATCGAGGCAGTGAAAGAGCATTAACCTCTCGAAATCACGAGAAGTTTGATGACATGATCGTAGGGGCCGCCGGGGCCCCTGTCAAGCGATTGCGGGCGAAGTCTGGAGGTGCCCGTAGCTACTTGGTGATTCCCACGCGGGTTCAGGGTGCCGAGAGTGCGGTCCGGACCTTGCCCACGACCCCGGGCAGGATCCGGAGCACCTGATCCACGTCGGCGTCGGTGCTGCTCCACCCCAGCGAGAGGCGCAGCGTGGCGCGGGCCTCCTCCACCGTGAGTCCCATCGCCGAGAGCACGTGGGAGGGGGTGGTGGAGCCGGAGGTGCAGGCGGCGCCGGCGCTGGCGCAGATGCCCTCGAGGTCGAGGGCCATGAGCATGGTCTCCCCGTCCGACCCCGGGAAGGTGATGGAGAGCGTGTTGGGGAGCCGGTCCGCCCCGGCGCCGTTCACCCGGGTGCCGGGAAGCGCGGCCACGAGGCCGGACTCCAGCCGGTCGCGCAGGCGGCCCACCCGCTCCAGGTCCACCGGGAGCGCCGCCACCGCCGCCTCGAGCGCGGCCGCCATGCCGGCCACCCCGGGCAGGTTCTCGGTGCCGGCCCGGCGTCCCCTCTCCTGGTGGCCGCCGGCGATGGGCGCGAGCCGGACGCCCGGGGCGATCCAGAGGGCGCCGGCCCCGCGGGGGCCGCCGAACTTCTGCGCGGTGAACGCCGCCAGGTCCACGCGCAGCGAAGGCAGGTCCACCGGGATCTTCCCGGCCGCCTGGACCGCGTCGCAGAAGAGGAGGGCGCCTCTGGCGTGGGCGAGGTCGGCCGCCTCGGCGACGGGCTGCAGGACCCCGGTCTCGTTGTTGGCGAGCATGCAGCAGACCAGGGCCGTCTCCCCTCCGACGGCCTGGCGGAGCACCTCGAGGTCCACGACGCCGCGCCCATCCACCGGGACGACCTGCACCGGCGTGCCGCCGCGGGAGAGTTCCCGCGCCAGGTCGAGGACGCAGGGGTGCTCCACCGCGGTGACCACGAGCCCGGTGCGCCCGGCCGGGGCCGTCGCCAGCGCTCCGCGGATGGCCAGCATGGCCGACTCCGTTGCACCCGAGGTGAAGACCAGGTCGCGGGGGTGGACGCGCAGCGCCGCGGCCACGCGCCCGCGCGCCCCGTCGAGGATGGCCCGGGCGTCCCGCCCCGCGGCGTGGACCGAGGAGGGGTTGCCGAAGGCCCGGAGCGCTCCGAGCACGGCCTCCTCGGCCTCGGGCCGGACGGGGGTGATGGCGTTGTGGTCGAGGTAGGTCACACCAGCCGTCGCGCCCGGGAGCCCTCGACGCCGAACTCGCGCAGGAACGACCGGAAGACCCGGCGCATCACGCGGCTCCGGACCGCCTGGGTCATGCCCTTCACCGGGAGTCGCGCGCCGGCCATCGACCCGTGCCCTCCGGCGGTCCCGCCCTCGGGCTCGATGACCTCGCGGACCATCTTGCCGGCGTTCATCCGGCGATCGCGGGTGCGCACCGAGAAGTAGAGGCTGCCGCGGTACTCCCCCACGGCCAGCGACCACTTCACGTCGCCCATGGAGAGGAAGCGGTCGGCCACCTCGGCGACCAGGTCCGGGTAGTAGACCTTGCCGAGGTCGCAGATCACCGCGTCGCCGTGGAGCCGGGCCTTCTCCACCGCCGTGTGGAACAGGCGAAAGTAGTCCTCGGGCAGCCGGGGCCGCTCGATCATCGAGAGCGCCTGGGTGTCGGCCTTGGGGAAGAGCCAGAGGTAAGCCTCGATGTCCGGCTCCGTGGTCTCCCGCTCCAGGTCCCGGGTGTCCGACTTGATCCCGTAGAAGAGGGCGGTGGCGATGGCGGGAGGGATCTCCAGGCCGCTGGCCCTCAGGTAGTCGGTGACCACGGTCGAGGTGGCGCCGGTGTCGCGCCCCACGTCGGTGACCACGGCGAGCCGGGTCTCCGGCCGCTCCGGGTGGTGGTCGATGACCACGTCGGGGAAGTGGGCCGCCGGCAGCGAGTGGTTGCCCTGCTCCGGCTGGGTGTCCACCATGGCGATGAGGTCGAAGTCGGCGAAGGACACGGTGGAGAGCGGCACCACCGGGAGGCGCAGGACCTTCACCAGCGCGCGGTTCTCGGCCCGGCCCACGATGCCGCCGTAGGCCACCACGGCCTCCACCCCGGCCATCTGCCCGAGCAGCCAGGCCAGCGCCACCCCGGAGGCGATCGAGTCGGGATCCGGGTTGTCGTGGGTGAGGATGAGGGCCCGGCGGTGGCCGCGCGCGAAGGCGACGAGCCGGTCGAGCCGCTCGCGGACCTCGCTGGCCGAGCTTCCGCCCAGCCGGACCCGCGTCCGGGTTCGCACGGCGGGGGCGCGCTTCCGGTGGATGGCCTGTTCGCGCGTCATCGCCGCAGCGACCGGAGCAGGTCGAGGTTCTCCCGGAAGCGCATCTCGGTCTCCAGGAACCCGGGGAGGGTGGCGAAGCGGGGGTCGTTCACGAGGAGCCGGAAGGGCTCCCGCCCCAGCGCCCCCTCGCCGATGTGCTCGTGCCGGTCCACCCGGCAGCCGAGCGGCTTCTTGCAGTCGTTCAGGTGGAAGGCCGAGAGGTGCTCGAGGCCGATGACCTGGTCGAACGCGTGGAAGGTGCTCTCGTAGCCGGCCTCGCTCCCGAGGTCGTAGCCGGCCGCGAAGGCGTGGCAGGTGTCGAAGCAGACCCCCACCCGGCGCCGCGCCGCGCCCGGGATGGCCGCCCGGATGGCAGCGACGTGCTCGAAGCGCCACCCCAGCGAGTTGCCCTGGCCGGCGGTGATCTCGACGAGAAGGCGGGCCTTCCCCTTCACCCCGTCGAGGGCCCGCTCCATCCCCTCGGCCACGAGCTTCAACCCCTGGTCCACGTCCTCGTTGCTGCCGGGGTGGAAGACCAGGAAGGGGATGCCCAGCTGCTCGCAGCGGCCGAGCTCGTCCTCGAGCGCCCCCCAGGACCTCTCCCGGAGCTCGGGGTTCCCGGAGGCGTGGTTGGCGAGGTAGATGGAGTGGGCGGCCGAGGTCATGCCGGTCCGCTTCGCCTCGGCGCGGAAGCGCTCGATCTCCTCGTCCTCGATGGGCTTCGACGCCCAGCCGCGGGGGTTGCGGACGAAGATCTGGATGGCCTGGGCGGTGTCCTGCTCGGCCCGCTCGAACGCGCGGGATACCCCGCCAGCGATGCCCTCGTGGGCGCCCAGGATCATTGCGGGGCACCTCATACACCAACGGAACCCCCACCGCCACGGGCAGCGGGACCGCCGGGAGGGGGCCGGCTACCGGGCCGAGCGGCGCGCCCGGGCCGGGGCGGCCTCGGCGAAGTGCTTCTCGGCGTGACCGAGGGCGTTGTCCATGGCCTCGATCATGAGGTCGCGCAGGACGGCCTCGGGCATCTTGAAGGAGTCGTAGTAGCGCTGCCGGTCGATCGAGTGGATGACGCAGGGGAGGAACCCGCCGCGGATCAGGAAGAGATTCGCAAGCAGTCGCGCCACCTTGCCCGATCCGTCGGTGTACGGGTAGGCCTGCATGAACCCGTGCTGGAGACGTGCCGCCTGGACCACCGGGTGGGCCTTGCGGAAGTCTGCCGTGTCGGTGGCGTCGACCACCTTGGTGAGCAGCGCCGCGATCCGGGGGGGCTGGGCGATCTCGTGGAAGTAGGCCCGGTGGAGGGGCATCTCCTTGCGAAACTCGGACGGCCCCTTGCTCTGGATACCCCTGTAGAGCGTCTCGTGGACCTTCTTCACGAGCCCCAGCGTGACCTTGACCTTCTTGGCGCCGGCCTCGGAACGGACCAGGTCGATGGCCGCCTTGTGGTTCCGGACCTCCTGGAGGACCCCGATGACCATGGCATCCGCGACTGGCTGCGGCGTGGCGAGGCCGACCACCAGCTCCTGGACGGTGTAGATGACCCCTTCAAGGGCGTTCTCGTGGTACATCCAGGAGAGTTCGTACTTCTTCAGGAAATCATCAGCGAGATCGGTATCTTCCCGCATCCTCTCGTTGAGGTCCTGGGTGCGATCGTCGAGGTCGAGGTAACGCGTGCGCATCTCGGATTGACTCCGCTCAAGTATTGATAAACACGAAAAGAATCGGGCCAATTGGGCCCGTGTGGATCTAACGCGGCGATTGACCGTCGCAAGGGCGAACGCGCCGCGGCGCGGGCTATTCCCCGGGCCGCGCCGTGGACTCGACGCGCTTCGCCAGGAAGAGCCACCCCTCCGGCGCCGGGCGCTTGCCGCGCTGGATCCCGGTGAGGGCCTCGTAGACCTTGCGGGTGTGGGGGCCGATGTGGCCGTCGCCAACCCGGAGCTCGGTGGCGTCGTCGAACACGTAGCTCCCCACCGCCGAGACCACCGCCGCGGTCCCGAAGCCGCCGGCCTCGGTGATGGCCCCCGACCGGACGTCGTCGAGGAACTGCTCGACGGGGATGCGGTCCTGCCTCACCCGCACGCCCAGGTGGCGCTCCCCGAGCTCCAGCACCGACTCGGAGGTGATGGAGCGGAGGATGGTCTCGGTGAACGTCGGGATGAGGAGCTCGCCCGCGCGGGTGACGTGGAAGTGGTTCATCGCCCCGGCCTCCTCGATGTACGTGTCGGTCACGTCGAGGAAGAGGACCTGGCTGGCCCCGTGCTCGTGGGCCACGTGGCCCGCCATGAGCGACGCCGCGTAGTTCCCGCCGGTCTTGAATGCGCCGGTGCCACCGGGCGCCGCGCGGTGGAAGCGGCGGGTGACGAGGAGCTTCACCGGCTCGCGGAAGCCGGCCGGGTAGTAGGGCCCGCTCGGCGAGAGGAAGACGCAGAAGGTGTAGCGGGAGCTCGGCTTCACTCCCAGTGAATCCTGGGTCCCGAAGACGAAGGGGCGGATGTAGAGCGAGGCCCCCTCCTGGTGCGGGGCCCAGAGCCGGTCCACGTCGAGCAGCGAGAGGATGGCCTGGACCTGGTCGTCCTCGGGGATGGGCGGGATGAGCACCCCGGCCCCGGACCGGTTCAGCCGGGCGGCGTTCTTGTCGATGCGGAAGGCGTGGATCTCCCCGTCCTCGTGGAGGAAGGCCTTGGCGCCCTCGAAGATCTCCTGCGCGTAGTGGAGGGCCACCGCGCCGGGGGCCAGCGCGAGCGGGCCGTAGGGCACGATGCGCGGGTCGATCCACCGGCCGTCCACGTAGTCCATGAGGAACATGTGGTCGGTGCGCAGCTGGCCGAAGGGGAGCGGCCCGTCGGGGAGGAAGGGCTTCTGGCGGCGCGCCGCGCGCGGCTTGAGCTGGTAGCGGATGTCCATGGCGGGGCCCCTCCGGGGCGAACCTTCAGAATACTACGAAGCCATGACGTGCTCGAAGGCGGCGCGCACGGCGCCGGTGACCCGGGTGTACTGGGCCAGGAGCCGCGCCCCCGGGTCCTCGCCGTGGTACCCGAGCCGCCGGGCCAGCTGGGCCAGCGCGTTTCCCTCGGCCGGGAGGTAGTCGATCCCGTAGTCGTGGACGATGCGCATCCGCGTGGCCAGCCGCCGGTGGAACTCGTAGCCCTGGGAGAGCGCGGCGTGGTCGGCGTCGGAGAGGAGCCCCGCCTCGCGGAGCCGGCGCAGCGCAGCCGGGGTGGACGGGGATCGGATGGCCGGGTGCTCGTGGCCGTGGGCCAGCTGCAGGTACTGGACGGCGAACTCGATGTCCACGATGCCGCCCCGGCCCACCTTGGGGTTCTTCCCCCGGGTGGCCTCCTTGCCGATCTCGCTCTCCATCCGCTCCCGCATGCGCCGGACCTCGGCGGCGAGCGCCGACCGGGAGGCGTCGTCGCCCGGGGTGCCGAAGAGCACCGGGTCGAGGACGTCGCGGCGGATGCGCGCGTAGAGGGGCTCGTCCCCGGCGGCGAGCCGGGCCCGCAGGAGCGCCTGCCGCTCCCAGAGCTGGCTGCGGGTCTGGGGGCTCCCGGCCAGGGCCAGGTGGTACCGCGCGAAGCCCTGATCGCTCGTCACCAGGGCGCCCTGGTTGCCGGAGGGGCGCAGCCGGGTGTCGATCTTGTAGAGCAGCCCCTCGCGCAGCGGCATCTGGAGGAAGGAGAGGAAGCGCTCGGCCAGGCGGGCGTGGAGGATGTGGGCCGGGGTCTGCCCGGGGGCGTCGACCACGCCCGGCTCGGTGGCCGGGTAGAGGAAGATGAGGTCGAGGTCGGAGTGGTAGCCGAGCTCCCGGCCGCCCAGCTTCCCGAGGGCCATCACGGTGAGCCGGCCCGGCGGCATCCGCCCCTTGGCCCGGGCCTCCTCCTCGGCGAGGCCGAGCGCCGCGCCCAGCAGCGCCTCGGCCAGGTCGGAGAGCTGCTCGGCCACGCTCGAGAGCGGGATGCTCCCCGCGATGTCGTGCATGGCGATGCGCAGCACCTCCTCGTTCTTCACGCGGCGGAGCTCGGCGAGCTTCCGCTCCATGGCCTCGTCGATGGGGGTCTCGGCGGGGACGGTGGCGAGCCGGACGGCGATCTCGTCGCGGAAGGTGGCCAGGTCCTTCTCCAGGACCACCTGGTCGTCCCGCAGGAGCTGGTCCACCAGCTCGGGGTGGCGCAGGAAGCGCTTGGACAGGAAGTCGGAGGTGCCGAAGAGCGAGACCAGCTGGCGCGCCACCCGCGGGGCGTCGCGCAGGAGCCGGAAGTAGGGCTCGGGGGACTTGAGGGCCGCGGCGAACTCGGAGAGGTGGGCGATGGCCTGGCCGGGGTCGGGCGTGGCCGCCACCTCCACGAGGAGCGCCACCGCGGCGGCCGGGTCTCCCATGCGGGAGAAGGGGGTCTGGCGCCGTGCCAGGGCATCGAGCGCGGCCACCGCCTGCTCCGGGTTGTCGAACCCGCGCCGCGCCGCGATCTCCCGCCGGCGCTCCGGCTCCACCTGCTGGTCGGCGAGCAGCGCCAGCTCCGGGTCGAGCGGCGCGGAGCCGGCGGGGGTGCCGAGGAGCCCGGCGAAGAGCGCGGACACCCGGTCGCGGTGGCCGGCCAGGGCGGCCTCGAACTTCTCCACGTCGGCGTAGCCCATGGAGCGGGCCAGCCCGAGCCGCTCCTCGGGAGGGGGGAGCCGGTGGGTCTGGCGGCCGTCCACCATCTGGACGCGGTGCTCGGCCCGCCGCAGGAAGAGGTAGGCGTCGGAGATGGCGTCGCGGTCGCGGGCCTGCACGATGCCTGCGAAGAGCAGCCGGTCGAGTGCGCGGAGCACGGCCCGCTCCCGGATCCCCGGGTCGCGCAGCTTGCCTCCGTTGAGGAGCTGGAGCGCGGAGACGAAGAACTCGGCCTCGCGGATGCCGCCCTTGCCGAGCTTCAGGTCGTCCTTGCCCTCGGCGCCGGCGCGGGCGTCGATGCGGGCCTTCATGGCCTGGATCTCCTCGATGATTCCCAGGTCGAGCGAGCGGCGCCAGATGAAGGGCTCGAGCTGGGAGAGGAGCTCGTCCCCCACCGCCAGGTCCCCGGCGCCGGGGCGGGCCTTCACGAGCGCGTTGCGCTCCCAGGACCGTCCGAAGGACTGGTAGTAGAGCTCGGCGGCCCGCAGGCTGTTCACGATGGGTCCGCTGCGACCGTCGGGGCGGAGGTTCAGGTCCACCCGGAAGACCATCCCGTCCTCGGTGACCCGGGAGAGGCTCTCGGTGACCAGTTCGGCCAGCTTCGCGTAGTAGGCGAAGTGGGTGAGGGGGCGCTCCCCGGTGGTCGTGCCGTCGGGCCCGTAGACGTAGATGAGGTCGATGTCCGAGGAGAAGTTGAGCTCGCGGGCCCCCAGCTTGCCCATGGCGATGGCGCAGAAGCCCGCCCCCAGGGGGCGATCCGCCAGCCCCTCGGGTGGACCATGGCGCGCCCGCAGCCGCCGGTCGTGGAAGACGATGGCGGTCTGGAGGGCCGAGGTGGCGAGCGACGAGAGCGCGCCGGTGACCTCGTCCACGCGGGCCCGCCGCAGGTCGCGCAGCGCGATCCGGACGACCTCGCGGGCGGAGAAGCGGCGCAGCAGCCGGTGCAGCCCGTCCACGTCGTCGGGGGCGAGCCGCCGGGCGGCGCGGGAGAGGACCCCCCGCATCGAGGCCTCGGGGCGCTCCCGCCGCACCCAGGGCGAGCGGGCCGCGCGGCGCAGGAGCCCGGGGTCGCGCGCCAGGGCCGAGGTGGCCAGCCGCGACGACCCGGTGAGCAGCACCAGCGCCTCGACCAGGTCGTGCCCCCGGGGGAACTCGGCGACGTCGAGGAAGCGCTCCACGCCGGAGAGGGCCAGGTCGGGGTCGGGCGCGAGCTGGCAGAGCTCCACGACCTCGGCGGTGGCCCCGCCCAGGCGGCGCCCCAGGCGAACGAGCCGCTCCGGGGCGTCCGCGGCCCGGAACGGGGCGGGTGCGACTCCCAGTCCTGGGACGAGGGGCTGGCCGGGCATGGTCCGCTCCGCCTACCGCCGCCTCACGGCCAGGGGGGAGAAGGCCTGCTGCTCGGGCATGAGCTCGAGGACGTTCACGTTCACGTGGGGTGGTCGGGTGACCGCCCAGTGGATGGCGTCGGCCACGTCGGCGCCGCTGAGCGGCGTCACCCCCTGGTAGACCGCCCGGGCCTTCTCGGCGTCCTTGAACCGCACCAGCGAGAACTCGGTCTCGGCCATGCCGGGCTCGACGCAGGTGACGCGGACGCCGCTGCCGACCAGGTCGGCCCGCAGGTTGAGCGAGAACTGGTGCACGAAGGCCTTGGTGGCGCCGTAGACGTTTCCGCCGGGGTAGGGGTAGTGGGCGGCCACCGAGCCCACGTTGACCACGTGGCCGCGCCCGCGCTCGACCATGCCCGGGAGGACCTGCCGGGTCACCACCACGAGCCCCCGGTTGTTGGTGTCGATCATCTGCTCCCACTCGTCGGTGCTGGCCCGGTGGGCCGGCTCGAGCCCGAGGGCCAGCCCGGCGTTGTTGACCAGCACGTCCACCTGGGCGAACGCGGCCGGGAGGGTGGAGAGGGCGTGCTCCACCGCGGCGCGGTCGCGGACGTCGAGGGGAAGCGGGTGGACCGGGGCCAGGGCGGACAGGCGACGGACCAGCGCCTCGAGCCGGTCGGCGCGCCGTCCGGCCAGGATCAGGCGGGCGCCGTCCCGGGCGAAGCGCTCGGCGGTGGCCTCGCCGAAGCCGGAGGTGGCGCCGGTGACGAGGACGGTGGGCGGGGTGGTCAGGGGGGCCTTCCTTCCATCTCGCGCCGCAGCGCCCAGTACTCGCGGTGGATGTCGAGGTCGAGCGGGTCGGCGCCCAGCGCCTCCTCGTACTGGGCGCGGGCGAAGCCGAGGTTTCCCACCGCGCGGGCCACCTTGGCGCGCGTCAGGCACTGACGCACCCGCGCCTCCGAGCCGGGGCGCTCTCTCAGGAACTCCAGCCGGCGCTGGGCGAGCAGCGCCTCGGGGAGCCCGGAGGCGATGCAGCGCGCCACGCCCAGGTGGTTGCCGCTCCGGGCGTCGTAGGCGAGCCGCTCCGAGGCCACCCCGATCACGTCGGCGGCGAAGGCCACCCGGGCCAGCAGCGGGGCCACCAGCGCGGCGTGCCGGGGAGAGAGCGTGCGACCCCGCAGCCCCTCGAGCTGGACCCGCAGCGCCCGGGCCCTGCTCTGGACCTCCTTCAACTCGGCGTCGGGCGGCAGCCCCAGGAACGCGTAGTGCGTGCCGGCGGAGTGGGTCTCGAGCGCATCGAGCAGCGCCGCCGCCGCCTCGTCGGAGGTGCCGGCGCGGGGCGTGGTGGATGTCCCCCCGGTCAGCCGCTCCAGGGCCGCGCGCTCGGCTGGCGTGGTGGGGAGGAACTGGAGGGCGAACCCGGCCGCCATTCCCCAGGCCGTGGCCTCCTCGGGCCGGACCACGCGCACCACCTCGGCGGGGACCGGGGAGGACCCGGAGCCTCCGTCCGGAACCGAGACCACGGCGCGCGAGAGGGGCGCGGGCAGGGGAGGTCCGGATTCCAGGTAGACGCCGCCCCGGGTGAGCTCGGAAGCAGGGAAGGACCGGGGCTGGGGCTCGCCGGCCAGCTGGACGCGGATGGAGGGGCTCGGCGCGGCGACGGGCGCCGGAGGGACGGGCGGTGGGGGCTCGGCCCGGGGCGCCTCCTGGTCGCGCCATGCGGACAGGGCGGAAGCGAAGGCACCCATGTCCTGGAAACGGTCGTCCGGGCGCTTGTGCAGGGCCCGCAGGATGGCGTCGTCGAGCGCCGGGGGGAGCGCCCCGTTCACCGAGCGCGGCGGGCGCGGCGTCTCCCGGACGTGGGCCATGAGCAGCTGGGTGATGCTGCCGGTGAAGGGCAGCACCCCGGTGAACATCTGGTAGGCCATCACGCCGAGCGCGTAGACGTCGGTGCGGGCGTCGATGGGCCGGTTGTCGCACTGCTCGGGCGCCATGTACTCCGGCGTCCCCACGATCATCCCGGCGGCGGTCTGGGCGCCGGTCGGCGCGTCGCGCAGCTTGGCGATGCCGAAGTCGAGCAGTTTCACGAAGGGTGCACCGCGGCGGTGCAGGACGAACACGTTGTCGGGCTTGAGGTCCCGGTGCACCACGCCCCGATCGTGGGCGCACTGGAGCGCGTCGCAGAGCTGCAGGAGGATGGCCGCCGCCTCGGGGAGGGCCATGGGGCCGCGCCGGAGCAGGGTCGAGAGCGCGTCGCCGTCCAGGTACTCCATCACGATGTAGTACCGGTTGGGCGGGAGCATCGAGAGGTCGAAGATCCCCACGATGTTCTCGTGCCCGATCCGGTTCACCGCGCGCGCCTCGTCGTAGAAGCGGGCCACCAGCTCGGGGTTGGCGGCCATCGACTCGTGCAGGAACTTGATGGCAACGCGGCTGCCGATGACCGGGTGTTCGGCCAGGTAGACGGTTCCCATCCCCCCGCGCCCGAGCGCCCGCACCACCCGGAAGCTCCCCACGGTCGAGCCCACCAGCGGGTCGGGCGGCCGGATCCCCTCCGGCCGCACCTCCGACGCATCCATCGCCAGCGTGCCGGTCCCGGCGCCGGCCAGGCGCGCCGCCGTGCAGGGATCCCCCGGCCGGTGGGGGTGGCCGCAGCTTCCGCAGATGGGGGTGGGCTCGAGGGTCTCTGGTTCTCGTGGCTTCAGGGGTTCCTCGCGATCCTTCCACGTTAGCAGGCCTGCCCGTTCCCGACACCCCGCACCGTGGGGGCCAGGATACCCCTGCCGGGTGACCTCCCCGGGGGCGATTCGTCCACGTGGCGCTTGACGCGCCGCCGGGGGAGGCCTTTTCTACGGGCACCATGGCGACCAAGAAGCCCAGCAAGACGGCCCCGGCGAAGCCCACCCCGAAGACCCCCGCGAAGGGCGCGCCCAAGGCCGCGGCGAAGAGCGCCCCGGCGCCGGCGGCGAAGTCCCCTGCGAAGAAGGCGCCCGCGGTGAAGGCGCCGGAGAAGAAGGCCCCGGTGAAGAAGCCGGTCCCCGCGAAGGCGAGCCCCGCCAAGGCGCCGGCCCGCGCAGCCCGGGCCAAGGGGCCGGCCCGCCCCCCTGCGGTTGGAGGGCTCGATCCGGACGGTTACTTCGTCGCCCGCGTCCGTGGCGAGGAGGCGGCCAGGCGTGCGCCCCATCCCATGACCGAAGGGGAGGAGCGGGAGGATCCGATGGCGCTGCGGGCCCTGGCCGACGTCCCCGTGCCCGCCGACGACGAGGGGCTCGGCGACCTGCCCTGGAGCTACGACGACGACGTGTTCGTCGGGCTGCCGCGCGACCCCCGGACGATGTTCTTCTACTGGGACCACTCCGAGGAGACACGCAAGCGGGGCTTCGAGTGGCTGGACCGCCCCCGCGCCCAGCTGCGGGTGCTGGCGCTGCGCGGGGACGGGGAGTGGGAGACGGTGCGCGTCGCCGAGTTCGCGCTCGAGGCCCGCGGCTTCTACGTCCACGACCTCGAGCCGGGGCGCACCTACCGCGGCGTGATCGTGGCCGTGTCCAGGGACGGCAGGGAGCGGCTGGTGGGCGAGCCGTCCAACGAGGTGGCGCTGCCCTCCTCGGGCCCGTCGCCGGTGGTGGACGACCGCTTCGCCACCATCCCCTGGGACCTCCCGCTCGACTCCTGGCTGCGCGATGCGCGGGTCGGAGCGGCCTTCCCGGAGGAGATCCGGGCCATGCTCGCCCGCCTGTCGAAGGGCGGAAAGCCGTCCGCCCCGGCCTGGGACGTCCGCCCGGAGCCGGCACGCCCCTCCTCCCCGACCCGGGCCTGGGGTGGCGGGAAGCGGCGCGGCGGGAAGGAAGGCGCCTAGATGGGCGACGTCCAGGGCTACCTGTCGCTCCACCTCCACGCGCACCTGCCGTTCGTGCGCCACCCGGAGCACCCGGAGTTCCTCGAGGAGGACTGGTTCTACGAGGCCATCACCGAGACCTACCTCCCGCTGCTCCGGATCTTCGACAAGCTGACCGAGGAGGGGATCCCCTTCCGGATCTCCATGACCATGTCGCCGCCGCTGGTGGCCATGCTGCGCGACGAGCTGCTGGTCGGGCGCTACGCGAGGCGGCTGGAGAAGCTCTGCGACCTCACCGACAAGGAGGTCCGGCGCACCCGCCACGACCCCACCTTCCACGGGCTGGCCCAGTACTACCAGCACGAGTTCCGCGAGCTGCACGGGCTCTTCGAGGACCGCTACGACCGGGACCTGGTGGCCGCCTTCCGGAGGCTCGAGGACGCCGGCCGGCTCGAGCTCATCACCTGCGGGGCCACCCACGGCTTCCTCCCGCTCATGCAGCAGTACCCCGAGGCGGCCCGGGCCCAGATCGCCGTGGCCGCGGCCAGCCACCGGCGCCACTTCGGCCGCAGCCCGGCCGGCATCTGGCTGCCCGAGTGCGGCTACTACCCGGGCGTGGACGAGCTGCTCGCCGAGGAGGGGATCCGGTTCTTCTTCACCGACACCCACGGCGTGGCCGACGCCACCCCCCGCCCGCGCCACGGGGTCTACGCGCCGCTCTTCACCCCCAGTGGACCGGCCGCCTTCGCGCGCGACGCCGAGTCGTCGCAGCAAGTCTGGAGCTCGGAGCACGGCTACCCGGGCGACCCCGAGTACCGGGAGTTCTACCGGGACATCGGCTGGGACCTCGACTGGGAGTACATCAAGCCCTGGATCCAGCCCGACGGGAACCGGAAGAACGTGGGCATCAAGTACTTCCGCATCACCGGCAAGGGCGGCCACAAGGAGCCCTACGACCCCTGGCGGGCCCGCGAGCGGGCCGCCTCCCACGCCGGGAACTTCATGTACAACCGGGAGCGGCAGATCGAGCACCTGGCCGGGAACATGCGCGGCGTGCGCCCCATGGTGGTCTCGCCCTACGACGCCGAGCTCTACGGTCACTGGTGGTACGAGGGGCCGCAGTTCATCGACTTCCTGGTCCGCAAGGTGGCCTTCGACCAGAAGGTCTTCCGGCTGGCCACGCCCGGGGACTACCTGCGCGACAACCCCGAGCAGCAAGTCGCCACGCCGCCGCTCTGCTCCTGGGGCGCCGGCGGCTACGCCGGGGTCTGGCTCGACGGCTCCAACGACTGGATCTACCGCCACCTCCACAAGGCGGCCGAGCGCATGATCGCGCTGGCGCGCGACTACCCCGAGCCCGAGGCCCTGGCCCGCCGCGCCCTCAACCAGGCGGCCCGCGAGCTCCTGCTGGCGCAGTCCTCCGACTGGGCCTTCATCATGAAGACCGGCACCATGGTGGACTACGCCATCCGCCGCACCCGCGAGCACGTCCTGCGCTTCACGCGGCTCCACGACCAGATCCGCGGCGGCAGCATCGACGAGACCTGGCTCGACCAGGTGGAGTCGCGGGACAACATCTTCCCGGAGCTCGACTACCGCACCTACAGCCCGGCCATCTGATTCCACACCGCCGCGCTCCGCGCCGCGGAACTCCCGCGGAGGCCCGCGCGTTGACCCGGCGGGCCGCCCCGTCTAGCCTGCGCCCGGAAAAGGGTCGACGGAATCCGGAGAACGAGGAAACCGATGTCCGAGGAGCTGGGAGCCACCGAACGCGAGATCGTCGCGCAGCGGTTGAGGAAGGCCGAGCAGCTGCGCCAGCTCGGCGTGAACCCTTACGGGAACGGCCACGTCCCGGCCGACCTGGCCCGCGACCTCCAGGCGCGCTACGGCGAGGCGCCGGCCCCGGAAATCGCCCTCGATCCGGGCGACTGGTCGGTGGCCGGGCGCGTGCTGGCGGTGCGCAGCTTCGGCAAGGCCGCCTTCCTCAAGGTCCGCGACCGCTCCGGCGAGATCCAGGTCTGGGTGAAGAAGGACAAGGTCGGGGACCCGGCCTTCGAGGTCTTCAAGCTCCTCGACGTGGGCGACGTGATCGCCGCCCGCGG
Source organism: uncultured Anaeromyxobacter sp. (assembly GCA_903874275.1). Classification (GTDB taxonomy): domain Bacteria; phylum Myxococcota; class Myxococcia; order Myxococcales; family Anaeromyxobacteraceae; genus CAIOAK01. The sequence continues at coordinate 26,555 of CAIQRS010000047.1, forward strand.
CCCGGCCACCCGCACCAAGACCGGTGAGCTCACCGTCGAGGCCGCCACCTTCACCATCCTCACCAAGGCCATCCGGCCCTTGCCCGAGAAGTGGCACGGCCTGGCCGACGTCGAGCAGCGGTACCGCCAGCGCTACCTCGACCTGGTGGCCACCCCCGGCGTCCAGGACACCTTCGTCAAGAGGGCCCGCATCGTCTCCACCATCCGGCGCTTCCTCGACGAGCGCGGCTACCTGGAGGTGGAGACCCCGACCCTGCACAAGCCGGAGGAGGCCGGCGGCGCCGCGGCCCGCCCCTTCCAGACCCACCACAACGCCCTCGGGCTCGACCTCAAGCTGCGCATCGCCACCGAGCTCCACCTCAAGCGGCTGGTGGTGGGCGGGCTGGAGCGGGTCTACGAGATCGGGCGCATCTGGCGCAACGAGGGGATCGACCGGCGCCACAACCCCGAGTTCACCACCATCGAGTTCTACCAGGCCTACGCCACCCACGAAGATCTGATGCGCCTCACCGAGCAGCTCTTCCTGGAGCTGGCGGTGAAGGTGGCCGGTTCACCCAAGGTGACGTTCCAGGGCCAGGTCATCGACTTCACGCCCCCCTTCCCACGCCTCTCCATGCTGGAGATGGGGGCCAGGGCGCTCGGGCTCTCTCCCGAGGACGCGCTCGCAGGCCGCGGCCTCTCCGAGGCGCTCTCCCGCGCCGCCACCCGCGAGGGGGACAGCGAGGACGCCTGGAAGCTGGAGAAGGCCTCGCGGGCCACGCCGGGGGAGGCGGTGGCGCTGGCCTTCGAGATCTTCTGCGAGCACCAGCTGCCCGCCGACCGTCCCGCCTTCGTGGTGGACTTCCCCATCGAGACCAGCCCCCTCTCGCGCCGCCGCGATTCCGACCCGCGCCTGGTCGACCGGTTCGAGATGTTCGTGGCCGGCATGGAGGTGGCGAACGCCTTCAGCGAGCTGAACGACCCGGCCGACCAGCGGGCCCGCTTCGAGGCGCAGATCCGGGCCCGGGCCGCCGGCGACGAGGAGGCCATGCCCTTCGACGAGGACTTCGTCCGCGCCCTGGAGCACGGGATGCCTCCGACGGCCGGAGAGGGGATCGGCATCGACCGGGTGGCCATGCTGCTCACCGACTCGCCGTCGATCCGCGACGTCATCCTCTTCCCGCTGCTCAAGCCGCGAGAGTGACCTTGGGGCCGGTCTTCTCCTGGCGATCCTTCGGGCTTTCGGCCGCCGCCGTGATCGGCGCGCCGGTGCTGGCCTCGCTCGGCCACGTCTTCCTCTCCGACCGGCTCGGGCTCCCGGCCGGGACCGCATCCGGCCTGGCCATCGGCGCCGGCGCCGCCTGGGCCGTGCTCGGGGGGGCCGCGGCCTCGGTGGCCGGCCGTCGCATCGCCTTCTACGAGCTGGTGGCGGCGACGCTGCTCCTCCTCGCGCTGGCGCTCGGGCCGCTGGTGCTGGTCCTCCCGGCCCTGCGCGGCCTCCCGCTCGTCCTCCACACCTGGCAGTACCAGGGGAGGGTGGTGCTCACGGCGGGGCTCCTGCTCGTCTGCCTCTCCACCGGGGCGCTCTCCTTCCTGGGCTCGACGCTGGCCTTCCTGCTCACCGGCTCGGGGAGGCTGGACGCCTCGATCGGCTGGGAGATCTACGTGGCGCGGAGCCACCTCCGGCTCCACGCCCGCACCCTCTTCGCCCTCTTCCTCATCGTGGTGACCGGCGTCGTCCCCGGGCTGCTCGCCGGCATCGTCTGGTCGGCCTGGCAGGACCGCAAGGCCAGGCTGGCCGCGCTCTCCGGGGAGCCGCACGAGCGGCCGCGCCTGCCCGCAACCATGCTCATGACCCTCATCTCCATCGGCGGCGTGGCCACCGGGGTCTGGGCGCTCACCGTGGTGCTCTCGGTGATGAGCGGCTTCGAGCAGGATCTCAAGTCGAAGATCCTGGGAGCCCACGCCCACGGGGTGGTCCTCAAGTACGGGCAGAACGATTTCACCGACTGGCGCGGGACGCAGGAGCGGGTCCTCTCCGTCCCCGGGGTGGCCGCCTCGACCCCGTTCCTCTACGCCGAGGTGATGCTCTCGGCCGGCCAGAACCTGACCGGCTCGATCCTGAAGGGGGTGGACACCTCCACGCTGGGGAAGGTCACCGAGATCCCGCGCAGCCTGGAGGAGGGGAGGCTCGAGTGGCTGGACCGGCCCGAGGAGATCCCGCCGGCGAAGCCGCGGCTGGGGCTCTCCGACGCGCTCGACGGGGCCGGCAAGGACCGGCCACCGGATGGAGCGCCGCCCCCCGGCGCCGCCCCGGCGGAGAAGCTGCCCGGGATCCTGCTGGGCCGGGAGCTGGCCCGCGGGCTGCGCGTCGGCGTGGGCGACGTGGTCAACGTGGTCTCCCCGTTCGGCGACATCGGGCCGGCCGGGCCGCAGCCCAAGAGCCGCCCCTTCCGCGTGGCCGGCCTCCTCTACAGCGGCTTCTACGAGTACGATGCCAAGTTCGCCTACCTCCAGCTCGCCGAGGCGCAGCGCTTCTTCGGCGCGGGCGACTCCGTGACCGGGCTCGAACTCAAGGTGAAGGACGTGAACGCCGCGCGTCCGGTGATGCGCAAGGTGCTGGCCGCCCTGGAGGGCTACCCCTTCCGCACCAAGGACTGGGGGGAGATGAACCGCAACCTCTTCTCGGCCCTCATGATGGAGCGGATCGCCATGGCGGTGATCCTGGGCTTCATCATGCTGGTGGCGAGCTTCATCGTGGTGGCGACCCTGGTCATGCTGGTGCTGGAGAAGACCCGCGAGATCGCGGTGCTCCGCTCGATGGGGGCGACCACCACGAGCATCATGAAGATCTTCGTGGCCGAGGGGCTGGCCATCGGCACCGTGGGAACCGGGTTCGGGCTCCTGCTCGGCCTGGGCACGACCTCGCTGGTCTCCAGCGTCGGCATCCCGCTCGACCCGGAGGTCTACTACATCAGCCACCTGCCGGTGCTCGTGGACGGGGGCGACTTCGCGCTGGTGGCGCTCGCCGCCATCGCGCTCTCCTACCTGGCCACCATCTACCCGGCCACCCGCGCCGCCCGGCTCGAGCCGGTCGAGGGGCTGCGAGGCGAGTGATGCCCTCCCTGCTCGACATCCAGGGGCTCGGGAAGACCTACCTCACCGGCGGGCGGAGGCTCGAGGTCCTGCAGGACGTCACCCTCTCCATCGAGGCCGGCGAGATGGTGGCGCTCACCGGCCCGTCGGGCGCGGGGAAGAGCACCTTCCTGCACCTGGTGGGCGCCCTCGACGCCCCCACGGCCGGGCGGGTTCTCTTCGAGGGGCGCGACCTGGCCTCCCTCGACGAGGGAGAGCGGGCCGGGTTCCGCAACGAGTCGGTGGGCTTCGTCTTCCAGAGCCACCACCTGTTGCCGGAGTTCACCGCCCTCGAGAACGCCATGATGCCCGGGCTGGTCCGGCGCCTTCCCCGGGCCGAGGCCCGGCGCCGCGCCGAGGAGAGCCTGGAGCGGGTGGGGCTCTCCGGGCGCATCGGCCACCGGCCCGGCGAGCTGTCCGGGGGGGAGCAGCAGCGGGTGGCGCTGGCCCGCGCGCTGGTCCTCCAGCCGCGCCTGCTGCTCGCCGACGAGCCGACCGGGAACCTCGATCCGCAGACCGCCGAGGGCATCCACGACCTGCTCCAGCAGCTGAACCGGGACCTGGGCATCACCGGGGTCGTGGTGACCCACAACGAGAAGCTGGCCGGGTCCCTGGGTCGCCGGGTCCGCCTGGCGGCCGGCCGCCTCGTCTAGGCGGGCGGAAGGACGGCCAATTGCCTTTGAGGTTTTCCCGGGCATGCACTAGATTCCGCGGCTTCGTGAGGAGCACCCTCCCCATCGCAGCACTCGTGTGCCTGCTGGCCGGTCCGCCGATGGCGCGCGCCCAGGCGGAGCCGCCCGTCGCGGCCCCCGTCGCCGCCCCCGTTGCCGCGCCTCCGGCGGCCTCCGGCGCGCCGTCCGTGGCGGCCCCCGAACCCGAGCCGGCCGCTGCCGAGCCGTCGGGGCCGACCGTCGCCGCCATCGAGGTCGAGGGCAACCGGCGCGTCGAGGTGGACGCCATCAAGGCCGCCATGACCACCAAGGCCGGCGGCCCGGTGGACGCCCTCTCCACCCAGCAGGACGTCCGGGCCATCATGAAGCTCGGCTACTTCTCCGACGTCTCCATCGACGAGAAGGGGCCGGCCCTCCGCCCCACGCTGGTGGTGAAGGTGGTCGAGAAGCCCTCGGTCCAGGACTACAAGCTCGAGGGCAACGACGAGCTGTCGGCCGACGATCTCAAGGAGTCCATCGACATCAAGCGTTACGCCATCCTCGACCTCGCCGCGGTCCGCAAGTCCGTCAAGAAGATCCAGGAGAAGTACACCGAGAAGGGCTTCTACCTGGCCGAGGTCAGCTACCGGATCGAGGACCGCCCCGACAACCAGGTGGTGGTGGTCCTGGTCGTGAACGAGCGGGCCAAGGTGCAGGTCCGCCGCATCCACTTCGTGGGGAACGACAACCTGCCCAAGGAGGAGATCCTCCCCTACATGCAGACCCAGGAGGGCAGCTTCCTGGCCTTCCTCTCGTCGGCGGGCACCTACAAGGAGGACGCCTTCCAGCGCGACCTCCAGGCCATCCAGGCGGTCTACCTCGAGAAGGGCTACGTCAGCGTCAAGGTGGGCAAGCCCACCATCGCGCTCAGCCCCGACCGCACCATGCTCTTCCTGAGCATCCCCATCGAGGAGGGGGAGCAGTACACCGTGGGCAAGCTCGACTTCTCGGGCGAGCTGCTCGGCATGCGCCCCTTCCTGCCCCAGCTCCTCCAGTCCACCGAGGGCACGCTCTTCGTGCGCTCCAAGGTCGGCCACGACCTCTTCGCGGTGGCCGACTTCTACAAGGACATGGGCTACGCCTACGTCAACGTCAACCCCATCACCAAGCTCGATCCCAAGGCGCGCACGCTGGGGCTCACCTTCGACGTCCAGCCCGGCCGCAAGGTCCTCTTCGAGCGCATCGAGATCCAGGGCAACGCCAAGACGCGCGACAAGGTGATCCGCCGCGAGCTGCGCATCTTCGAGGGGGACCTCTACGGCGCCAGCGCCATCAAGATCTCCAAGCAGCGCATCACCGCGCTCGGCTACTTCGAGACCGTCGAGATCTCCACCAAGAAGGGGAGCTCCGACGACCGCATCGTGGCGGTGGTGGAGGTGAAGGAGAAGGCCACCGGCACCTTCCAGGTCGGCGCCGGCTTCTCCTCCTACGAGAACTTCATCCTCACCGCCCAGATCAGCCAGAACAACTTCTTCGGCTGGGGCCAGACCCTCTCCCTTCAAGTTCAGTGGTCGTCGCTCCGGCAGCTCGGCCAGATCCAGTTCGTCGAGCCCTACTTCCTCGACACCAAGTGGACCTTCGCCTTCGACCTCTACGCCAACGAGAACCTCTACTCCACGTTCACGCGTGGTGCGATCGGAGGGTCGCTCACCTGGGGCTACGAGCTGGCCGGGCTGTCCTGGTTCCTGCCCGGGCTCTCCAAGCTGGAGGACCTGCGCATCTTCCTGACCTACACCCTGGAGCGGGTCCGGGTCACCGCGGCGGTCCAGGACCTCCTGCTCTTCAACCGCTACCGCTCCGGGGTCACCAGCGCGGCACGCCTGGCGGTGGCCTGGGACCGCCGCGACAACCGGCTCTTCCCCACCCGGGGCTTCTACCTCTCGGCCTCCATCGACCTGGCCCCGCCCTTCCTGGCGCCCAACTTCCTCTTCGGCGACCAGGTGAACCTGTTCTACCGGGAGACGCTCGAGTTCCGCTTCTACCAGGAGATCTGGCAGGGGCTGACCGGCCGCTTCCGGATCCTGGCCGGCGTGATCCGGGGCTGGAGCGAGACCAACCCGGTCCCGGTGTCGGAGCTCTACTACGTCGGCGGCGTGAACACCGTCCGCGGCTACCGGCTCTACTCGATCACGCCGTTGGCGGCGGTGGGCGCGACCCCCAACCCCGACTCCCAGATCCGGCTGCTCCAGGTGGGCGGCAACAAGCAGCTGGTCATGAACTTCGAGCTCGAGTACCCCATCATCGAGAAGATGGGCATCCGGGCGCTGGTCTTCTTCGACATGGGCAACGCCTGGGCGCCGGGCGTCTACCTCGATCCCGACGTGTCGTTCTCGCTCTACAAGGCCTGGGGCTTCGGCTTTCGGTGGTTCAGCCCCATCGGCCCGCTCCGCTTCGAGTGGGGCTTCCCCCTGAACCGCCGTCGCGACCCCATCACCGGCGTCTTCATCGACGCCCCCGTCGACTTCCAGTTCACCATCGGCAGCTTCTTCTGACCGAAACAAGAGGAGAGTCCATGCGCACCATCCCCGTTCTCGCCGCCCTCACGCTGGCGATCGCCGTTCCCCAGGCCGCCCGGGCCGCCGAGGCCAAGATCGGCTACGTCAACCTCCAGCAGGCGGTCACCGAGGTGGAGGAGGGCAAGGCCGCCCGCGACGTCCTCAAGAAGGAGTTCGACCAGAAGCAGAAGGTGCTCGACGACAAGCAGAACGAGCTCAAGCGGATGAAGGACGACCTCGACAAGCAGATGGTGGTCATGTCCGACGACGCCAAGCGCGAGAAGGCCATGGAGTTCGAGCGCAAGGTCAACGAGATGCAGCAGCTCTACGTGCAGATGCAGAAGGACCTGCAGGAGCGCGAGCGCGAGATGATGAAGGTCATCTTCGACAAGATGGAGGCGGTCATCAAGGGCATCGCCGTGAAGCACGGCTACACCTTCGTCTTCGAGCAGCAGAACGCCGGCCTGATGGTGGCTCCGCCCGAGGGCAACATGACGGCCGAGCTGGTCAAGGAGTACAACGCCAAGTACGGCAAGACGGGCACCCCGGCCAAGAAGGCGGACGCCAAGAAGGCCGCGCCGGCAGCTCCCGCCGCGAAGTAGGAGGTCCCGTGCACTTCAGCCTCGCCGAGCTGGCGGAACGGGTCGGCGGCCGCGTCGAGGGGGACGGGTCCCTGCGCATCGAGCGGGTCATGCCGCTCGAGGAGGCCGGGCCGGCCGACGTCTCCTTCTTCGCGAACCGCAAGTACGCGGCGGCCTTCGCGGCCAGCCGCGCCGGCGTGGTGATCGTGGGGGAGAACGAGGAGGCTGCCGCGGGGCGCACGCTGCTCCGGGCGGCCAACGCCTACCTGGCCTTCGCCAAGGTCTCCACCCTCTTCCACCCGCCCCGCGAGCCGGTCCCGGGGATCTCGCCGCGGGCGGTGGTCTCCGAGGGCGCGCTGATCGACCCGAGCGCGGAGATCCAGGACCTGGCCTTCGTCGGGAGGGGCGCCACCGTCGGCGCCCGCACCATCCTCTTCCCGGGGGTGGTGGTGGGCGACGGGGCGCGCATCGGCGACGATTGCATCCTCTTCCCGAACGTCGTGGTGCGCGAGCGCTGCGTGGTGGGGAACCGCTGCACGCTGCAGCCCGGCGCGGTGCTGGGCGGCGACGGCTTCGGTTTCGCCTTCGACATGGAGGGCGTCGGTTCCGGCCCCCGCCACTTCAAGGTGCCGCAGTCGGGCATCGCCGAGCTGGAGGACGACGTCGAGCTGGGGGCCAACTGCACGGTGGACCGGGCAACCCTGGGGAAGACCGTCGTCCGCCGCGGAGCCAAGATCGACAACCTGGTGCAGCTGGCCCACAACGTGGAGATCGGGCCGCTCTCGCTCATCGCAGCCCAGACCGGCATCTCCGGCTCCACCAAGGTGGGAATGGGCGTGGCCATGGCCGGGCAGGTCGGCATCGTCGGCCACCTCGACATCGGCGACGGGGCCAGGTTCGGGGCCAAGGCGGGGGTCCACAACGACGTGCCCGCCGGGGAGATCTACTCCGGCTACCCGGCCGTGCCCCACCGGGATTGGCTGCGGGAGCAGGGGGCCACCCGCAAGCTGCCCGAGCTGTGGAAGCGCGTCCGCGAGCTGGAAAAACAGCTGAAGAAGCTCCAGGAGGAAGCATGAGCGACAAGCCCGCACCCCTGATGGACGTCAACGCCATCGAGTCCATCCTCCCGCACCGCTACCCGTTCCTGCTGGTGGACCGGGTGCTCTCCATGGAGCCCATGAAGACGCTGGTGGCGGTGAAGTGCGTCACCGTGAACGAGCCCTTCTTCGCCGGCCACTTCCCCGGCCACCCGGTCATGCCGGGCGTGCTCATCCTGGAGGCGCTGGCGCAAGCATCGGCCCTGCTCGCCTACGGCTCGATGATCGAGGAGCCGGGCGACAAGGTCACCTACCTCATGGGCATCGACAACGCCCGGTTCCGCAAGCCGGTGGTCCCGGGCGACCGGATCGAGCTGCACGTCGAGGTGGTGAAGCGCAAGGGCGCCATCTGGAAGCAGAAGGGCCGGGCCGTGGTGGACGGGGAGACCGTCGCCGAGGCCGAGTTCATGGCCATGCTGGTCGATCGGAAGAAGGAAGGCTGACCGTGGCCATCCATCCCACGGCCGTCATCGGGTCCGGCGCGGAGATCGACCCGAGCTGCGAGATCGGCCCCTACGCGGTCATCGGCCCCAAGGTCCGCATGGGTCCGGGAAACACGGTCGGAGCCCACGCCCTCGTGGACGGGAACACCACGCTGGGCAAGGGCAACCGCATCTTCGCCCACGCCGTGGTGGGCGCGCCGCCGCAGGACCTCAAGTACCGCGGCGAGGACACCCGCCTGGAGATGGGGGACGGGAACCTGGTCCGCGAGTTCGCCTCGGTCCACACCGGCACGGTGGGGGGCGGCGGGGTGACCCGACTCGCCAACCAGTGCCTGATCATGGCCTCGGCCCACGTGGCCCACGACGTCCAGCTCGGCGACCGCTGCATCGTGGCCACCTTCTGCGCGCTGGCCGGACACGTCGAGGCCGAGGACGGGGTCATCTTCGGGGGGCTCTCGGCGGTGCAGCAGTTCTCCCGCATCGGGAGGCTGGCCTACGTGGGCGGCCTGACCGGCGTGAACATGGACGTGGCCCCCTACCTCATGGCCTCGGGCCAGCGCGGCGAGATCATGGGAATCAACACGGTCGGGCTGCAGCGGGCCGGCTTCACCGAGGAGCAGATCACCCGGGTGAAGGAGGCCTACCGGATCGTCTACAGGGCCAAGCTGCCGCTCCAGGAGGCCCTGGCCCAGGTCCGATCCGAGCTGGGACAGCACCCCGAGATTGCACACTGGGTGAAATTCATCGAGGGCTCCCAGCGGGGGATCATGAGGTAGTGATGGCCACCATCGGCCTCATCGCCGGCGGCGGACGCTTCCCCATCCTCTTCGCCGAGAGCGCGCGCCGCGCGGGCCACCGGGTGGTGGCCGCGGCCCACGTGAACCAGACCGACCCGGCGCTCGAGAAGCTGGTGGACGCCTGCACCTGGGTGAAGCTCGGCCAGTTCGGGAAGGTGCTCGAGGCGTTCAAGGCCGGGGGCTGCACCGAGGTGGTCATGCTCGGCTCCATCGCCAAGGCCCGCTTCTTCCGCGACGCCTGGCTCGACGGGCTGGGGCTGCAGATCGTGGCGCGGGTGGCGGTGAAGAGCGACGACAACGTGCTCCGGGCCATCGCCAGCGCCGCCGAGGAGCGCGGACTGCCGGTGACCGACCCGACCCGCTTCCTTCAGGACCGCCTGGCCCGAGAGGGCGTCCTGGGGAAGCGGCAGCCCACCGAGGAGCAGTGGGCCGACGCCCGCTACGGGCTCGAGCTGGCCCGGGCCGTGGGGAGGCTCGACCTGGGGCAGACGGTGGTCGTGAAGGACCTCACCGCCGTGGCCGTCGAGGTCCTGGAGGGCACCGACGCCTGCATCCGGCGCGGCGGGGAGCTCGCCAGGGAGGGGGCGGTGGTGGTGAAGGCGTTGAAGCCGCAGCAGGACCGGCGCTTCGACCTGCCCGCGGTGGGGCCCGACACCATCGACTCGATGAGGGAGGCGGGCTGCCAGGTGCTCGCCGTCGAGGCCGGCACGACGCTGGTGATGGACCTGGACGAGATGGTCCGCCGCGCCGACAAGGCGAAGATCGCGCTCGTCGGGATCCTCTGATGCCCTGGCTGCGCGAGGCGCCGGGCGGGGTCATCCTGGAAGTCCTGGTCCAGCCCAGGGCCTCCCGCACCCGCGTCGTCGGCGTGCACGACGGCCGGCTCAAGGTGCAGCTGGCCGCACCCCCGGTGGACGGGGAGGCCAACGCCGCGCTGGTGGAGTTCCTGGCCGACGCGCTCTCCGCGCGCCGCTCCGACGTGTCCATCGAGCGGGGGGACACCGGGCGGCGCAAGACCGTCCGGGTCGCCGGGGTCGCCGCCCCGTCCGTCCGGGCCGCCCTTTCCGGATAGCGCCTCCAGGGTTTCCCGCTTGCTGGCCCCCTCCGGGGGGTCATGTTATGAACCCCGGCCGATGAGCCCGACCACGAACGAGCCCTCGTCCCGCTTCCTGCGCGCCTGCCGAAGGCTGCCCGTGGACCGCATCCCGGTCTGGATGATGCGCCAGGCAGGCCGCTACCAGCCCAGCTACCGCGCCGTCCGCCAGAAGGTCGGGTTCCTCGAGCTCTGCCATTCCCCCGAGCTCATCGCCCAGGTGACGGCCTCGCCCATCGACGAGTTCGGCTTCGACGCGGCCATCCTCTTCTCCGACATCCTCATCCACCTGCCCGCCATGGGGCTCGACCTCACCTTCGAGAAGGGGGAGAAGGGCAAGGGGGACGGAGGCCCGAAGATCGCCAACCCGGTGCGCGACCGCGCCGGCGTGGACGCGCTGAAGATCCCCGACCCGGCCCGCGACCTCCCCTACGTCGCCGCGGGCATCAAGGCCATCCAGCGGACGCTGGCCGGCCGGGTGCCGCTCATCGGCTTCGTGGGTGGCCCGTTCACCGTGGCGAGCTACGCCGTCGAGGGGGGCAGCCAGGGCTTCACCCGCCTGAAGACGCTGCTCTACACCGATCCCCCCGCCGCCCACGCCCTCTTCGAGAAGCTCACCCGCGCCGCCATCGTCCAGCTGCAGGCCCAGGTCGAGGCCGGCGCGCAGGCCGTGCAGATCTTCGAGAGCTGGCTGGGCGAGCTGGGGCGCGAGGACCTCGAGGCCTACGTCTTCCCGTACCTGGCCCGCATCGCCGAGGCGGTGCGGCCGCTGGGCGTGCCCTCGATCCTCTTCTCCACCACCACGAGCACCCACGTCGGCCCGATGTCGAAGCTGGGCTACGACGTGCTCTCGGTGGACTGGCGCATCCCCATCTCCGAGGCCCGGGCCCAGGCGCCCGGTCTCGCCATCCAGGGGAACCTGGACTCGATCCTGCTGCTCGGGCCGCAGAAGCTCCTCCTCGAGCGCACCCGCTCGCTGCTGGAAGAGGGGAGCCGCGCCCCCGGTTTCATCTTCAACCTCGGGCACGGCATCACCCCGCCCACGCCGCCGGAGAACGTCAAGGCGGTCGTCGACGCGGTCCACGCCTTCCCCGTTCCCCGTGGGTGAGCCGTGACCTCCATCCCCCCTCCCGAGCTGATCCAGAAGTACGACCGCCCCGGACCGCGCTACACCAGCTACCCGACCGCGCCGGAGTGGACCGACGCGCTCGGCCCCGCCCAGTTCGCCGAGCACCTGGCCCGCGCCGACGCGGTGAAGGGGCCGCTCTCCATCTACGTCCACCTGCCGTTCTGCCGGGAGATGTGCCGGTTCTGCGGGTGCAACGTGGTGGCCAC
>CAIQRS010000048.1 GCA_903874275.1 uncultured Anaeromyxobacter sp.
GATTGAAGGCAGGGCTGCGCTCGTAACCCCGTGAAACTCGTGCCCCGGCCCCGCCACCCTTCACCTGGCGTGCACACCGACGAACGGGGTGCCATCCGCCCGACCCCTCTCCCCCAACCACTGGGGAGAGGGGTCGGGCAGCTGTCACCTAAGGAAATGAGAATGTGGTGGGTGGCGGGGCCGGGGCAAGGTTTCGGGGAAGGCCGGGAGACCCTGGACAGGGCGGGAGAGGGGTAGGGGAAGAAGGTTCAGGGGGTAGGAGAAAAAACAGAAATCGTAGTTGAACGAGTCGGAATGGCAGACGGGAGGACGGCGATCGACGAACGCGAAACGGGGGTACGAACCGGAGAAGGGGGGCGCTGAGGCTGTCGAGGTCCAGGCGGGGACCGATGGGAGGACGGCAGCCGGTGAAGGCGGATGTGGCGGGCTGGCAGGCTTCGTAGGGGCTCGAGTGGAGACGCCCTGATTTGATCAACCTGACGTCCCGCATTCGACGGACAGTCCGGAACTGCCACCGCAGGTCCGTCCCCTGCGATAGCATGCAGTATTCGGATTTCACTATGGAACCCGCCCGGCCAGGGCAAAGGGACTCCAGGCAATGGACGTTTTCTCACTCCGTGACACCGTCGTTCGCGAGTACGAGCAATTCGCGACCTCGTTCACTACCATCTTCGCGGAGGACCTCCGGAAGCAGATCGACGCGATCTACGCGGACAAACGGTACTGGCCCGAACCGCTCCTCCAGATCAACCCGAGGTACCGGAGCGTCACAACCATCCAGAAGCAGGTGGACGACGGTCTCCTCGATCCGGGCTGCGCCGAGATCTTCCGGGCCGACCAGTCTGCCGCCAACCCGCGCGGCGAGCCGCTCTCCCTCTACCGTCACCAGCAGGAGGCCATCGCGCTCGCCCGCGACGGCGAGAGCTACGTCGTCACCACCGGCACGGGCTCAGGCAAGTCGCTCGCCTTCTTCATCCCCATCGTCGACGCGGTGCTGCGCGCCAAGAAGCGGGACGGCGCCAAGCGGACGCGCGCGATCGTCATCTACCCGATGAACGCGTTGGCCAACAGCCAGCAGGAGGAGCTGAAGAAGTACCTGTCCAACGTCGACGGGCCCGCCCCTGTCACCTTCGCGCGCTACACCGGGCAGGATGACAACGACCGGCGCAAGGCCGTCGCCGACGATCCGCCCGACATCCTCCTCACCAACTTCGTGATGCTCGAGCTCCTGATGACCCGGCAGGACGCGCTCGACCAGAAGGTCATCGGCAACTGCCGCGGGTTGCAGTTCCTGGTGCTCGATGAGCTACACACCTACCGCGGTCGGCAGGGCGCCGACGTGGCGCTGCTGGTCCGCCGGGTCCGCGAGCAGCTCGCGCCGGAGAAGCTCCAATGCGTCGGCACCTCGGCGACCATGGCGAGCGGCGGAACCTCGGAGGACCGCAACCAGGCGGTTGCGGAAGTGGCTTCCAAGCTCTTCGCCGCGACCATCACCGCAGCCAATGTCATCGGCGAGACGCTCGACCGGAACACCGCGGGCCTCACGGAGGCCCAGGTCAAGGCCGGCCTCGGCGCCGCAGTCGATGCGGGTATCCCATCAAACGTCTCCGACGCCGCGCTGCGCAAGAACCCACTCGCCGTCTGGGTGGAGACGCGCCTCGGCATCGAGTGGGTGGAGGCGGACCAGCGCTGGCAGAGGGCCCGCCCCCGGACGGTCTCGGAGGCGGTGGCGCTCCTCTCGGAGGAGAGCGGCCGCGACGAGAAGGCCTGCCGTGAGGTCCTGCGCCAGTTGTTACTCGTGAGCAGCCTCCCGGAGGTCGCACGCACCAAGGCCCCCGGGGCCAGCGAGCGGAGCTTCTTCGCCTTCAAGCTCCACCAGTTCATCTCCGGGGCCGGCTATGCCTACTCCACCCTGGAGCGGCCTGGCCAGCGCTTCGTCACGGTAGACGGCCAGGTCTTCAAGCCCGGCGATGAGAAGAAGCGGCTGTACCCCGTCCACTTCTGCCGCGTCTGCGGCCAGGAGTACCACCCGGTGAGGCTCGAGTCCGAGGCGGGCGGGCGCCGCTTCCACGCCCGGGACATCGACGACGCCCCGATCAAGCGCGATCCAGACGACGGTGCCGCCACCACGCCCGCGCCAGCCACATCGGAAGAGGCGCCCGACGACCCCGTGGAGTTCGGCTTCGTCACGCTCCATCCGACCGACGACGCCTTCGAGTTCGCCGACGAGGACGACGACTACCCGGAGGCCTGGCTGGAGCCCGATCCCCGGGGCAACCTCCGGCTCAAGCGGAACTTCCGCGGGCATCGTGCCCGCGAGTACCTGGTGGAGCCCGACGGCAGGGCTGGCTCGGGTCTCAAGGCTTGGTTCCTCCCCGGGAAGTTCCGTTTCTGCCTCCGCTGCGGCGACACGCAGAGCTCGGCGGCGCGCGACCGCAACCGGCTCGCCTCGCTCTCCGCGGAGGGACGAAGCTCGGCGACCACCGTGCTCACCGCCAGCGCCCTGCGCTGGATGCACGGTGGCAAGTCGGGCCTCGAGCCCTTCAGCCGTAAGCTCCTCGGCTTCACCGACAACCGACAGGACGCCGCCCTCCAGTCCGGCCACTTCAACGACTTCCTATTCGTCAGCCTCCTGCGGGCCGGCTTCCTCAGGGCGCTGGACCTGGCCGGCCCCGCGGGCCTTCGGGCCGAGCAACTCGGGTTGGCGCAGCAGAAGGCGCTCGGCTTCGACACCCGCTCGCCGGAGATCCGGGCGGAGTGGCTCCTCGAGCCGACGCTCCGCGGCATCAACCTCGAGGACGCCGAGAAGACCCTCCGCGACGTCCTTGCCTACCGTGTCTGGTTCGACCAGCGCCGGGGCTGGCGATACACCAATCCCAACCTCGAGGAGCTCGGGCTCCTCTCCGTGGACTACCGAGGCGTCGAGGAGCTCGTGAACGACGAGTCGCTCTTCGCCGGCGCGCCCGACGCCATCAAGTACGCCAAGCCCGAGGTCCGCCGGGCCGTCTATAAGGAGCTTTTCGACCACCTGCGAAAGCTCATGGCGATCCGCAGCCAGGTTCTTGAGCAGAGCGCCATCGAGCAGCTCATATCTCGCGCGCACTCTCGCCTCCGGGCTCCCTGGGGCTTCGCCCAGGGGGAGCAGCCGCGCCGGGCCCGTTGGCTCTTCGTCACGCCGCCGGCCCGCGGCCGGATCTCGCTGCGTGACGAAGACCTCATCGCCCGGGGCGGCGCCCGATCGGCGCTCGGCAAGACCCTCCGCGACAGCAAGGTCTGGAGTGGCGACGGCGCGGTTCGCGCGCTCAAGACCAAAGACTTCGAGACGCTGGTCACGGCGCTCCTCGTGGCCGCCAAGGAGATCGGGATCGTCACGCAGGACGTCACGTCCTTCGACGACCAGCTCGGCTGGCGACTCGTGGACGACGCCATCGTCTTCCGGCGCTCGACGGAGGAGGAGGAGGCGAAGCTACGGAGGCCGGCCAACACCTTCTTCCGCGCTCTCTACGCTGGCCTCGCCGACCTCCTGGCGCTCCCCGGCCACCCGCTCTTCGGCTTCGAGGCGCGAGAGCACACCGCTCAGGTGGAGAGCGAGAAGCGCGAAGTGCGCGAGCAGCGTTTCCGCTACGGTCCAAAGGAACGCGAGGAGCTCGAGGCCAACAAGGAGAAGCTCCGGGAGATCGGCGAAGTGGCGCGCTTCCTGCCGGCCCTCTTCTGCTCTCCAACCATGGAGCTGGGCGTCGACATCTCGGCGCTCAACGCGGTTTACCTTCGCAACATCCCACCCACGCCGGCGAACTACGCCCAGCGAAGCGGCCGCGCCGGCCGGAGCGGCCAGGCCGCGCTGGTGCTCACCTACTGCGCCGCGCTCAGTCCCCACGACCAATACTTCTTCCGCGATCCCAAGCAGATGGTCCACGGGGAAGTGCGCCCGCCGCTCCTCGACCTCGCCAATCAGGAACTGGTCGAGAGCCACCTCCAGGCCGTCTGGCTCGCCTGCACCCGAGTACCGCTCGACCCAGCCATCTCCAGGCTTCTCGTCCTCGACGATCTCAAACGGCCCGTCCGCCCCGAACTCCGGGAGCAGATGGCGAAGCCGGGGGTCACCAATGACGCCGTGCAGCGGATCCGGCGGGTCCTCGACATGCTCGACGAAGAGCTGACCGAGAAGCGCGCCCCCTGGTACTCGGGCAAGGAGCGGTTCGCCGACAAGGTTGCCACCGAAGGGCTGGCGCGCTTCGAGGCCGCTTTCGCCCGCTGGCGCGACCTGCTCCTGGCGGCGGAGACACAGATGGCCGCCGCCAACGCCATCAACATCAGCCACACGGCGCGCCCCGAGGAAAAGAAGGCCGCGAAGAGCCGCTACCTCCAGGGGCTCGACCAGATGAATCTATTGAAGCAGGGGACGAACAACCTATCCAGCGACTTCTACACGTACCGCTACCTCGCCACCGAGGGCTTCCTCCCCGGCTACAACTTCCCGCGCCTGCCGCTCATGGCCTACGTGCCGGCCTCCACCGATGGCAGCGGCGGGAAGCAGACCTTCCTTCAGCGGCCGCGCTTCCTCGCCCTCTCAGAGTTTGGCCCGCGCAGCCTCGTCTACCACGAGGGGCGCGCCTACCGCGTCGTGCGGGCCCTCCTTTCGCTCTCGGGTCTCGACGCCACCACGCCCAACGCCGAGTTGCCCACCAAGTCGGTCCGCATCTGCAAGAGCTGCGGCGCCGGCCACTTCACGCCCGAGAGGTCGACTTGCCACGGGTGCGGCGCCTCGCTGGGCAACGCCGAGCTCGTCAACCACGTCTTCCGCATCGAGAATGTTGCCACGCAGCAGGCCGAGCGCATCACCGCCAACGACGAGGAGCGGCAGCGCCAGGGCTTCGAGTTGCAGACGACCTTCCAGTGGGCGGAGCGAGAGGGAAGCGTGGACGTCCGCAAGGGCGTGGCCGCCGATCCCGACGGCGAGATCCTGCGGCTCGGCTACGGCCCGAGCGCCACAATCACGCGCATCAACAAGGGGCTGCGGCGGCGCGCCAACAAGAAGCAGCTCGGCTTCCGGATCGACCCGGTCTCCGGCTACTGGGCCAAGAACGAGGACGAGGACGAGGAGATCGCCGACCCGACCAAGACGGCGCGCCAGTGGATCGTCCCCAGCGTGGAAGACCGCAAGAACGCGCTGCTCGTCCAGCCGGCCGAGCCGGAACTGGACGAGGTGACGCTCGTCACCCTCCAGCACGCGCTCCTGCGGGGCATCGAGGCCGTGTTCCAGCTCGAGGAGGGGGAGATCCTGGCCGAGCCGATGCCAACCCGCGACGACCGGAACGGCTTCCTCCTGTACGAGGCCACCGAGGGGGGCGCCGGCGTGCTCACGCGGCTCGTCTCCGATACCGCCATCATCCAGGAAATCGCCCGCGAGGCCCTGGACATCATGCACTTCGACGTGGGTAAGGAGCTGCCGGCGGTTCCGGCGGCGCTCGCCGATCAGGCCGGGAACATCTGCGTCGCGGCCTGCTACCGCTGCCTCATGTCCTACTTCAACCAGCCCGACCACGAGGAGCTGGACCGACGGGATCCCAAGGTGAAGGAGATCTTGCTTCGCCTGGCCCGCGCCTTCACGAGTGGCCTCATGGAGGAGGACACTCCGCCGCCGGCCACCCCTGCGCCACGTCCTGCTAGCCAACCCATCGCCCAAGCCGCCGCTGCGCCGCTCCTCCAGCGCTGGCTTGCCGAGGCCGAGGCCCGCGGCCTTCCCCGGCCCGACCCGGGAGGAGCAATGGAGCACGGCCACGTCGTCTGGCGCGACCTCTTCGTGGCCGCCATCGTCGAGCCGACCGATCCCGCCGTCGCCGGCCGCCTCGCCGACAAGGGCTACCAGCTCCACCGCTTCGGCGATCCCGCCACCTGGCCCCAGACCTTCGAGGCGCTCGCGCAAGCGCTCGCCAACTGACCATGCCCAACGCTCAGTTCTCCCCCGGCACGCTCATCCGAGCTCGGGGTCGCGAGTGGATCGTGCTCGTCGGGAGCGACGAGGAGAACCTCAAGGTCCGTCCAGTCTCCGGGTCGGAGGAGGACGTCGCGCTCATCCACGTCCCCCTCGAAACCGAACCGGTCACCGACGCCACCTTCCCGGCGCCCACCGCTGGGCAGCGCGGCGGCCAGGACGCCGCGCTCCTCCTGCGAGACGCCCTGCTCCTGTCGCTCAGGCGCGGCGCTGGCCCGTTCCGGAGCATCGGCCAGGTGGCCGTCGAGCCGCGGGCCTACCAGCTCGTGCCGCTGCTCATGGCGCTCAAGCAGGACCCGGTGCGGCTGCTCATCGCCGACGACGTCGGCATCGGCAAGACCATCGAGGCGGCGCTCATCGCCCGGGAGCTGCTCGACCGTGGCGAGGCCGACCGCTTCACCGTGCTCTGCCCGCCGCACCTCGTGGACCAGTGGCTCACCGAGCTGGAGCACCGCTTCAACCTGCGCGCCGTGGCCGTCACGGCCGCCAGCGCCAGTCGCCTCGAGCGGACCATCCCCATCGGCGACTCCATCTTCCACGCCCACCCGTTCACGGTGGTCAGCCTCGACTACATCAAGAACCCGCGCCGTCGGGACGACTTCCTGCGGGCCTGCCCCGACCTCGTCATCGTGGACGAGGCGCACACATGCTCCCCCACCGGGGCGACTCGCCACCTGCGCTATGAGCTCTTGAAGGGGCTCGCCGCCTCGCCGAAGCGCGGCCTCGTCATGCTGACCGCGACGCCCCACAGCGGCAACGAGGAGGCGTTCTACAAGCTGCTCGGCCTGCTCGCCCCGAAGTTCGAGGCTCTCGCCACGGCACAGGGGGACGAGCAGAGGGACCTGCGCGACCAGCTCTCCCACCACTTCGTCCAGCGCCGCCGCCCGGACATCGACGAGTGGAAGGACGGCAGCATCTTCCCGAAGCGCGAGTTGAAGGAGCTGACCTACCAGCTCACGGGCCCATGGGAGCGGTTCTTCGAGGGGGTGCTCGACTACTGCGCCGGGGTGGTCGAGGCGGCCGGAGGCGACGAGCGGCGCCAGCGGCTCAATTTTTGGGGCACCCTGGCTCTCATGCGCTGCGTGGCATCAAGCCCGGCAGCCGCAGCCCAGGCGCTCCGAACCCGCGCCGGCCTGGATGACGGAGTCGAGGAGGAAGAGGCGCTCAAGGATCGGCTCTTCGACGGCGGCGCCGACGCCCTCACCGAGGACGACGTCGAGCCGTCCGCCGCCGGAGAGGATGGCGTCCTGGCGGGCCTCATCGAGCAGGCCGAAGCACTCTCGGGCCAGTCCGGCGACCCGAAGCTGAAGCTCCTCACCGCGCACCTCGAGCAGCTCATCGCCGACGGCTTCAACCCGGTGGTCTTCTGCCGCTACATCGCCACGGCTCACTACCTCGGCCGCCACCTGGCCGGGAGGCTCAAGGGAGTCGCCGTCGGCGTCGTCACCGGCGAGCTCACGGCAGACGAACGGACGGAGAAGGTCGAGTTGCTTGGCGAGGCCGATCGCCGCGTCCTCGTCGCGACGGATTGCCTCTCCGAGGGTGTCAACCTCCAGGAGCACCTCGACGCTGTGGTCCACTACGACCTCTCCTGGAACCCGACCCGCCATGAGCAGCGGGAAGGTCGCGTGGACCGTTTCCTTCAGAGGTCCAAGGTCGTCCGCGCCACGCTCATCTACGGCGCCAACAACCCGGTGGACGGCGCCGTGCTGGAAGTCATCCTCCGCAAGGCGGCCAAGATCCGCGAAGAGCTAGGCGTGCCGGTGCCGATGCCTGACGAGGGGCACACCTTGACCCAGGCGCTCATGAAGGCGGTTCTCCTTCGCCACAAGAAGGACGCCAAGCAACGCGTCCTCGACTTTGGCGCCACGCCCGAGGCCAGGGTCATCGACCAGAGCTGGACCGACGCTGCCGTGCGGGCCAAGGCCAACAAGACCATCTTCGCCCAGCGGCGCCTGAAGCCTGCCGACGTCCTTCCCGAGTGGGAGCGGACGCGGGCAGCGCTCGGGGACGCCCGGGACGTGCAGCGCTTCTCCGACAGGGCCCTCGCGCGGTTCAACTCCGGCCTGCAGCCGGCCGGCAAGCGCGGCTTCCGGGCGCCCCTGGACGGCCTCCCCGAGGACCTTCGCGAGCGGCTCGAGGCCGAGGGGCTCTCCGGCACCCCGCAACTCGACTTCGTCTACCCGCCGGCGGCCCGCTGCCGGCCGGTGACGCGGAGCCACCCACTCGTCTCCATCCTCGCGGAGACGCTCCTCGAGCGGACGCTCGCCGCGGCGGGCATGGCGCCGCTGGACGACCAGTCGGACCCCGGCGTGCTCGGGCGCGTTGGCTGCTGGATCAGCGCCGGCGTGACCGAGCAGACCACCGTGGCCCTCCTGCGCCTCCGCCACCAGCTCGCCTCCGGCCGTGGCGCCGCGCAGGCGACGATCTTGGTTGAGGAGGCCGCCGCAATCGGATGGGCGGGAGCGGTGTCGCCCCGGATCGTGGAGGGGATCGACGCCCTCGCGCTCCTCCAGCCATCCGCGGCAGACGACGCCAAGAAGGCAGTCGCGGCCCGAAAGATCGACGAGGCTCTGGCGCTGCTCGACGCCCGCGCCGGTGACCTGGAGGCCTTCGCGAAGCGCCGCGCCCAGGTGCTGCTCGAGGATCACCGCCGCGTCCGCCTGGCCTCCGACGCGCGCGGCTCCTGGACGGTGAAGGCCCTCCTCCCGGCCGACGTCATCGGCCTTTTCGTCCTGCTGCCGGAGGAGCGCTGACCATGGCCGCGCGCCGCAAGGTCCGCCAGCGCGAGGCCCAGCTTGCCTTCGATGCCCTCTCCATCGAGGGTGGCCTCATCTCCCCGGAGTGGCTCGCCCGGGTGGCCCAGCTCGACGCTGGCCACCAGACCGAGGCCGACTACCGGATCCCCAAGGGGCTCAACCTACGGGACGAGATCGGCCGGTACTGGCGCATCGCCCAGGCCCACTGGGCCGACTTCGCCCGCGCCTGGGCAGCCGGGAGCGCCACGAAGCAGGTCGCCGAGCAGTTCGTGACTTCAGTCCTGAAGGACTGCTTCGGCTTCGGCTCCCTCGCCGCCCAAGCGCCCGCCACCGTGGGCGAGCGCACCTATCCGCTCACCTGGATCGCGCTGGAGGGGCGCGTGCCGGTCGTGGTCGTGGCGCCGCGCCCTCCGGCCGCAGGGGAGGCCAGGACCGCCCTCGACGAGCTCTCGCCGGAACTGGGTGACGCGGGACGCCGACGAAGCGCCTTCGGCCTGGCGCAGGAGTACGTCAACGCCGAGGAGGACGCCCTCTGGGCGGTCGTCTCCGACGGCCTCACGCTCCGGCTCTGCCGCGACAACGCCTCGCTCACCCGGCCCGCGTGGGTCGAGGCCGACCTCGACCGCATCTTCCGCGAGGAGCGGTACTCGGACTTCGCAGCCCTCTGGCTCCTGGCCCACGAGACTCGCTTCGGAGCACCAGGCCAGCTCGTCTCTGCCTGCCATCTGGAGGCCTGGCGCGCGGCCGGCCGCGAGGAGGGCACCCGCGCACGGGAGTTCCTGCGCGACGGTGTGGAGGCGGCTCTCGTCGCGCTCGGCAAGGGCTTCCTCGTCAACCCCGACAACCAAGCGCTGCGCGCCGCCCTGCACGACGGGAAGTTGTCCCCCAACGACTACTTCCAGGAACTGCTCCGATTCGTCTACCGACTCATCTTCCTGCTCACGGCTGAGGAGCGTGACCTGCTCCACCCGTCCGGGGTGGCCGACGCTGTGAAGGCTCGCTACGCGATGGGCTATGGCCTCCGCCGTATGCGCGACCGCGCGGTGAAGCGGAGCGCCCACGACCGCTTCGGCGACCTATGGGAGGGGCTAAAGATCGTCCTCCGGGGCGTGGCCGCGGGCGAGCCACGCCTCGGTCTGCCCGCGCTCGGCGGTCTCTTCGCCGCCAACCAGTGCCCGCACATCGACTACGCTCGGCTGGAGAACCGGGCGCTGCTCGCCGCCGTCTTCCGGCTCTCATGGCTCAGGGGCGATGCCGGCCTGGCCCGCGTCAACTGGCGGGACATGGGGCCGGAGGAGCTCGGCAGCGTCTACGAGAGCCTCCTCGAGCTCGTCCCCGTCATCCCGCCCGACCACCGCGGCTTCTCCTTCGCCAC
This sequence comes from uncultured Anaeromyxobacter sp., assembly GCA_903874275.1. GTDB lineage: Bacteria > Myxococcota > Myxococcia > Myxococcales > Anaeromyxobacteraceae > CAIOAK01. The sequence goes on from CAIQRS010000048.1 coordinate 10,130, forward strand.
CGGGGACGAGACCAAGGGGAACGCCCGGAAGACGACCGGCTCCTACTACACGCCCGACAGCCTGGTGCAGGTACTGCTCGACTCGGCCCTGGACCCGGTGATCCAGACCACGGTGGCCGCCCACCCGGAGGATCCCGCCGAGGCGCTCCTCAAGCTCTCGATCGTGGATCCCGCTTGCGGTAGCGGTCACTTCCTCCTGGCCGCTGCGCGGCGGCTTGCCGTTCACGTCGCTCGCTACCAAGCCAAGGGAACGCCGTCCGCGGCGCAGTACCGCCAAGCAGTTCGCCAGGTGGTCAGCCGGTGCGTCTTTGGCGTGGATCTGAACCCGATGGCCGTTGAACTCTGCCGGGTGAGCCTCTGGATGGAGGCCGTCGAGCCGGGCCGACCGCTATCCTTCCTGGACTCTCACATTCAGCGCGGCAACGCGTTGTTGGGCACCACCCCCGAGTTGATGAAGAAGGGGATCCCGGACGCCGCCTTCGAGCCCATCGAGGGGGACGACAAGAAGACGGCGAGTTTGCTCAAGAAGCGCAACAAGACCGTCTCCAGTGAGCAGGCACTCTTCGATACGCTCTGGGTGAAGGAATCGGGCGCAGAAACGAGTCAGGTGGCTTACGCCGTCGCTGCGCTCGACGCAGCCCCCGACGCCGACTTGGCGGGCGTGGTGGGCAAGGAGGCGCGCTGGGAGGAGATTCAGGCGTCCAAAGCCTTCAGTCACCAACGTTTCGTGGCGGATGCGTGGTGCGCGGCGTTCGTGTGGCCGAAGCCGGAGATCGAGTCAGCGTCGGGCGGAAGGCAGAAGTTGGCCAACCCAATCGTGGAGGCTGCCCCGACGAACTCGCTTTGGATCCAGATTCAGAGCGGGAAGGGTCAGCCGCCGCCCCTCACCGTGAAGACCGTGGAGGAGTTGGCGGCGCAGTACCACTTCTTCCACTGGCATCTGGCCTTCCCGCAGGTCTACGCGAAGGGAGGCTTCGACGTTGTGCTCGGGAATCCGCCCTGGGAGCGAGTCACGCTCAAAGAGAAGGAGTGGTTCGCCACACGGGATCCAGTTGTCGCAGCTGCCCCTACGGGCGCCGAGCGCCTCCGAAGAATCGCAGAACTCGAGGTGTCTCAGCCCATGCTCCTGCGGGAGTTCCTCGCGGCGAAGCGCGGTGCGTCAGGGGAGAAGGCCCTCCTGCGGCGCAGCGGAGCCTTCCCGCTGTGTGGCCAAGGCGACGTGAACACGTTCGCAGTGTTTGCTGAACTTGGGCGCCGGCTATCACGCGGGCGCGCTGGCATGGTCCTGCCAACAGGCATCGTCACGACCGACACAACTCAGGACTTCGTAGCCGATCTGGTTCGATCCGCTGGGCTGGTAGCGATTCTGGACTTCGACAATCGCTCCGGGATCTTCCCTGCCGTTCAGGGCAACGTGCGGTTCTGTTTGCTTGCCACGTCAAAGGAGCCGCAGACGCACATTCAGGCTGCGGCCCAGTTGCGCTCCACGGCCGAACTGCGCGACGCAGAGCGGGTATGGACTTTGTCCAGAGACGATGTTCTCCGCATGAATCCAAACACTCTGACGATCCCACTGTTCCCATCCCAGCGTGACGCAAGCATCGTGCGAGGCATCTATGCTCGCGTGGGTTGCCTGGACGTAGAAGGTTCCCCTGATGACGCGAGGCACTGGCGCGTTCCGATGCAGCGGATGCTGCATATGGGCGACGACTCGCACATGTTCCGGACACCAGACCAGCTGGGAACGATGGGGTTCAAGCGTGCTGGCTACGGCTGGACCAACGGGAGTGCCCACTACGTCCCGTTGTTGGAGGCCAAGCTCTGCCATCAGTACGACCACAGAGCAGGGACGTTTGAAGGGATACCAGCTTCGGACAGATTCGGGACACATCCGGCAACGAGAGAAGTATCGCAGGCGGAACACGAAGACCCCTACTCAGCAGTGGAACCTCGATACTGGGTGCCTGAAGAAGAGGTTCGAGGACGCCTTGGGGAGAAGGCCTATTTGCTCGGCTTTCGGGATGCGGTTAGCGCTGTCGCAGATTCTCGGAGCCTGGTTGCGACCTTCACACCACCGCATGGCGCCGGCGATACGCTCAAGTTCCTCTTCCCAGAGGCAGCGAAGGATGCGGCCTTCCTGTGCGCCTGGTTCAACGCCGTGGCTACGGACTACGTGTTCCGTCTGAAAGCTAGCGGGGCGCACGCGAGCTTCTTCCTCCTCCGCCAGTTGCCGGTTCCAGCGCACGACGTCGCAGTAGCTCTCGCTCCCTGGGATCAGCACAGACCTGTGGTGGAGTGGATAGCTGACTCAGTCCTCGAACTCACGTACACGGCGTGGGATCTTGAACCATTCGCCAAAGACCTTGGGGTCCCAGGTCCGCCATTCCGCTGGGACTCCGAGCGACGCTTGCTCCTCCGCGCCGAACTCGACGCCGCCTTCTTCCACCTCTACGGGATCTCCCGCGACGACGCCGATTACATCCTCGAAACCTTCCCGATCGTTCGGAAGAACGACGAGAAGGCCCACGGAGAGTACCGGACTAAGCGCGTCATCCTTGAGGTCTATGACGCGATGGCCGAGGCTATCCGGACCGGGAAGCCCTACCAGACGCGGCTGGACCCACCGCCGGCTAATCCGCGGGTGGGGCATCCCGCGCGCGTGGGTTCATCATCGACGCGGAGACCCACATGAGCCCCAACGCGCTTCCTGACGGAGACGAGACCGAGCACTTCGACCGAAAGTCGCTCCGGAAAGTTGTCGGTCGGACGGCGAACTGGGATGCCATTGCCGGCGACTGCGTGGCCTTCGCCAACGCGGCCGGGGGGCGGATCTACATCGGGATCGAGGACGACGACGATGCGCCTCCCCCGAAGCAGGTCATTGATCCAGGGCTGCCCGAGCGGATCAAGAAAAGGGTCGGCGAGCTCTCGGCGAACGTGGCGGCGGTGTGTGAACTTCGGACCCACGAAAACGGCGGGCAGTACGTTGAAGTCCATGTTCTTCGTGCCGCAGGGATCGCGTCCACGAGCGCCGGCAAGTTCTTCCTCAGAGTCGGGGACGAGAGCAGGCCGCTCGTCGGCGACGACATTGCGCGGCTCATCAACGAGCGTCCGGCGACTCCGTGGGAGTTCCTCGAGACTAGCGGCTCGCTCCGCGCGGAGGCCGACGAGGCCAAGGTGCGGTGGCTCTGCGACGCCCTCCGTGCATCGAGCCGGGTGAAGCAGTCGGTGAAGGAGAAGACCAACGAGGAGCTACTGGCGCACTACCAGCTGACCTCTGGCCCCAGCCTCACCAACCTGGGCGTCTTGCTGGTCGGGACGGCACGCCAGCGGAGCATGCTTGGCACGGCGCCCGTCGTGCAGTTCATCAAGTACGACGAGCGCGCCAACAAGACGAACAAGATCGCCTGGGACGACCACACGCTCTCGCCCATGGAGCTCCTCGAGGCGGTGTGGCGAGACGTGCCTGACTTCCGGGAGACCTATGAGGTTCCGGACGGGCTGCTGAGGACGACCATCCCTGCGTTCGACGAGGCGGTGCTTCGCGAGGTGCTCGTGAACGCCTTGGCCCACCGCCCGTACACCCAGCGCGGCGACATCTACCTGAACCTTCACCCTGACCGGCTCGAGGTCGTGAACCCCGGCCGGCTTCCGCTGGGGGTCACTCCGCGCAACATCCTTCACGAGAGCCGTCGGCGGAACGACGGCCTCGCGCGGGTCCTCAGTGACCTCGGCTTCATGGAGCGAGAGGGGAGCGGGTTCGATCTCATCTACGACCGGCTCCTTCAGAGCGGTCGCCAGGTGCCGGGGATCAAGGAGGGCACCGACTCGGTCCACGTCACGGTGCCGCGGCGTGTACTGCGGCCCGAGGTGGCGCGGCTTCTGCGAGAGGCGAACGCTCGATTCCAGCTGAACCAGCGGGAGCGGATCGCGCTGGGGGTTCTCGCGCTGACGGAGGGGCTGACGGCTACCGAGTTCGCGAGGCGGCTGGAACTGCCCGACGCCGATGCCCTGCATCCGTGGATCGATCGGCTGCTTGAGGTCGGGCTCATCACTCCGACCGGACAGACCCGGGCCACGCGCTACTTCGTTCCCCCCGCGTTTCTCAAGGCGGTCGAGCTGGACATCAAGACCACCTTGAAGCGCGTGCAACCCCACAGGCTACGCGCGCTCATCCTGGAGGATCTCGAGCGGTACCCGGGTTCCTCAAGCTCCGAGATCCACCAGCGCATCGGGCCAGAGATCAACGCCCGGACGCTGAAGCGGGCGATCGACGCCTTGATCGATGCGGGGGAGGTCGTCCCGAGCGGGAAGAAGCGCTGGACCAAGTACCGGCTGAAGGATGGCCCTAAAGGACACGCGCCATGAGCGTGTCCTTTAGGAGGGCCTGGCGTGGCGCTAACCGCGAGCAACCACAAGGGAATCCTAACGGACGCTCTGCGACGTCAGAGAACCTGGGGTCCGCGGTGTCCATGAGCACTTGGGGCGCACCTGCTCCTCTCGCGGTGTCGCTCTGCCCCGTGGAGAACGGGAGGTTGGCCCTGGCCATGTCCAGCGCGGACCGCGCCCTCACCTTGGCCGACCACGGCAAGCCTTCTGCCACGGAGCACCCACCCCGCAAGACACGTTCCCCGGCTCGGTAGCCAGAGGGGGAGAAAGCAACGATGCGAGTCCCACTATTGGCCGTCAGCGGTGGCCTCACCAGGGCGTGGACGCCCACCACGATTCGTGCGCTTGGGAAGAACGAGGACTACCTCGAGGGGCTGATCGGCAAGGCGCCCGAGTTGCTCGGCCTCGAGGACCTACGGACTCACGTGAAGGGTCCCTACGCGGCGTTCCACCAGCTGGAGGTCGAGACCCCGCTCGGCAACGTCATCGCGCCCGACATCGTGTTCCTGACCCAGAGTGGGCACGTCGTCGTCGTGGAAGTGAAGCTGGCCGACAACCAGGGCCTGAAGGGCCGGGACGTCGTGGCGCAGGTGGTCGACTATGCCGCATCGATCGCGAGGTACACCGAGCAGGAGTTGACCGAGCTGTTCGATCGGGAACTTCCCTCGGGGTCCCGGTTCAGCGACCTGGTCAGGAAGCACCTGCCCACATGCTCTGCGCCGGCTCAGCTTGCGGCGGAGGTGGTCAGGAAGATCCGGGCAGCGGAGATTCACCTGGTGGTCGCATGCGATGAGGCGCCCGAAGGGCTGAGGGAGTTCGTGGCGTCAGTCACCGCGCAGCAGGCCTTGGGCAGCTACGAGTTGAGGGTGTGCGAACTCACGCCGTTCATCGGTCCGTCAGGTGCCGCAGGAGACGTCTTCCTGGTGCCCACGGGGATGGTACGGACGGAGGTGGTCGCCCGCACCGTCGTGGAGGTCACCGGCGTCCAGGCTGAAAGCCAGCGGGTGTCCGCCAAGGTCACGCCGCAGGATGAGGTTCAGGCCAACGTCGCGGCAGTCACGGGGGTACCTGCCGTGACCCAGCCGCAGATTGCCGGGGCCGTCGAAGCATACTCGCGCATGGTGGAACCGGGCACCAAGGTGACCGGATCGAACCCCACCTATCGATTCGTCGTGGTGAGCGGTTGGCCGGGCAATCTCCACTACGAGTTCATACACCGGAAGACGCGTGACGAGCTCGGGGCGGAACTCCACTTCGAGTCGGGTGACAAGGCAGTGCTGCGAGCAGCTGCGGCGGTCCGCGATGCCAAGCTCACGGCAACCCCCGAGATGCCGAAGCTTCTGTGGGATCAGGACTGGCAGAAGGGGAGAGGGCGACTCCGCGCACTCTTCACAAGCGACACGGATCCTGCTGTCGTGGCCAGGGCCATGGTGGCCCTCATCAGGAAGACCCGCGCGATTGTCGAGAAGGCGCTCAACGAGTGACGCTCGCGCCGGCCACCATGACCCGCCTCGACCCGCCTCCGGCCGACCCGCGGGTGGCGCACCCAAGTCGGTAGGAAACAGGCGATAGTGCAAGTTCGAGGAGCCCCTCCGATGACGACCGAACCGAACGCAAAGCATCCCGCGACGCTGACCATCCACGACTTTGGCCAGATCGCGGACGTCGCCCTCGACCTCGGCGACCTCACGGTTCTGGTCGGGGCGCAGGGTACCGGCAAGAGCCTGGCCCTCCAGTGGCTCAAGGTGGCGCTCGACGGCCACCACGTCGTGAGGGCGCTCAAGGATGCCGGCCACGACGTGAGCCAGCCTAGAACGCTCGTTGACCTCATTTTTGGGGTCGGGATGGGCGAGGCATGGCGCGACGGCTCCGAGGTAACCTTCGGCGGTGTCCGGGTCGACCCTGCGTCGCTCAAGAAGGGGCGTTCCGAGGCCGAACGTCTATTCTTCATCCCTGCCCACCGCTCCATGCTCATCAGCGACGGGTGGGCGTCACCGTTCCAGAAACTTTCGGCGGACACGCCTGTGGTGGCCCGGATCTTCAGCCAAAACCTGTTTGACCGGTTCAGCGCCCGCGGCGGAGGCCCGCTCTTCCCGGTGAGCAGAAAGCTCAAGGAGGCCTACCGAGATCGCATCCAGTCCGCGATTTTCCACGGCGGGAGCGTTGGGCTCGAGCAGGATGCGCAGCACGCCAAGAGGCTGAAGCTCACGCACGGGAAGGCACAGCTCCCCTTCATGACATGGACCGCCGGGCAACGGGAGTTCACGCCTCTCCTCCTCGGGCTCTACCACCTGCTCCCTTCCACCAAGCAGGCCAAGCAGCCGGGTGTGGAATGGGTCGTGATCGAGGAGCCGGAGATGGGCCTTCACCCCGAGGCCATCAACGTGGTGCTCCTCCTGGTCCTCGATCTGCTCTGGCGCGGCTACAAGGTCGTGCTCTCCACGCACTCCCCGCACGTCCTGACAGCCGTCTGGATGCTTCAGCGGCTCAGATCGCTCGGCGCGGACTGGAGGCTGCTCTGCCGTGCGTTTGGAATGGGTAACTCATCGTCCCTGCGCCCGGTGGCCGAGGCGGCCCTGACCAAGGAGTACCGGGTCCACCTTCTCGCGTTCCAGAAGGACGGGAAGGTTCGCTCCACCGACATCTCCCAATTGGACCCCGACGCCGAGGGCACGGCGGAGTCGGAGTGGGGTGGTCTGACCGGCTACAGTTCCCGGTTTGGCGAGGCGGTGCGGGCCGCGGTGAACGAGAAGGCTCCATGAGCAAGAAGGTGCCGACCGTCGTGCGGTCCGCATTGCTCCCAGGATCGGCGCTTCAGCCCCTGGTCAAGGACGGGCTCGGCGCCGTCGCGCCTGCGCACAGGAACTACATCGAGGCGCCGCTTCGACCGTCATTCGAGGACAGTCTGGACATCGATGAGGGGCTCCGCCCAGGGCGCGAGGCCGAGAATCGATGGGACTACCTGCTCGGCCATGGCCCCAGCCGGACGGTCATCGCCCTCGAACCCCATTCGGCGAGGACGGGGGAGGTAGACACGGTCATCCGCAAGAAGGCCGCGGCGCGGACACAACTCTATGGCCACATGGCCTCTGGAGCGAGGATCCTCCATTGGTTCTGGGTCGCGTCTGGTGAAGTGCAGTTCGCCGATACCGAACGAGCCAGGCGCAGGCTGGACGAGCAAGGGATACACTTCATTGGGAGGGCCCTGCTCGCCAAGCACCTGCCCAAGCCGGTAGCGACCCCTGCCAGGCGGAGAGGTGCGCGCAGAAGGCGGCGCGCTGCTAGCAGTCGGCAATGACCACCTTCCGCACGGGCGACATCCTTGGCAGCGGAACGGAGGCCGTGGTCAACACGGTCAACTGCGTCGGGGTCATGGGTCGAGGAATCGCGCTCCAATTCAAGGACGCCCACCCCGACAATTTCTGGGCCTACGCGGCCGCTTGCAAGCGTGGCGAGGTTCAGCCAGGGAGGATGTTCGTGTTCGAGACCGGCAGGCTCGACCGGCCTCGGTTCATCATCAACTTCCCGACCAAGCGCCACTGGAGGGACAAGAGCCGCATTGAAGACATCGAGAGCGGGCTCCACGCGCTGGTCGAGGAGGTGCGCGCTCGGCACATCACCTCCATCTCAGTTCCCCCGCTCGGGTGCGGCCTGGGCGGTTTGTCGTGGGCAAGCGTAAAGACGCTCGTGGAGCGCGCGGCGAAGGAACTCCCCGCCGTGGAGGTGGTGGTCTTCGAGCCGGGCAGTCCGGCCAGCGGGGAGAGCTAGGGCCATGAGCATCGCGCCAGGCGCCGCGACTCGGCTGGAGAAGGCGGCGTTCGACAACGGCTTCGACCAGGACCTGGGGCGCGACGGTGGGTGGCTGGCCTTCACCAGCACCCACGCTTCGCTGAAGGTGTGGCTTCTGGCTCAGGAGGGCGGCCCGATGGTGGCGGCTTTCTCCCGTGCTGACGTCGGTCTCGGACTTGCCGACCTGGGCACGCCAGGTCATCCGGAGATGCCCCCTGACGCCGCCGCGAGTCTTGTCGTCGAGACCGTTCCCAACCTCAACCGCCTCCTTCGGCGCGCCTACCAGCTGGCGCGGACCCTACCGCACCAACTCCTGCGCGACTTCGAGCAGAAGACGGCCGGGATGCCCAGGGCGACCGAGGCCGAGCGGCTGGTCGTCCAGCGGGTCGGCCAGGACGTCTTCCGGGCGGGCCTGATGGACTACTGGGACGGAAAGTGCGCCGTCACCGGCCTCGCAGTCCCCGAGCTACTCCGCGCGAGCCACATCAAGCCTTGGGCGGAGTGCGAGACGGACGCGGAGCGGCTCGATGTGTTCAATGGGTTGCTCCTGGCTCCGCATCTGGACGCCGCGTTCGACCGGGGGTTCATTACCCTCTCCGATGCGGGCGAACTTCTGATTTCGCCGGTTCTATCCATCGGGGCGCGCCGGTTGCTAGGCCTCGACGAGCCACTTCAAGTGCGTGGACTGGCAGAGGGCCACGGGGCCTATCTGCCCTGGCATCGCGAAAAGTGGTTCAAGCGGGGGTAGGTAGCCTGATTTCCGCGTTCCCAGCCAGGTGAAGAAGCCGAAGCGCTGACGTGGATGGAAGCGCCATTCGGCATGGCTGATCCAGATGGGGAGGGTTGAATGGGCGACACGAGCAGGAAGCGGCTGGGCGAACTGGTGCGGAAGCTGTTCGAGATCTTGCTCGAGAAGCCTGACGGGCTGCCGGCCAAGGACGCGCTGAGCGCCCTGGCCTCCAAGGTCACGATGACCGAGTGGGAGAAGGGGTCCTACGCCAACGGCGCGCGCCGGTTCGAGAAGAACGTCCGCTTCGCCACAGTGGATACCGTGAAAGCGGGGTGGCTCCTCAAGACCAAGGGCACATGGGTGGTGACGGACGCTGGCAAGGCCGCCTTCAAGAAGTTCCAGGACCCGGAGGCCTTTTACCGGGAAGCGGTCCGCCTCTACCACATCTGGAAGAAGTCCCGTCCGGACAGCGAGGAGCAGCCGACGGTCGATGATCAGACCGGCGAGATCGAGCCGCCGGTGGTCGACGGTGGCAGGAGTACGGCCGAGACGTTCGAGGAGGCGGAGGAGGCCGCCTGGAGTGGCGTCGAGAAATTCCTCCAGGCGATGAATCCCTATGAGCTCCAAGAGCTGGTGGCCGACCTCCTCCGCGCCATGGACTACCACGTGGCCTGGGTGGCGCCACCTGGCAAGGATGGCGGCGTCGACGTCCTTGCATTCACCGATCCACTTGGCACGAAACCACCGCGGGTCAAGGTGCAGGTGAAGCGCCAGGAGCGGAAGGTCGACGTGGAGGGGCTCCGCTCGTTCATGGCTCTGCTCGGGGAGGAGGATGTCGGCCTGTTCGTCAACACGGGTGGCTTCACGCGGGACGCGCAGGACGAGGCCAGGACCCAGGAGAAGAGGCGGATCTCGCTGCTCGACCTGGAGCAGTTGTTCGACCTGTGGGTAGAGCACTACGAGAAGCTGGGAGACGCAGCGAAGCGCAGGATGCCGCTCAAGCCCATCTACTTCATGGCGCCGGCGGAGTAGGCGCTTCGGGGACTCCCACGCTGCATGTGCTGATTGGTGCGCTAGTTGTGGCGTCCGCCCAGGGCAAGGCACCGCTCGATCCGGAGTCGCTCCGCGAGAAGGCCGCCGAGCTCTACGGCATCGAGCTTGCCATCTTCCTGAAGCCCAGCCAGTTGCTACGGGAGGCCGTCCGGTGGGCGCGGCACGAAGTGCCGGTGGCGCTGGATGCGCTGCCGAAGGGGGGCCTCAGCAGGCTCGGTGAGATTGAGGCATCACAGGGCAGGCGCGAGGCGCGGGCCGAAATGTTTGCTGCCCAAAGGTGACCTTCGACTTTCAGGCTGAGGACGTCAGTAGTGTTGGAGCATGACCGAACAAGAGCGCGTTCCCCGCGAGAGGCTCTACCAGGAACTCTGGGATGAGCCCGCCACGACTGTTGCTGCACGCTACGGAGTGACCTCTACCGCGATTGCGAAGGTGTGCAAGCGGCTCAATATCCCGACTCCGAGCCGGGGCTACTGGCAGAAAACGGAAGCAGGGCAAAGCCCGCCGGTGGAGCCCTTGCCAGACCTTGAGCCAGGTGACGAAATCGAATGGGCTCGGGGGTACTGGTCGCACCCCCGAACAGCCCCGTTTCCGCCGCCGGAGGCGCCGCAGCCTCGCCAGGACAAGGCGGAATGGCCTCGAACACGGCTCAAGGCTGGGCACCCTCTCACGACCATCGGGGAGGCCATCTACGAGAGGGCGAAGGAGACGGACGAGGGCTTCCTGCGTCCGAGGGCTTCAGGTGCTCCAGACATTTACGCCTCGAGAGAAACACTCCCGCGCGCGCTCAGCCTCGCCACCGAACTTTACAGAACGCTTGAGAAGAGGGGCCATCTCGTTGAGTTGGGCCATCCCGCTAGGGAGATCCAGAGGAGTGAGATCGAGATCCGGGAGGAAGGAGCGCCCAGGAATGATTGGGATAGGAAGCGGACCTGGACCCCCGGGCGCTTGACCATCGTGAACATCGGTACCGTTCCGATTTGTCTCTCCGTGTTCGAGACGACTCGCTCCATGGAGGTGGCCTACGTGGACGGGAAGTACGTGCCCGTGAACCGCCTGCCGGGAGGACGTCTACCCCTGCATAGTTGGACCACGCGAAGAGACACCCCGACGGGAAAGTTGAACGTTCAGGCAGCGTCGCCGTATCGCAAGACGAACTGGGTGAAGCGCTGGTCCGAGGCGGACGGAGGCAGCCTTCGTTCGCGCTTGAACGACATCGCCGATGTGTTGGAGGCAGCGGCCCCCTTGATCGTGGAGCAGTTCCACGAAGCCCAGAGAGTCATCGCGCGGGAAGAGGAGGAGCACCGGGAATTCGAACGACGTCGCCAGGCAGAGGAGAGAGAGCGTCATCGGCTGGCGAACCTGAAGGCGGCCCGGGAGGAACTGGAGGAGATCGTTCAGGCCTGGGGACACGCTCGGCGCCTGGAAGACTTCTTCCGGGACGTGGAGGGCCGAATCGAGAAGCTCCCCGACGGCGAGCGCACCGAGTTCCAGGAGAGGCTCGGGGGAGCACGGGAACTACTCGGTGGAGTAGACGCTCTTGCCTGGTTCAAGAAATGGGTTCCGCCCGAGGGGCGGCGGTAGCGCGTCGGGTGTTGAAGCTACGCAGCACTCATGAAAACTGAGCGACGGCCCCGGCATGGAAAGCAGCGTGACCTCGCCCAATGGGGTGTGGGTGCTACACCTGATCCGCCGCTGACGTCCACGGAGAGACTTCCTCACACCTGCTGATCCAGGCCGACAAGTGGTCCCGCAGGGCGAGCACCCTGCGGCCAATGCGCGTGACCCCGGGGATCTGACCGCGAGCGATCTTCATGTGGACGACCTTCCGGTTTGCCCGGAGAGTCTCGGCCACCTCGTCGACAGTCAGGAGTTCGGGGAGGCCGCGGTCGCGAGCTTCGAGCATGAGGGTAGAGTAAGGCTCGGATCTAACACTTCACTGTCCGGCAACAATGTCTGACGTAATCTGCCTTACGATGGCGCGCGAGCGGCACGACCCGTCGCGACCAGTCGCACCACCCCGAGTATTTCCGCCCCTTTGTCGCGCCCAGTCGCACCGGGAAGCGACCCATACCGACAGTGTTTCGAACCCGGCTTACAGGGCGGCTCCGGCTTTTTCTACGTAGTTTCAACTGGATGCGACCGGGGAGCCGGCGGGGACTGGCCATTTCGTGGCCATTCTCCGGGCCGGACGGCCCCGGATCGGGCTCACTGGCGTTCAGGTCCAGGTCGATCGTGGCGAGGTCCCGAGCGCTGAAGAGGTCCGGCCGGAGGTGGGCGTACCGCTCGGTCATGACGACCGAGTAGTGGCCGAGGATCTCCTTCAACTTCTCGATGGAGCCTCCGGCGAGGACCCAGTGCGAGGCGAAGGTGTGCCTCGTCGCCTGGTACCAGCGGAGGCCCGGCTTCGCGAGCTCGAGCTTGGCGAGCGCCTCGGCGAGGTAGACACCGGGAGTGTGCTTGTCGATCTTCAGGCCGTCCCGGCGGAGCGGCTGGATGAACCGTCCCACTCCTACGGAGCGCTTCTTCCAGTCCGCGAGGACGGGCAGGAGCCGGTCGAGGATCGGGACGATGCGTGACTCCTTGTCCTTGAGCGGGCCCTTCACCGATTCGCGGACGTGGATGCGCCGCTTCGCGAGGTCGACGTGCTCCCAGCGGAGGGCGAAGACCTCGCCTGTGCGCAGGCCGGCCAGCGCGCCGATCGCGTAGGCGACGTCGAGCGGCTCGGGGAGGGTGAGGTAGATGCGGCGAACGTCGGCCAGGTCCTCGATGAACGGCGTCGTCCGGGGGTCGTGCGTGGGACGCATGAGGCGCATCGTGGAGCGGGGGAGGTTGCGGGTGGGATTGCTCGCCACGATGCCGCGCTCCAGGAGATCCGCGTACAGCGCCGAGAGGATGGCGACGAAGATCCGGATGGTGGCCGGGTTCACCCCTTCGACGAGCTTCGCCTCGATGAAGGCGCGGATCCGTCCCGCATCGACCTCGCCGGGGCGCAGGCCGCCGAAGTGCGGCGCGATGTGCTTCTTCCAGCGGTAGCCGTCCTCGGCGCCGGCCCTGTGGGTGAGCTTTCGACGGGCGAGGAAGCCGTCGGCCAGTTCCGAGAGCTTCGGGCCGCTGTGAGGGTCGGAGGGGAGACCGGTGCGGCCCTGGGCGAGGTCGCCCAGGATCTTCGAGAGCACGCGCTCGGCGTCCTCCCTGCTCGCGAAGCCGCCCCTCGTGCGACGACGACCGCCCTCTCGCCAGCGGACCTGCCAGTTGCCGTTGGCGGTCCGCTCGACCGATCCCTTTCCCCACTGCCTGTGCTTACGGTTCGCCATCGCTTTCCTCCAGGCTGGGCTCGGCCCGCGCCCGTCGAGCTTCGAGAGTCACCTCGAGGTCCGACATCGCGTGCATCGCCGTGAGGTCCACCCGCGCCGTCCGGCCGCTTCCGACGAGCGGGAGGCGGCCGTCCTTCTTCATGCGCCGGATGGTGGCGTAGGAGACGCCCAGGATCCTGGCGGCCTCGGGGAGGGGAACGAGAACCGGCGGCAGGATGCGACGCAGGCCGCGGAGCGCCGACTCGATCCGGTCGAGCCGCTGCTCGACACCAGCGAGCGCTGCCGGGAGACGCACGACGCCGGCCATCGCCCGGGCCAGGGCGTCGTGCTCTCGCACGGGCGAGGGCGGCGGCGCTCCCGGTTCGGGACGGTCGGCGCGCACGGGGCTACCTCTTGCCGTCCCTGGCCGGGGCCTCGAAGCCGGGCCCCTTCTGCCGGAGATCGAGGCTTCGGGTGAAGAGCAGGTGGAGGATGTACTCGTAGCGCCCCATCTTCATCGCAGCGCGATCCTCCTCGAGCATCCTGGTTGCCGCCTCCGGGAGGCCGAACCACGTCCGGATCCCTTCGAGGTAGCGGTTCACGTGCGGGGTCAGGTCGCGGCCCGCGCTGGTCGCCTCCTCGCGGAGGAACTCCACGAGCTCCCGGGGCATCCGGAAGGTCTGCATGATGCGCTCGGTCGTGGAGAAGGGGTCGGGGGCAGCGCTCTTCTTCGATCTCGGGGCCATTGCGATCCTCCAGTCATACTGATAATCGGCGTTCGTTCGATAGTCAAGTGTCAGTCGTGCCAGGTCACGCGAACGAGGATCGATTGGGACGGTCAGGCACCCGAGCTAGGTTGAAGACGATGCACGTCTTCGAGCTTCGATATCCGGGAACTTGGCTCACGGGGATGAGCCCGGCGGAAGCGCAGCCGATCCAGATGGTGCTCCACCTCTTCGAGACGCACCTGGCCGATGCGGCCGTGTCGCTTTCATGGTTCGAGGAGTCGCGACCGGTGATGAGGAACCGGCGGCCGGCCAGGGAAGAGCGGGAGCAACGCGCGGCCAAGGCTCGGGCTATCGAGGCTGAGGTGGAGAAGCGAATCCCCGAGGGCCTTCCGCCACAGGAGGCCTGGGCGGCAAGAGAAGCGCTGCGCGACGCGGCGACCTCGGAGGCAAGGCGAGGCGAATGGAGCCGAGGGTGTGTTCCCGAGACCTATGCATTTCGCGTTCCATTCATTCACGCGCATTCGTTTCTCTTCGCCCTCGTCGGCATCCTGAAGGCGCTTCGCGCCATCGAAGGGATGGCGGCAGCGCCCGCCCCCGCTCGAATTGCTGCGAAGCGATTCGAAAGCCTGTTCCCAACAGCGGTTGGGATTCGAGACTCAGCCCATCACGTCGAGGAGCGAGCTCGCGGTCTGAAGAGAGGTGGAAAGCCGATCGAGCTGAAGCCGATCGAGACCGGTCCGATCCGGGCTCCAGCCGGCGCGCTCATGCTCTCCATGCTGAACGGCAACCGCCTTGGATACACGATGGACGACGGGGCCTACGGGGAGCTCGAAGTGAGCCGCGAGACTCTCGAGTCGGCGCAAGTGATCATCCAGGAGGTGCTCGATGCGTTCGCCTGGAAGGGTCCCGTAAGGACGGTTCCCACGTGAGCGAGCCGGCTCGATCCGTGGCGGGGGCCCTATTGGTCCAAGTGGACCAGGAAGGGGGGATCACGAAAAACAGCGCGTTGGTCCGCGCGGACCAGAGCACCAAAATTCGACCCGCGGGAGGCACCGTACGCGGCCCCGAGCGAAGTCCGACGCTCGGGCCCCTCAAAAAAGGGCCGCCTGGTCCGCGCGGACCAGCGAGCAAGAAATCGAGAAATCGCGCTCCTGGGGTGCCCTCCGGGGTGCCCTGCGGAGAGGGCAGGATTGAGGACGAGGCCGCTGGCAGGATTGAAGGCAGGGCTGCGCTCGTAACCCCGTGAAACTCGTGCCCCGGCCCCGCCACCCTTCACCTGGCGTGCACACCGACGAACGGGGTGCCATCCGCCCGACCCCTCTCCCC
>CAIQRS010000049.1 GCA_903874275.1 uncultured Anaeromyxobacter sp.
CCTGGGTGGGCAGGCGGAACTCGATGCCCTTCTCGGTCACGCCGAGCTTGTCGTACCGGGAGTTGCCCCGCATGGGGCGGAGGTCCTCGATCTTCCCCCCCTTGAGGGGGCTGATGACGCCGGTGAAGTCGCGCATCGGTCCGGCCGAGGTGGTGCGCAGGTGCCAGCCCTCGCCGTCGGCCCAGACCCAGTACCCGCCCGATTGTCCCTCGAAGCTCGGGCGGCCGGAACTGATGGTGGGCGTGCCGGAGGGAGCGGTGGCCGGCGTGGTGGCGCAGGCCAGGGCGAGCAGCGGGACGACGAGGAGCGAGACGCGCATGTGGAGATCCTCCTGCACCGGTCGTCGAGCAGGAAACCACGACCGGGCGTCGGAGTCGAGCCTTCACGCCGGGGAATGTGACCCATCGGGGATGGGGCCGGACGGGACGGGGGCTGTAGGATGGACGGACCCTGAGCCCGAGGAGAACCCCGTGACCCGCTCCTTCGCCAAGCTGTCCCCGTTCGCCCTCGCGCTGCTCCTCTCGGCCTGCTCGGAATCGTCCTCCGGGGGGATGACCTTCCTGGGGAGCGGGCAGGCCGGCACGGTCACGGTGCAGCTCTACACCGACACGCAGCTCCAGACCGGGTTGAGCCCGGTGTACGCGAAGCTCATCGACGCATCCGGGGCCGGGATCACCGTCGCGGTGGTGAGCTTCGCCCCGACCATGACCATGACCGGCGGTGGAACCCACACCGCCCCGGTCGTCGGGCCGGTGACGCTCAACAACCAGTACCTCTTCCAGGATTACATCGTCTTTCCCATGCCCAGCGGCACCACCGGCTCCTGGTCGATGAAGGTCCACGTCCAGCTCCCCGGCCAGGCCGCCGCCTTCGCCAACTTCCCGAGCCTCCCCGTGGCCGCCAGCGGGAACGCCGCGACCTTCGCCAGCGGCACCACCAACTACCTGCTCAGCATGAACTTGAAATCCCCGGCCATCGTCGGGCAGAACCCCATCGCGGTGACCCTGTTCTCCACGGCCGACTCGGGCATGACCTGGGCCGCGATCGACAACGGGACCTTCGTCCTCCTGCCCTGCGTGCCGTCGGCGAGCCACTGCTCCGCCGGGAGCGTCAACCCCACGCTGGTGCGGAACGGGCTCTACGGCGGCTCGCTCAACTTCGACCGCTCGGGGAGCTGGGTGACGACCGTCCAGGCGAGCCAGGCGGGGACCCGGCTCGGCGACGGGACCTTCGCGACCAGCTTCTGATCCCGGCTGACGGGTCTCAGATCACCGTGCCGTCCGGGATGACCCCGTCCTTGGGCACGATCACGATCCCCTCGCGGATGAAGTAGCCGTCGCCGTCCAGGGTCTCGATCTTGTCCGGGTTGGTGATGCTGACCCCGCTCCCGACCCGGGAGTTCCTGTCGATGATGGCCCGCTCGATGACCGAGCCGGCGCCGATGCCGATGGGAGGCAGCCCGCTCGCGTGGGCACGCTCGATCTCCTCCAGCGTCTCGTAGAAGTCGGCGCCCAGCGCCAGCACCTCCCGCAGGCGCGTCCCGGCCCCGATGCGGCTGCGGATGCCGATCACCGATCGTTCCACGTCCACCCCGAGGAGGATGCATCCCTCCGACACCAGCGCGGAGCGGATCATGCTGCCCTCGGCCTTGGTGGCGGGGAGCACCCGGGAGCGGGTGTAGACCGGGCGGCGCGCGTCGTAGAAGTCGAAGCGGGGGATGCGCTCGGTGAGTTCCAGGTTGGCCTGGAAGTAGGAGGAGATGGTGCCGACGTCCTCCCAGTAGCCGCGGTAGATGTGCGACTGAACCCGTCGTTCGCGGATGACGCCGGGGATGACGTGTCGCCCGAAGTCCACCAGCTCGGGGTTGGCGACGGAGGCCAGCAGCATCTCCCGGGTGAACATGTAGATGCCCATCGAGGCCAGGAAGCCCCGGCCGTACCCCGGGATGTCCGACTCGAGCGCGTCGAGCCGCTCCGGTGGCGGCTTCTCGGCGAACTCGACGATGCGGCCGGTGGCGTCCACCTTGAGGATGCCCAGGCCGGCGGTCTGCTCCCGGGAGACCGGGATCACCGCCACGGTGGCGTCGGCCTCGGTGTTGCGATGGGTGGCGAGGAGCTTCCGGAAGTCGCCCTGGTAGAGCTGGTCGCCCGAGAGGACCAGAACGTCCCTGCTGCGGTAGGCGCGGATGTGGCGCAGGCTCTGGCGCACGGCGTCGGCGGTCCCCTGGAACCACTCCGGGCTCTCCTCGGTCTGCTCGGCGGCCAGGATGGTGACGAAGCCCTCGGAGAAGCCGTCGAACTTGTATGTCCGGCTGATGTGCTTGTTCAGGCTCTGCGAGTTGTACTGGGTGAGGACGAAGATGCGGCGGAGCCCCACGTTGAGGCAGTTGCTGATGGGGATGTCGATGAGCCGGTACTTGCCGGCGATGGGCACGGCCGGCTTGGAGCGGTACTGGGTCAGGGGAAAGAGGCGCGTCCCGCGCCCGCCGCCGAGGATCACCGCGATGCAGTCGTCCATGTGGGGGTTATTCCGGCAGGCGCCCCTGCCTGTCAAGCGACGGGCTACCATGCCGGGCCGATGATCCTCGTCACCCCGTCCGACGCGCGCCCCATCCTCCTCGCCCTCCTGCTCCTGCCCTCGGCGGCGGCCGCCGCCCCGCGGGGCGCGGAACCTTCCCCGACCCGCTTCGAGGTCACGCTCCCCGGCGGGCGGGGCGCAGGGCCGCTCGACGGACGGCTGCTGCTCTTCGTCTCCACGCTCCCCGCCGACGCGAAACCGGAGCCGCGCTTCCAGGTCCACGAGCAGGACGGCACCCAGCAAGTGTTCGGAATCGACGTGGAGGGGTGGAAGCCCGGGACGACGCGGACGCTGGGGAAGGACGCCAACGGCTACCCCTTGCTGCGGGTCTCGGAGATCCCGCCCGGCGAGTACACGGTCCAGGCGCTCCTGCACGTCTACGAGACCTTCCGCCGCGGGGACGGACACGTGGTGAAGCTCCCGGCCGACCGGGGGGAGGGGCAGAGCCTGGCCCGTGCGCCGGGCAACCCGTACTCCCGCCCG
>CAIQRS010000050.1 GCA_903874275.1 uncultured Anaeromyxobacter sp.
CGGGGCTGCACCACCCGGACCAGGTAGTCGGTGATCTCGTTCTGCTTCAGGAACTGGGAGGAGAAGCTCAGGTAGGCCGAGGCGAACTGGCTGTCGGACGACTCGATGTTGATGACCGGGATCTCGGCGGAGGGCGGGAGGTCGCCGCGGACCTGGTTCACCTTGGAGGCGATCTCGGAGAGGGCCCGGTTGGCGTCGTAGTTGAGGCGCAGGCGGGCCCGGATGATCGAGACGTTCTGCTTGCTCTCCGACTCGATGTAGTCGATGCCGTCGGCGGCGGCGATGGCCCGCTCGAGCGGCGTGGTGATGAAGCCGCGGACCAGCGCGGCGTTCGCGCCCACGTAGACCGTGGTGACGGTGACGGCGGCGTTCTCGCTGCGGGGGTACTGGCGGACGTTCAGGCTGCGGATGGCCTGGACGCCGGCGATCACGATGATCAGGTTGACGACGATCGCGATGACCGGACGGCGGACGAAGAGGTCGGTGAACTTCATGGCGGGTGGCCTCGGGCCGGTCTAGTTGTCGGCCGGCTTGGGGTCGGCCCGGATGTCGGGCGCCAGGTCGTTCCGCACCATGACGGCGGCGCCGCTGCGCAGCTTGAAGGCGCCGCTCGAGACCACCGCCTCCCCCGCCTTGAGGCCCGTCTCGACCGCCACCAGGTCGCCGCGCCGCTCGCCCAGCCGGACGAAGCGCTGCTGCGCCACGAGCTGGTCCTTGCCGTCAGCGCCCTTCTTCTGCTCGAGCACGAAGACCGAGTCGCCGTAGGGGGCGTAGATGGCCGCGGTGGAAGGGATGAGCAGCACCGGGACCAGCTCGGGGGAGAGCACCTCGACGTTGGTGAACATGCCGGGGCGGAGCCGCCCGTCGTCGTTGGGAACCGTGGCCCGCACCTTCACGTTGCGGGTGGCGACGTCCACCTCGGTGTTGATGGTGCTCACCTTCCCGTTCCAGGTGGCGCCCGGGAAGGTGTCGGTGTGGACGTGGACCGGCTGGCCCACCTTGAGCCGCGCCAGGGCCTGCTGGGGGAGCGAGAACTCCACGTAGATGGGGGTCACCGACTGGAGGGAGGCCACCGGGGCGCCCGAGCCGAGGACCTGCCCGAGCTCGACCTGCCGGATGGCGATGCGTCCGTCGAAGGGGGCGCGGATCGACTTCTTGTCGATGGTGGCCTTGAGGGTGTTCGCGGCCGCCTGGGCCTGCTTGTAGCGGGCCTCGGCGGCGTCGAGGTCGGCGGGGGTGTTGGCCTGCCCCTTGCGGACCTCGAGGGCGCGCTCGTAGTTGAGCCGGGCCAGGTTCTCGTCGGCCTTGGCTGCCGCGAGCTGCGCCTCCTCGGTGGAGGTGTCGAGCCGGACCAGGACCGCCCCCTTGCGGACGAAGGTGCCGGAGTCGAAGGAGACCTCCCGGATGGCCCCCGGGAGCTCGGAGCCCACCGTGACGCCGCGGAAGGCCACCAGGGTCCCGCTGGCCTCCTGCAAGGGCTGCCACTTCGCGGCCTCGACCTGGGCCGAGGTCACCGCCTCGGGGGGCGGGACGAAGGACTTCCCGGCCTTGATCATCGAGCCGATCTGGAGCGCCTTCACGCCGACCAGCGCGGCCACCACCGCGACGAGGAGGAAGGCGACGCCGATCCAGAGCTTGGTCCTGGTTTTCATGACCGTCCCCTTTAGCGTGCGACCCCCTGCGCCGCAGCCTCAAGCGACCGCTTACGTCGCGCCACGCCCCCGGAGCGCCCGGGCCACCTCCACGGCCACCGAGAGCTTTCCCCGGGCGATCTCCGCCGAGGCCACCGGGTTGTCGGCGAAGGTGGCGAAGCCGCAGTCGGGGTTCAGGAGCACCCGCTCGGGGCCGAGGAGGCGCACCGCCCGCTCGGCCCGCTCGAGCACGACCTGGAAGGGCTCGACCGCCGGGACCTTCTGGTTCACCACCCCGACACCGATGCGCTTCTCGCGGGGCAGGTCCGCGAGGATCTCCATCTCCCCGGCGCGTGGCGTGGCCAGCTCGAGGAACAGGGTGCCCACCGGGGCCCGGGAGAGGAGCCCCAGGAGCGGCCGGTAGTCGCCGCGGAGCGCCACCGACTCGTCCGGCGTCCAGTTTCCGCGGCAGACGTGGAGCGCCAGCCGGTCGGCCGGCAGCCCCCGGGTGACGCGGGCCAGCAGGTCCTCCGCGAAGGCCAGTTCCTCCGGGGTGTCCCGCCGGGCCCCCAGCGCACCGCACATGAAGGTGCGGTTGCCGCCCACCGACCCGCCGAAGACCACCTCGGAGAGGACCGGCTCGTCGAGCTGGACCAGCGAGGCCCCTCCGGCCAGGAGGAAGTGGATCTCCTCGCGGAGGACCCGGACCACGTCGTCGGCCAGCGCCTCCCGGTCCCGGTAGGCCGAGTCGGAGATGCACTCCATCCACATGGTCCGGGCCAGGAGGTATGGCCCGGGAAGCGCGATCTTCACGGGTAGTGAAGTGCGAGCCTTGAGGAACTCCAGCTCGTGGAGGGCGATGGGGCGGCCGCGCGACAGGGGGCCGAAGACGGCCGGGTGGCGCACCTTGCCGGCGGGAACGTCGAGCGCCCGGAGCTCGCGCTCGAACTCGGCCGGGTCCTCCACGTAGGGCAGGAGATCGGTGATGGGGACGAGCTGGCAGTTGTCGAGGCGGGAGGCCACGAAGCTCGCGTAGTTGTCCCGCCGCTGCTCACCGTCGGTGACGACGTCCACGCCGGCCGCCAGCTGTGCGTCGAGCGCCAGCTGCACGGCGTCGTCGGCGGTGGCCTGGAAGTCGGCCTCGGGCAGCCGACCATCGAGGTACTCGTGGAGCGCCTGGAGCATCCAGCGCGGGCGCGGCCAGCTGCCCACGCCCATCACCGAGAGCGGGGCGATGGCCGGGGCCGGCGCCGGGTGCGGGAGCACCTCCGGGATCCGGACCGGGAGCAGCTCCCGCCCCGGCATGCGGGCCCGCTCCGGCGGCGGAGCGCCGGGCGGGGTCGAGGGGGAGAACTTCCCCTTGGCCACCAGGAACCGGTACCTGCCGGTCCCGCGCTCCTCCGAGACCAGCTCGTTGCCGGTCATCCGGCACCAGGCCGGCAGGTCCTCGCACACCGAGGACTCGGACGAGGCGATCTCGAGGATCTGCCCCTCCCGGAGCGGGTCGATGTGCTGCCGGATGAGCAGGAGCAGGCCGCTCCCGCAGTCGAGCGCCCCGCCGTCGAAGCTGGCCGACGGGGGTGGGGTCCGCTGCACCTCGGAGGGCACGGGAGGGCGCCTCAGTAGGAGATGCAGGGGGCGCCGGAGGCCAGGAACTCGACCACCTTGGCCCCGCCCACGATGGTCGCGCCGTCCACCAGCGCCTTCTCGTCGAGGGCGCGCTTCTTGAAGCAGGGGGAGCAGACGAAGATCCTTCCGCCCGCCTTCACGAAGTTCGCCAGCAGGTCGCGGAGCGGGGCGAACCCCTCCTCGTGGATGTCGTCGGCGTACCCCTTCACCGCGAGTCGAACGGCCTCGGTGGAGAGGAAGACCATGGTCTCCTGGGCGGATCCCACGGCGGCGTTTGCCACCACGAACCCCACCGTGGCGCGGTCGGGGTCGTTCTTCGCATTCGTGATCGAGACGCAGAGCTTGCCAGCCATGTCAGGACTCCTTGGAACGGATGAGGTACCGGGGAGGAAGGGAGGAGAGCAGCACGTGCCCGGTCATCCGGCACCAGGCCGGGATGTCCTCCGGAGCTCCGAGGTCCGTGGCGGTGAGCCCGAGCACCTTGCCGGGCCCGAGGGCGCGCATGCGCTCGGAGAGCAGGAAGACCAGCTCGCCACAGCCCATGTCGCCCGCGTCCCACGCATCGTCTGCCTGGACGGGATGTTCCATCGCCATCGCACTCCGGAAGGGAGGAGGAGGTGCTGCCCGGGACGGAAGGGGAAGCGCACGGCTTCCTGGCCTGGCGGCCTCAATTCTCGAGCGGGCTGCGCGACACGATGTCGGTCACGGTGGTCACCTCCGGTTCACCTCGTCGTGTAGCACGGCTGCCGTCCGCGATGGCGCGCACCCGGGCGGATGGCGCGACGCGTCAGCCGGACAGAGGCCGGACGGGGGAACGGGCCTTCCGGCGGGCTATCCCGGGCGGCCCACGTGCAGGGCGAAGAGGTCGGCGTGGGGGGTCGAGAGCGCCGTCCTCGTGCCGAGCGGCCGGATCTCGGGCCCCATGGCCTCGGCCAGCAGGGCGAGCCAGCGCTCGCGCCGCATGTGGTACTCGCTCCGGATCCCGCGGGGCTCGGTGAGGAGCGAGACGAGCTCGGGGGCGACGAACTCGTCGGCGCTCTCCCGTGCCACCTCGTCCGGCGTGCTGGGTCCGAGGATCTGCGCCAGCATCCAGCCGTAGGTCTGGTGGACCGACGCGGCCAGGAGAGGGGACCCCACCTCGGGCGAGTCGTGGTCGGCGTCGAGCTCGAGAAGGAGGAGGTGGTCGATCGACGGGGCCAGCGCCGCGAGCGCCCGGCGCTTCACCTCGGCGGGCATGTGGTGCAGCGAGAGCGACCCGACCACCAGGTCGTAGGGGCCCTGGAGCAGGCTGGCCACGTGCTCCAGCCGGGCCACCCGTCCCTCGACGCGGGCGTCGGGCCAGGCCGCAGCGAGGCGTGTCTTGGCCGTCGAGATCATGGCCGGTGACGGGTCGAGCAGCGTGACCGTGGCGACCTCGTCCCAGCGCCCGCCTTCGAGGAGGGCGGGGAGGAGGTCGGCCAGGAGTCCCCCGTCGCCGCAGCCCACGTCGAGCACGCGGAGCGACCCCGACGCGGGGGGCAGGGAGTCCACCGCGAAGCTCACGAACTCGGCGCGGCAGGCCCGCATGGCGGGAAGGGTGGCGAAGTGCACGAAGGCGCGCGGGTCGGTGAATGCGCACTCCGGGGCGGCGAGGTGTCCCCTCCGGTGCAGGAGCCCCGACAGGTAGGCGCTGGCCCGCAGCTCGGATCCGTCCACGGCCGCGCCGGCGTCGAGCCAGGTGAAGGCGCGCGGGTCCGATCGCGCGGCGAGCGCGGTTCCGGCGAAGAAGCGGAAGGCGCCGACCTGCTCGTCCGGGAGGTCGCGCTCCGCCCCGCCCGACGGCCTGGCGCGTCCGGAGACGACCTCCGGGAGGAGGTGGTTCCAGGTTGCGACGTCATTGGGACTGAGGGTGAGCACGTGTGCACCGGTGTGCGCTGCGTCCCCCTCGGAGCGCAATGGAAGGGAGAGCACGTCACGTGCCACGGCGTCCCCTGCGGCCGCGTCCCGAAAAGCCCAACGATTCGGGGCTGGCGCGAAACCGTGCGCGGGCGCCGCCGCGAAGCCTCGCCGACCCGGGGGGCGCGGCGCTGACCCCCGCAGGAGGGACGCCATCCGGCCTCGGGTATCATGCGCCGCGATGAAGGTGGTCCTCGTGAACGTCTACGGGACGATCCCGGCGCTGCGCTACGGCGGCGTCGAGCGGGTCATGTGGTGGCTGGGGAAGGAACTCGCCACCCGGGGTCACGAAGTCACCTACCTCGTCCGTGGCGGAACCTGCCCCTTCGCCAGGGTGATCCTGCACGACCCCCGCCGCCCCATCGAATCCCAGGTCCCGGCCGACGCCGACGTGGTCCACGTCCAGCACGTGCTCCCGGACGGGGAGTCGATGGCCCGCCCGCGCCTCATCACGCTGCACGGGCCGGGCTCGCGCGCCGAGGAACTCGACCGGGACACCGTGTTCGTCTCCCGCGACCACGCCGCCCGCTTCGGGTCCACGCGCTTCGTCCACAACGGCATCGACTGGGACGGATACGGACCGCCAGCGCTCGACGCCCCACGCTCATGGGTGCACTTCCTGGGGGACGGGGCCTGGAAGGTCAAGAACCTCCGGGGAGCCATCCGCGTGGCCGGGCTGGCCGGCGAGGAACTCCGGGTGGCGGGGGGCTTCCGGCTCAACTTCCGGATGGGGTTCCGCCTCACCCTATCACCACGGGTGAAGTTCCACGGCTGGGTGGGGGAGGAGGAGAAGCGGCGCATCCTCTCCGGCTCGAGGGGGCTTCTCTTCCCGGTTCGCTGGCGGGAGCCCTTCGGCCTGGCCATCGTGGAGAGCCTCTACTTCGGCTGCCCCGTCTTCGGGACGCCCTACGGGTCGCTGCCCGAGCTGGTGTCCCCCGAGGTGGGGTTCCTCTCCACCGACGCCGGGGAGCTGGCCGAGGCGGTCCGCGGGGCGGTCCGCTTCGACCGGCGACGGTGCCACGAGCACGCCGTGTCGGGCTTCGGGGTCGGGACCATGACCGACCGGTACCTGGAGGCCTACCAGCGGGTGCGCGCGGGGGAGCACCTGCACGAGACGCCGCCGCGGCGGGTGGCGCCGCCGGATCCGGGGCTCCTGCCCTTCGGCTGAGGGCGGATTCCGGCCGGCCGCGCCCTACAGCATGGCCCGGCGCATGTCGCGCAGGAGCTCGGCCAGGTAGGTGGTGAAGCGAGCCCCGGCCGCCCCGTCCACGACCCGGTGGTCGTAGGACAGGGAGAGCGGGAGGATCTTGCGGGGCGCGAAGCGCTCGCCGTCCCAGACCGGGCGGACCGAGACGCGCGACGCCCCCAGGATGGCCACCTCGGGCGCGTTCACGATGGGTGTGAAGGC
>CAIQRS010000051.1 GCA_903874275.1 uncultured Anaeromyxobacter sp.
ACCACCGCGTCGTGGAGGGCCGTGACGCCCACCGCGGAGAGCTTCTCGGCGATGCGGCGCGCAGCGCGCCTGCGATCCTCGGCGGGGGCGGCGGCCGCCACCGATTCGCCGCACCAGCGGGCCACGGCCGTGGAGGCGACGCGGCGCACCGACTCCTCGCCGTGGTCGAGCGCCCGGGCCAGCGCGCCCTGCGCGGTGGCGGTGGGTCGGCCGGAGAGGGCCAGCGCCGCGGTCCGCGCCACCCCGGCGTCGCGGTCGGACAGCGTGGCCCGGAGCGCCTCCTCGACGCCCGGCCCGCGGGCGAACCCCAGGAGCAGGACGGCGCGGCGGCGCACCAGCGGGCTGGGGTCGCCCAGCGCCGCGAGCAGGCGTGGCTCGGCGGCATCGCCGGAGAGCGCGGCCACCGCGTCGAGCGCCGCGCCCCGAACCGCCGGGCGCGCGTCGGAGAGCTCGCGTGCCGCCACCTCGGCCACGGCCGGCTCGCCCAGCGAGGCCAGCGCGGAGAGCAGCGCCACCTTGACCTCCTCGTCCCGCTCGCGCCCCACCGCGGCGGCGACGAGCGGCGCCGCGGCCCGGGAGCCCATGGCCCGCAGGGCGTCGGCGGCCCTGCGCCGGGAGTGACGGTCGGAGGAGGCCAGGTCCTCCATGGAGGACTCGTAGAGCGAGCGCTCGGCCCGGCTCTCCATCCCCTGCTCCATGCGGACGGCCTCGGCGCGGGTCATGCCGAGGCGGCCGGCCGCCTCGAAGCCGCGGGCGATCTCGCCGACCGCTGCGTGCGGCGGGATGGCCGGCGCCGATGCCTGGTCGATGCGCAGCCCGACCGCCTCGGCGGCGATCTTCCAGGGGCGCAGCCGGTCCACCTCGGCGCGCAGCTCGGCGATGAAGCCGGCCAGGTCGGCCTCCTCGCCGGCGGGCGACCCCTCGCCGGGGGCGCCGGCGATGCGGGCCTGGTCGATGAGGCCGGTGAGGAAGCGCTCCCGCTCCCCCTCGAGGAGCCGGACGCGTTCGGAGAGCTCGGACTCGCGGTGACGGGCGCCCTCGAGCTCGGCGCGGGTGCGGGCCAGCTCGGCCGAGGCGGCGGTCTCGCGGGACCGTGCGCCGGCGGCCGACTCCTTCTCCCGCGACGCCACGTCGCGCGCCGCCGACAGCTCGCTGTCCAGCTGCGAGAGCCGGCACTCGAAGTAGACGATCTTCTCGAGCGCTCCTCGGAGCAGCCCTTCCGGATTTCCGCTCAACCCCGCCTCCACCAACCCTTCGGAACCCATAGGGATCCCGACACCTTGCACGGGGCGAGTGTAGGGAAGCGATATCGAAAAGGCAAACCCCAACGGCGGGACGATCCAGACGGGTACCGGGGGCCCCGGACGCCGGCGCTACTTCACCATCTCGAGCCCGTGCCCCGACGGGCCACGCTCGGTCCGGTAGAGCAGCCACGAGAAGGCCAGCCCGAGGAAGCCAAGCGTGGTGAAGATCCACATCCCGGGGCGGTAGCCGGCCGGGTTCGCGGCGCTGGCGTGGGCGGCGTCGTTGGTGAAGCCCACCAGCCAGTTCATGCCGGCCAGCCCCACCTGCTGCACCAGCGTCATGAGGGCGTAGGCCGTGCCCAGCCGCTTCTCCGGCACCAGGTAGGCCACCGAAGGCCACATCACCGCCGGGATGAGCGAGAAGGCCACGCCCATGAAGGCGATGATCACCCAGAGTGGAATCTGGCTGTAGACCATGAGCAGGTACACCGGGATCAACGTGGCCGAGCCGATGGCCATGAGGAGCGCCCGGTGGCCGATGCGGTCGGCCAGCAGCCCGAAGAGCGGGGTGGCGAACATGGCCGCCAGCGGGAGCACGCTGTTGAGCGCCCCGGCCGCCTCCCGGCTCACCCCGCGCGCGTCCATGAAGAACTTGATGGCGAAGGATCGGAACGGAAAGATCGCCGAGTAGAAGGCCAGGCAGAGCCCCACCACGTACCAGTAGGACTTGCCGAAGTCGAAGAGGTCGCGGAAGACCAGCTTGTCGGTGCCGCCGGTCGCGCCCAGCTGGTAGCTGCGGGCCACGCGCCGCTCGAGCATCCAGTAGAGGACCCCGGCCACCAGGCAGGTCGCGCCCAGCACGGCGCCGATCTGCAGGGGAGGCTGCCAGCCGGTGTAGAAGCGCTGCGCCCAGGTGGGGGAGTTGTCGGCCGCCACCGAGCCCAGCCGGGCGATGGTGAGGTTGAGCCCGAAGGCGAAGCTGAGCTCCTTGCCCTTGAACCACTTGGCGATGGCGGTGGTGACCGCCACGATGAGCGGCTCGGCGCCGATGCCGAGGAGGAAGCGCCCGGCCGCCATGACGCGGAAGTCGGGGGAGACCGCGGTGAGGATGCCGGCCACCGTGCAGACCGCCCCGAAGACCAGGATCGATCGGGCCGTGCCGAAGCGGTCGATGACCACCCCGCCGCCGAGCAGCACCAGCACGGCGGCCCAGCTGTAGGTGGAGTAGAGGAGCCCGATCTTCTCGTCGTCGAAGCCGAGCTGGCTGGTCAACAGATCGGCGACCGGGGCGATGGTGTCGTAGACGTAGTAGTTGCCGAACATCGCCACGCTGAGCAGCACCAGCGCCACCCACCGGTCGAACGGGGGCGGTCGCGGGCGCTCCGCGGCGGGCACGGCGGCGGCGGCCTCGGACAAGCTGCTCCCTCGCGCGAGCCGTCAGGCCCGGTCGAGGTTCTCCTTGCCGTTGACCGGGTTCCAGGGGAGCAGCTCCCACTGGGCTGCCCCGCCCTTCACGTACGGGTCCCCGTCGCGCAGCGCGAAGAGGTCGGCGGCCGGGGTCCCGTCGGGGAGGCGCAGCAGGACGGCCCCGCCGAAGCGCGGCTCGAGCGGCCCGGAGGCCACGATGACGCCCTTGGCCAGGAGGCTCGCGGCGTAGGCCCGGTGGGCGTCCTGGTGCTTCGCGATCTCCTCGAGGGGCTTCAGGTACCGGATGATGGCGAGAACGTACACGGCGGACCTCGGCGGTTCGGGGGACGGGCGCTTTCGGAACGGCGGTCCTACCACGGCGCCCCGGGGGCCGTCACGCCGGGGGGCGCCGCTCGCGCAGGACGCGCACCCGCTCGATGCGGCGCCCGTCAGTGTCACTTATGGTGAATCCCCAGCCGCGCCAGTGCAGCCGGTCGCCGCGGGCCGGGATGGCGCCGGCCAGCGCCACCAGGAAGCCGGCCACGGTCTCGTAGGGGCCCTGGGCCGGGATGCCGGCCCCGGTGGCCTCGTTGAACTCGGAGACCGGGGCGTCGCCGCGGACCAGGAAGCTCCCGTCGGGCATGGCCTCGACCGCGCCTCCCTCCTCGGCGTCCCACTCGTCCCGGATCTCGCCGACGATCTCCTCGAGCACGTCCTCCAGCGTCACCGCGCCCATCACCCCGCCGTACTCGTCCACCACCACCATCATGTGCTGGTGCTTGCGCTGCATGGAGCGCAGCAGCACCTGCACCGGCGTGGACCAGGGCACGAAGGTGGGCGGTCGCAGGAGGTCGCGGAGAACGATCAGCTCCGGGTTGGCGAGGAGCGGGACCAGGTCGCGGGCGTGCAGGATGCCCACCACCTTGTCGAGGCTCCCCTCGAAGATGGGGACCCGGGAGTGCCCCTCCTCGGCGAGCCGCACGATGATCTCGGGCACCGGCGTGTCCACGTCGAGGGCCATGACCTTGTTGCGCGGGACCATGATGTCCCGGGCCACCTTCTCGCGGAACTCGAGCACCCGGTGAATGAGCTCGCTGGTGTGGTCGGCTGGATCGGTCGAGCGGGCGTGGGCGGCCAGGGCACGCTCCACCTCCTCGATGGGCGGCAGCGGGAGCGTGAAGCGCCCCGGACCGCCCGCCAGCGGCGTCACCGCCAGTCCCACCAGGCGCGCCACCGGCGCGAGCACCACGGTGAGGGCGCGGACCACCGGCGCCAGGGCGAGCGCCACCCGCTCCGGGCGCGTCGCCCCGGCACGGCGCCCCGCCGAGGCCAGACCCACGGTGAGGACCGCCCCCAGGAGCACCGCACCGCCCATGGAGAAGGCGTTCGCGCCGGCCGGGAGTTGCGCCGCGGCGGCCGCGAACAGGGCTCCGGCCGAGAGGGAAGCGACCGCCACGAACAGGCGCATCCCGGCGGCTGCGGTCTCCGGCCGGGCCACGAGCTGCCCCAGGGACCGGGCCCGCAAACCGGCCTCCGGCTCGGCGGCCAGCGCCTGGGCCCGGGGCACCCCCAGCGCGGTGAGCGCCGCCTCGAAGGCCGCGCCCAGCGCCCGCAGGGTCACGAGCAGGACGGCGGCGGCCGCGAGCTCCAGGGCCAGGCCGAGGGGGTCCTCCATCCCGGATGGCATAACATATGTGGCCTCCATGCACGTCGACCTGCTCGGACCGGCTGGGCGCATCGAGGGGCTCCTCGAATCCCCGGATTCGCCCCGCTTCGCGGCGCTGGTGCTCCACCCGCACCCGCTCTTCGGCGGAACCATGCACAACCACGCCACCTACCAGATCGCCAAGGGCGCGCGGCTGGCCGGCGGCGCCTCGCTGCGCATCCAGTTCCGCGGCGTCGGGCTCTCCGAGGGGACCCACGGCGGAGGCCCCGGCGAGCTGGCCGACGCGCGGGCCGCGCTGCTCTGGCTCTCCGGTCGCCACCCCGGCCTGCCGCTCCTCGTGGGCGGGATGTCGTTCGGCTCCTGGATCGCGCTGCAGCTCTCCTGCGCCGACCCGGAGGTGGAGGGGGTGCTGGCCGCCGGCCTGGCCTCGCGGACCCTCGAGCTCGGGTTCCTGCCCGACTGCCCGAAGCGGGTCGCCGCGATCCAGGCCAGCGCCGACGAGTTCGGCCCGGTGGAGGAGGTGGAGCGGCTCATGGCCGGTCCCCCCGAGCGCCGGCGGCTCGCGCTCCTCGGCGGCGCCACCCACCTCTTCCTCGAGGACCTGGCCGGGCTGCAACGCGAGGCCCGTGCGGCGTGGGAGTGGCTGGCCGCGTAGCGGCTATCTTCCCGCGATCTGGATCCCCGAGAAGAGGAGCGACGGGGTGCGCATCGCCGAGTAGCGGTAGGGGTCGTTCCCGACGCCCGCCAGGCGGGTCCAGAGGTCGCGGTGGTTCCCGGAGGCGTTCATCTCCCCGACCGGCCCGGCCAGGAGGCCGCCGCGGACCCGGAAGCCCTGCACGCCGAGCGAGAAGTC
>CAIQRS010000052.1 GCA_903874275.1 uncultured Anaeromyxobacter sp.
CTTTGGACCCGAGACGAGCCTTGCCCTCCGTCACCCGCATCGAGGTCGGAACCCGACCCGAATTCACAGACAGTCTGGGGGCCTCGGTGGCCCAGAGGGTCCGCGACCACCTCGGCCTCTCCCCGCGCCGGGTCCGCACCCGCGACGTCTTCCTGGTCGAGGCCGTACTCTCCCCGGCCGAGGCCGAGGCGGTGGCCCGCGAGTTCGCCGGCCCGGTGGTGCGCCAGGGTGCGGTGGGGCGTCTCGACGACGGCCCCTTCGACGTGGCCGTCTCCGTGGGCTTCAAGCCCGGCGTGACCGATCCGGTGGCGAAGAGCGCCCGGGTGGCCATCGAGGACCTCCTGGGGCGGCCGCTGGGGGAGGGGGCGCACGTCTACACCTCGCGCCTGTACCTCCTCGACGGCGTCACCGAGGGGGAGGCCGGGCGCATCGCCCGGGCGCTGCTCGCCAACGAAGTCATCGAGCGGGTGGCGGTGCAGCCGTACGCCCGGTGGAGTGAGTCGCCCCCCGACCTCTCGGTCCCGCGGGTGGCCGAGCACGCCCCGCGGCCGGTCGAGGCGGTGAGCCTGGAGATCACCGACGAAGCGCTCGTGGCCCTCTCGCGGGAGCGGCTGCTCGCCCTCTCCCTCGACGAGATGCGGACGCTCCGCGATTTCTACCGCAAGGCCGCCTCCGACCCGGCGCGCCGTGCCGCCGGCCTGGGTCCCGACCCCACCGACGTGGAGCTCGAGTGCCTGGCCCAGACCTGGTCGGAGCACTGCAAGCACAAGATCATGAACGCGGTCCTCTCCTACCGGGAGGAGGGAAAGGCGCCGGAGGAGATCCGCTCCATCTTCAAGACCTTCATCCGGGGCACCACCGAGGCGGTGGACGAGGCCATCCAGGAGCGCGAGGGGAAGAGCTGGCTCGTCAGCGTCTTCCACGACAACGCCGGCGTCATCGAGGCCACCGACGCCTTCCATCTCGTCTACAAGGTCGAGACCCACAACAGCCCGTCGGCGCTCGACCCGTACGGTGGCGCCATCACCGGCATCGTGGGCGTGAACCGGGACCCCTTCGGCACCGGCATGGGCTCCGACCTGCTCTCGAATACCTGGGGCTACTGCTTCGGCCCCCCGGATTGGAAGGGGGAGCTCCCGCCCGGCCTGCTCCACCCCCGCCGCATCCGCGACGGCGTCCACGCGGGCGTCATCGACGGAGGCAACCAGTCGGGCCTCCCCTACGGCCGCGGCTGGGAGTTCTTCGACGAGCGCTTCCTGGGCAAGCCGCTCGTCTACTGCGGCACGGTGGGGCGCATGCCGGTCACCGTGGCCGGGAAGCCGGGCGAGGTGAAGCACGCCCGCCCCGGGGACCGCATCGTCATGGTGGGCGGCCGCATCGGCAAGGACGGCATCCACGGCGCCACCTTCTCGTCGGCCGAGCTGACCGAGGAGAGCCCGGTGCAGGCGGTACAGATCGGCGACCCCATCACGCAGCGGATGATGTTCGACTTCCTGCTCGAGGCCCGCGACCTGGGGCTCTACTCGGCCATCACCGACAACGGCGCGGGCGGCCTCTCCTCCTCGGTGGGGGAGATGGCGAAGCAGCCGGGCGGGGCGCGGCTCGACCTGGCCCGCGCGCCCCTCAAGTACCAGGGGCTGGCGCCCTGGGAGATCCTGGTCTCCGAGGCGCAGGAGCGCATGACGCTCGCGGTGCGGCCGGAGAAGCTCGCGGAGTTCCTGGCGCTGGCCCGGCTGCGCGAGGTCGAGGCCACCGACCTGGGCGAGTTCACCGCCGAGCAGAGCTTCCGGCTGGAATTCGACGGGCGCGGCGTCGGGCTCATCCCCATGGAGTTCCTCCACGAGGGCGATCCCGAGATGCGCATCGACGCGGAGTGGAAGGAGCCGATCCGGGCCCGCTTCGTCCCCGCGCCGGCGCCGCCCACCGGGGAGGGCAACGCGCTGCTCGCGGCCTTCCTCTCCCGCTACAACCTGCGCTCGGCCGAGCGGCTCGAGCGGACCTACGACCACGAGGTGAAGGGGCTCACGGTCGTGAAGCCCTGGATCGGGGCGCACCGCGACGTGCCTGCCGACGCGGCGGTCTTCCAGATCGCCCACGACGGCTCCCACGTGGGCTACGCGCTCGCCGAGGCGGTCTTCCCCACGTACAGCGACGAGGACGCCCACGCCATGGCCCAGGCCGGCGTGGACCTCACCGTCCGCCGTGTGCTCGCGGCCGGGGCGCGCATCGACCGCATCGCGCTCCTCGACAACTACTGCTGGCCCGATCCGCTGCCGGGCGCCAAGAACCCCGACGCGCCCCACAAGGCGGCCCAGCTCGTCCGGGCCTCGCGCGGGCTCTCCGAGATCTGCCGGGCCTACGGCACGCCGCTCATCTCCGGCAAGGACTCGATGAAGAACGACGCGGTGGTGGGGGGCAGGCGCATCAGCATCCCCCCCACGCTGCTGGCCTCCGCCATCGCCGTGGTCCGCGACGTGCGCCGGGCCGTGACCCTCGAGGCGGGCGCCCCCGGGCAGCTCCTCTACGCCGTCGGCGAGACCGGCGACGAGCTGGGGTGCACCGAGTACGCGGCCCACCGCGGCGAGCCCGGCGGGCGTGTCCCGCGCTGCCGGCCCGAGCCGTTCCACGCACGGTACGAGAAGGTGGCCTCGGCCATCGAGGCTGGGCTGGTGGTGGCCGCCCACGCCCCCGGACGAGGCGGCCTGGCCCGCTCCCTCTTCCTGATGGCCCGCGCCGCCGGGCTCGGTCTCTCGGTCGATCTCTCCCTCGCCCCCGAGGACGGGCGGCCGGGCTGGGAGGCGCTCCTCTTCTCCGAGTCGGCCGGGCGCTTCCTGCTCGTCGTCGAGCCGGGGAAGGGCGCCGCGCTGGAGGCCAGGCTGGCCGGGGTCCCGCTGGCCCGGATCGGCGCCTTCGACGAGGCCGGCCGGCTGCGCATCGCGCTCGCCGACCAGCTCCTCGTGGACGAGGACGTGGCCGCCCTGGCCCGCGCATGGAAGCGGGAAGGGGTGCGGTCGTGAAGCCGGTTCGCGTGCTCCTGCCGGTGGGCTTCGGCCTCAACTGCGAGGACGAGACGGCCCGGGCCTTCCGCATGGTCGGCGCCGAGGTGGACCTGGTCCACCTCACCGATCTCTTCGCCCGGCGCCACGGGCGGCGCATGGCCGACTACCAGGTGCTCGCCATGGTGGGCGGCTTCTCCTACGGCGACCACGTGGCCGGCGGGCTGGTGCTCGCCACCCGCATCCGCGCGCACCTGAAGGACGACCTGGCGGCCTTCCTCTCCGGGGGCGGCCGGGTCCTGGGCATCTGCAACGGATTCCAGACCCTGACCCGGCTCGGGCTCCTGCCCGGGCCCGAGGCGGGCCAGCCGGACTTCACTCCAAGTGCAACGCTCACCAACAACGAGCGGCTCGGGTACCGGGACGCCTGGGTCCGGGTGGCCCCCGATCCACGCAGCCCGTGCGTCTGGACCCGCGGGCTCGCCGCGGTGGACCTGCCCTCCCGCCACGGCGAGGGGCGCTTCGTGGCCGGGTCGGACGAGGCGCTGCGCCGGCTCGACGCCAGGGGGCAGCTGCCGCTCCGCTACGTGGACGCCGCCGGCGAGGTGGCGGAGGCCTGGCCGGAGAACCCCAACGGCTCGGCCCTGGGCGTGGCCGGCGTGTGCGACGCCACCGGCCGGATCCTCGGGCTCATGCCCCACCCGGACGCCTTCCTGTATCCCTGGCACCACCCCGACTGGCCCCGCCGGCGCCGCGAGATCGAGTCGCGGGAGGCGGGCGGTCTGGCCTTCTTCCGGGCGGGCGTCGAGGGGGCGTAGATGGCCGGGACCGGACGGCTGCTGCTCCTCGTCCCCACCCAGAGCTACCGGGCCGACGACTTCCTGGCCGCGGCCCGCAGGCTTGGCGTCCCGGTGCTGGTGGGCACCGACCGCTGCCACCGCATCGAGGAGGCCTTCGGCCCGAGCGACGGGCTCCTCTCCATCGACTACCGGAAGCCGGAGGAGGCGGCCGACGAGATCGCCCGCGAGGGCGCGCGCCTGCCCATCGTCGGGATCGTCCCGGCCGACGACGGGACGGCGGTGATCGCGGCGCTGGCCGCCGAGCGGCTCGGGCTGCCGCGGAACTCCCCGGCGGCGGCGCGACGGACGGTGAACAAGCTCGCCCAGCGGGAGGCGCTCCTGGCGGCCGGCCTGCCGGTGCCCTGGTTCCGCGCCTTCCCGGTGGCCGACGGCCCCCAGGGCCCGGCGGCCGCGGTCCGGTACCCCTGCGTGCTGAAGCCGCTCGGCCTCTCGGGGAGCCGCGGCGTCATCCGGGCCGACGATCCGGCGTCGTTCGGCGAGGCCTGGCGCCGTGTCGTCGCCATCGTCGCGGCGGCCCGGAACGACCGGAAGGCGCGGGAGCACGGGGAGGGGAGCCGGATCCTGGTGGAGGCCTTCGTGCCCGGCGCCGAGGTGGCGCTGGAGGGGCTCCTGCGCGGCGGGCGGCTGGAGTTGCTGGCCCTCTTCGACAAGCCCGACCCCCTCGACGGCCCGTTCTTCGAGGAGACCATCTACGTCACGCCGTCGCGCCACCCCCCGGACGTCCAGGCGGCTGTCCAGGCCACCATCACCGCGGCGGCCGAGGCGCTCGGGCTCCGGGAGGGGCCGGTCCACGCCGAGGCCCGGCTCGGGCCGGACGGCCCGGTGATCCTGGAGGTGGCGGCCCGGACCATCGGCGGGCTCTGCGCCCGGGCCCTGCGCTTCGGGGCCGGTGCCTCGCTCGAGGAGATCGTGGTGGCCCACGCGGTGGGGCTGCCGCTCTCGTCGATCCGCCGGGAGGCCCGGGCCTCGGGCGTGATGATGCTCCCCATCCCCCGCCGCGGGGTCCTCCACGGCGTCGCCGGGCTCGACGCGGCGCGCGTGGTGCCCGGGGTGGACGACGTCGTGATCACGGTTCCAGAGGGGCGGGAGGTGGTCCCGCTGCCGGAGGGGGACGCCTACCTGGGATTCCTCTTCGCGCGCGGGGAGTCGCCCGAACAGGTGGAGGCGGCGCTCCGAGAGGCCCACCGAAGGCTCTCCTTCGACATCCGGACGCAGCTGCCGACTGTGCGATGATCCGGTCCGTTCCAAGGTCCCACGCGCGACCCGAGGGTGCCGATGATCCGCCGACTCGAATCCGTCCTCGCAGCAGTCCTCCTGCTCGCCGCGGCCTGCTCGCCCCGGCCACCGACGTCCAGGGCCGGAGAGGCGGCCCCCATCGACCTCGCGCCCTTGCCCGAGGCGCCGCCCCTGCAGATCACGCAGGAGGCCCCGCCCGGCGCCGACGGGTCCCTCGCGGTGGTCGTCTCGCGGCCGCGTGGCCCCGCGACGGGGATCGTGCTCCCCAGCATCACCTTCTCGAAGCCGGTGATGGCGCTCGCGACGGTGGGCGCGGAACGGTCGCATCTGGCGCCGGCGCGCATCGATCCGGCGGTGGCGGGGGAGTGGCGCTGGCTCGGGTCGGCGAGCGTGGAGTTCGTCCCGGCCTCCCCGCTGCCGGACGGAACGCGGTTCACCGTCACCGTTCCCGCAGGGCTCCGGGCCGTCGACGGCTCGGTCCTGGCCGAGTCCCATGTCTTCTCGTTCGAGACCCGGCGCCCCGCGGTCGTGCGGGTCGAGCCGCGGGACGGCTGGTCCTGGGTGACCCCGACGACCCGATTCTGGATCGTCTTCGACCGCCCGGTCGCCGATCTGGGCCGCCACGTCGCGCTCCGGGCCGGCGGCAAGGACGTGCCGGTCCGGGTGACCGGGAAGTTCCACGTGGCCGACGAGGAGCGCGCGCTCCGTGCCGCCGACGACGGGGAGGACCGGGCCGGGCCCGGCTGGGACGACCGGCGCACCCGCTACGAGATCACGCCGTCGCGGCCGCTGCCCCTCGACACCGTCGTGGAACTCTCGATCTCCCCCGCGCTGACCGGCGTGGAGGGTCCGCTCCCGATGGGCGAAGGCAAGCGGTGGACCTTCCGGACCTACGGAGCCATGGGCGTCACCGGCGCGACGGCCTGCGACGGCGTCGACCTCTGCCCGTACGGTCCACTCATCGTGAAGACGACGAACCCGGCCGACGTCCGCACGCTCCGCGGGCGCGTGCGGATCGAGCCTGCCGCGGAGATCGACTGGGACCGGGTGGAGGCCAGCGAGCCGTCGGAGTGGGAGACCGGCTGGAAGCCCCACTTCTCGCTCCCCGGCCGCTTCCGTCCCGGCATCGCCTACCGGGTCACCATCGCCGCGGGCGTCGCCGACGCCTTCGGGCAGGCGGCCGGTGCGGCCGTGGTGACGGCGAGGACGAGCGAACTCGAGCCCTCCTTCTCGATGAGCCGGGGCGCCGCGCTCCTCGAGGCGGCCGGCGACGGTGCACTCCCGGTCGAGGCCGAGAACCTCCGGAAGCTCGAGGTGACGGTGTGGAGGCTCACCCCGGGCGACGTCGCCCGGTTGCTGGCGGAGCGCCCCCGGAAGAAGGGGGCCGGGCCGGAACTCCCGGCGGGCCGGCTGGTCCGCACCATCGACCTGGGCGCGGAGCGCAACGTCACGAAGACCCGCCCCATCCCGATCCGCCAGATCCTGGGGGGAGCCCGCTCGGCCCTGTTCTACGCCAGCGTCCGGGCCCCGGAACTCGACGCCGCCCGGGGCGGGCCGGCGACGGTGGTGGGACAGATCACCGACCTCGCCGTCCACGCCAAGCTCGGCGCCACCCGGGGCGTGGTCTGGGTGACGCACCTCTCCGACGGGAAGGGCGCGGGCGGCGCGGCCATCGCCATCCACGACGCCACCGGGAAGCGGATCTGGACCGGGAAGGCCGACGCCCAGGGCGTCTGCGTGGTTCCCGGCCTCGGGGGAGCGGACGGGTGGTCGGCGATGTCGGCGGAGAACGGCTGGCTCGTCGCCGCCACGCTGGGCGACGACACGGGCGTGACCCTCTCGAGCTGGACCGGGCCCTTCCAGCCCTGGTCGTTCGGCGTGGAGGGCGGCTGGGACGGGACGTCGCCGCGGAGTCTCGGGCTGCTCGTTCCCGAGCGGGGCATCTACCGCCCCGGACAGACCGTGTACGTGAAGGGGCTGGCCCGGTACAGGAGGCTGGGCGCCATCGAGACCCCGCCGGCGGGCACCCGGATGTCCGTGAAGGTGACCTCGTCACGAGGGGTGGACATCCTCGTGCAGGAGGTCTCCACGAGCGGCTTCGGCACCTTCTCGACCAGCTTCGGGCTGGACCGGGACGTACCGCTCGGGACCTACGGGATCACCGCCACGGCGAGGGTCGCGGGCGCCGAGATCCAGTACGGCGGCACGTTCCGGGTGGAGGAGTACCGGGCGCCACAGTTCCGGGTGGACGTGTCGGTGGCCGAGCGAAGCGTCGTGGAGGGGGACCCGATCCAGGGCTCTGTCCTCGCCCGCTACCTCTTCGGTGGCCCGATGGCCGACGCGGCGGTGGTCTGGACGGTGAACCGGTCCACCATGGATTTCACCCCGCCGGGGCAGGATGGCTTCCTGTTCGGCAACCAGGTGGGCTTCTGGGACGACCACGAACCGGGGCCCAGCCGGGGCGTCGCCGGGTCCGGCAAGGGCAGGACCGACGCGACGGGCGCGTTCGCCATCGCCGCCGGTCGGGCCGAGGCTCCGGGGAACCGGACCTGGGAGACGGTCGTCGAGGCCGAGGTCGCCGACGTGAACCGGCAGCGGGTCTCCGGGCGAGCGACGCTCATCGTCCACCCCGCCGCGCTCTACGCCGGGGTCCGGCGCCGCGGCTCGGGGTTCGCCGAGTCGGGCAAGCCGCTCGGGATCGACGTCGTGGCGGTGACGCCGGCCGGGGCGCGCGAGGCGGCCGACATCGAGGTGGTCCTGAAGCGGCGCGAGTGGCGCTCCATCAAGAAGAAGGTGATCGG
Source organism: uncultured Anaeromyxobacter sp. (assembly GCA_903874275.1). Lineage (GTDB taxonomy): Bacteria > Myxococcota > Myxococcia > Myxococcales > Anaeromyxobacteraceae > CAIOAK01. The sequence goes on from CAIQRS010000052.1 coordinate 7,894, forward strand.
CGACCGCTGGATGACGGTGACCGAGCCGGTGGAGGAGGCGGCCGGGACCTGCCGCGCCCGCGCCGCCGCCGAGCCGGGCGCCTGCACGTTCACGCCCGCCTCGCCCGGGCTCCACGTCGCCGAGGCGACGGTGACCGACGCCCGCGGGCGTCGCCAGGTGACGCGGGCGCCCTTCTACGTGGTGGGGGACGGCTGGGTCTCCTGGAACCGCGACGACACCGACCGGGTCGAGATGGTGGCGGACAAGGAGGTCTACGAGGTCGGCTCCACGGCGCGCGTCCTGGTGAAGAGCCCGTTCCCCGACGCGGAGGGGCTGCTCACCGTCGAGCGGGAGGGGGTCCTCGAGCAGCGCCGGGTCCGGCTCGGCTCGGCCGCGGCGACCTTCGAGATCCCCTTGACCGAGGACTCGGTCCCCAACGTCTTCGCGAGCATCGTCATCGTCCGAGGGCGCCAGGGAGCGATGCCGGTGACCGCCAAGGACGATCCCGGCCGCCCGACCGTTCGCATCGGCTACACGCAGCTCCGGGTGGAGAAGCGCGTGAAGCGGCTCCAGGTCGCGCTCGCGGTCGATGCCCCGGAGAAGCGGCCGCGCGACAAGGTGAAGGTGGACATCCAGGTCCGGGACGCGGGCGGGAAGGGAACGCTTGCCGAGGTCGCGATCTGGGCGGTGGACGAGGGCGTGCTCCGGCTCACCGGATACAAGGTGCCCGACCCGGTGGAGGCCATCCATCCCCTGCGTGAACTCTCCGTGCGGGTGGCCGAGTCCCTCGTCCACCTCGTCCTGCGCAAGGCCTATGGAGACAAGGGGCTCGCGGCCGGGGGCAGCGGCGGGCTCGACCCGTCCGGTTCGGCCTTCCGCGCCAGCTTCCGGACCACGGCCGTGTTCCTGCCCGACGTCGTCACCGACGCCTCCGGCCACGCCCGGATCGAGTTCGAGCTCCCCGACAACCTCACCACCTTCCGCATCATGGCCATCGCGGTCACGAAGGGGGATCGGTCCGGGAGCGGGGAGAGCAAGGTGGTGGTCGCCAAGCCGCTGCTCGCCCTGCCGGCGCTGCCCCGGCTGGCCCGCGTGGGCGACTCCTTCGAGGCCGGCGTGGTCGTCCACGCACCGGGCGGGAAGGTCAGGCAGGCCGAGGTGGCGGTCTCCGCCACCGGACTCGTGCTGGAGGGGGAGGCGAAGCGGAAGGTGGACCTCCCGGCGGGGAAGGCGCGGGAGGTCCGCTTCCGGTTCCGCGCCGACAGGCCGGGGGAGGCGGTGCTGCGCTTCACCGTCGAGGGCGGCGGGGAGTCCGACGGCGTCGAGCAGCGCATCCCGGTGGTGCTGCCGGTGACGCGCGAGGCGGTCGCCGTCCACGGCGACACCCGGGACGTCCGGCGGGAGGCCCTCACGCCCCCCTCCGGCGTTCGCCCCGACGTGGGCGGCCTGGAGCTCTCGCTCTCGTCCACCGCCATCGCCGGGCTCCAGGAGGGGATGCGGCAGCTCGTCGACTACCCGTACGGCTGCCTGGAGCAGCTCTCCTCCCGCCTGGTGCCCTTCACGGCCCTGCGCGAGATCCAGGGCAAGTTCGGCGTGACGGTGACGCCGGCCGATCCGGGGGCGCCCGACGCCTGGATGCGCGACTGGGTGGGGGAGGACGCCCTCCGCGTCCTCGACGCCCGCGATCCCGACGAGGTCATTCGACGGACCGTGAAGTCCGTCGAGCGGCTGCAGGGGCCGGACGGCGGGTACCGCACCTGGCCGGGCGGGCGCTGCTCCGACGAGCTGGCCAGCGCCTACGCGGTCCTGGCGCTGGGCCGGGCCGCCGCGCTCGGCTACCCGGTGGACGCCGGATCGCTCGGGCGTGCGCAGCAGTACCTCTCCGGCACGGTCGCGGCGGGGAAGTGCACCGAGTGCGGCTTCGGCTGCCAGCCGCCGCCCCCGTCCACCCGGGTCTTCGCGCTCTACGCCCTGGCCCGCACCGGGTCCCCGAAGGGCTCCTTCCTCGGGGCCCTGTACGCGGAGCGGGAGAAGCTTCCGCTCTTCGCCCGGGCCATGCTGGCCGACGCCATGTTCCTGGGCGGCGGGGACCGTGGCCAGGCCCGGTCGCTGCTCGGTGAGATCCTGAACCAGGCGCGCGTCTCCGACGCCGAGGTCCACATGGAGGAGGAGCAGGGGCCGGCAGGGAAGGCCCGCTGGTCGTCCGACGTGCGCACCACCGCCATCGTCCTTCAGACCCTCACCGACATCTCCCCCGACCACCCCTTCGTCGCCCGCATGGCCGCCTGGCTCGTGGCCGCCCGGGGGAAGGACGGACGGTACCGGAACACCCAGGAGGCGGCCTTCGCCCTCTCGGCCATGGCCGAGGTGGTCCGCACGAAGGAGCGGGAGGTTCCCGACTTCACGGGCACGGTGAAGCTGGGCGAGCGCACGCTCGCCGCCGTGCCCTTCCACGAGCGCTCGCTCGCGCTGGCCCGGAGCTCCGTTCCGATCGCGCAGCTGGGGCAGGGAGGGGCCCCGGTCCCGTTCGAGTTCCGGCGGGACGGGCGGGCGGGTGTTCTCTACTACGGCGCGCTCCTCCGCTACGCGCCGGCGACGATGCCGGTCACCCCGCTCGACCGGGGGATGTTCGTCCAGCGCTGGTTCGAGCCCTGGGGCGGGGGAGGGCAGGTGCGCACCGTGCGCGCCGGGGACCTCGTGCGGGTGCGCGTCCGGCTGGGGACGCCGAGGGCCCGGAGGGACGTCGCGGTCGAGGTGCCGGTCCCGGCCGGCCTGGAGATCGTCGACACCTCCCTCGCCAGCACCGCGTCGGCCCAGGAGCCCCCCGACTTCGGCCAGGGATTCTGGAGCCCGTGGAGCCACGTCGAGCGGCGGGACGACCGGCTCCTCCTCTTCGCCGACGAGCTCCCACCCGGGATCCACGAGACCAGCTTCGTCGCGCGCGCCACCACGCCGGGGCGGTTCCTCTCCCGTCCCGCCCAGGCCGAGGAGATGTACGCACCCGAGGTCTTCGGCCGCTCCGACGGCGGGACCTTCGAGGTGGTCGATCCGGAGACGCCGGAGGGGCGGTGAGGCGCAAGGTGTCGAGGTGGCTCCTCCGGGGAGCCCTGGCGATCTGCGCGGTGGCGGGGGCGGGCACGCTCGCGTTCGTCGCCTGGCCGCTGCCCGAGGGGCTCCTCGAAAGGAGCCCTGCCGAGACGCTCCGCTTCACCTACCGGGACGGCCGACCGCTCCGGGACGTGAACACCGGCCCGGACGGGAGGCGCATCGGGCTCCCTCCCGGGGAACCCCTGCCACCGCGCGTGGCCGGGGCCTTCCTCGCCACCGAGGACCGGCGCTTCGGCGTGCACCCCGGCGTCGATCCGCTGGCCGTGGCGCGCGCGCTCGGGCAGAACCTCCGCGCCCGGCGCGTCGTCAGCGGGGGCTCCACCGTGGCCCAGCAACTGGCGCGCCTGCTCGTGCCCCGGCCGCGGAACCTCTCCGGGAAATTCGGGGAGGCCCTCTGGGCGGTCCGGCTCACCGCGCACCTCCCGCCCGAGGCCCGGCTCCGGGCCTACCTCGACCGCATCGCGCTGGGGAACGACCTGCGCGGGGTCGAGGCGGCGGCCCAGGCCTACTTCGGCCGGCCCGCATCGGCGCTCTCCCTGGGACAGGCGGCGATGCTCGCGGGGATGGCCGGCTCTCCGGCCCGCTTCGACCCCCGCATCCACCCGGATGCGGCGGCCGCCCGGATGCGGCTCGCGCTGCGCCGCATGGTGCGGGCCGGCGTCGCCACCGAGGCCGAGGCCGCCATCGCCGCGGTGGCGCCGCTCGACCTGTGCGCCCCGACCCGTCCGTTCGGCGCTCCCCACCTCACCACCTGGCTCCTCGCCAGCAGGGAGTCGCTGGGGATCGAACGCGCCGTCTCCGTCGAGACCACCCTCGACGAGGGGCTGCAGGGAGATCTGGAGGAGATCCTCCGGGAACAGGTGGAGGGCGACCGGCGCGTGGAGCAGGCGGCGGCGATCGTGATCGACAACGCGACCGGCGAGATCCTGGCCTACGCCGGCTCGGTGGACTTCCACGACGAGGAGCGGCAGGGGCAGAACGACGGGGCCCGCTCCGCCCGGCAGCCCGGGAGCGCGCTCAAGCCCTTCGCGTACGGCCTGGCGCTCGCCGACGGGCTCACGCCGGCGACGCTCCTCTCCGACGTCGAGGTCCAGTTCGGCACGCCGACCGGCAGCTGGATCCCGCGCAACTACGACCGGCGCGTCCACGGACCGGTCCGGCTCCGGGCGGCGCTCGCCAACAGCTACAACGTCCCCGCCGTGCGGCTCGTCGATCGGATCGGTCCGGACCGGGTCCTCGCGGTGCTCCGGCGGGCCGGGCTCGCGTCGCTCCGGGAGGGGATCGGCCATTACGGGTCGGGCATCGTCCTCGGGAACGGGGACGTGACGCTTCGAGAGCTGGCCCGGGCCTACCGGGGGCTGGCGCTGGGGGGCAGGCTCGAGCCGCTCTCCGAGGTGCGCTCGGCGCGGGACGGGGAGGGGCGGGTCCTGCGGCCCCGGCCGGAGGTCGAGCCGGATCGGTTCCTGCCGGCGGACGCCGTCGCGCTCCTCACCGACATCCTGGCGGACGAGGCGGCCCGCGCGCCGGCATTCGGCCTCGACAACGCGTTGCGCCTCCCCTTCCCGGTGGCGGCGAAGACCGGAACGAGCCACGCGTTCGTCGACAACTGGACGGTGGGGTTCACCGCCGAGCGCACCGTCGCGGTCTGGGCCGGCAACTTCGACGGCCACCCGATGCGCGGGGTCTCCGGCATCAGCGGCGCGGCGCCGATCTTCGCCCGGCTGATGGAACGGGCCATGCGCGGCATCCCGCCCCGCCCGCTCGTCGATCGGAGCACGTTCCAGCGCGCGCGGGTCTGCGCCCTCTCCGGTGCGCGGGCCGGACCCTCCTGTCCGTCGGCCGTGGACGAATTCTTCCTGCCCGGCACCGCGCCCGCGGCCCCTTGCTCGATGCACCGCCACGACGGGCCGGGTGGGCTCGACGTCGGTCCCGAGTTCTACGCCTGGGCGGCCGCCGAGGGGATCGACGGGGGTCCCGGAGCGGGGCCGCCGGCGGGGTCGGTCCGGGAGCCCGGGAGCATCGTCCTCCCGGCCGACGGCGACGAGTACCTCCTCGACGCGGGGCTGCCGGGCCGGGCCCAGTCCATCCCGGTGCGCATCCGGCCTCCGGCGGGAGCGGCGCGGGTGGAACTCCGGCAGGACGATGGCTCGGTCCTGGCGCTCGCGCCACCGTTCGCCGGCCGGATTCCGGCTCGCCCCGGGCGACACCGGATCGAGCTCTGGATCCCGGGCGGCGCTGCCCCGGTGGCCTGGGGCACGTACCAGGTTCACGGGAGCGCTCCGTGATCGGGCCGGGCGCTGTCCTGCTGGCGATGGCCCTCGGAGGCCCGGGTGGACCGGGCAGCCCGGGCGGCGGGCTCCCGTACGACGTGTCGGTGCGGGTCCTGGGCCGGCTCCACCCGTCCTCGGTCCGGATCTCCCGGCCGGGTGAGGCCCACGTCGTGGTGGCGAGCGGGGGGCGGCTCCGGGTGGACGGTGAGCCCGGCGAGGGAACCCGCTCGTTTCCCGCCGGGAGGTGGCGCGTCGAGCCCGACGGGGGAAAGGCCCGCGTCTACGAGGGCGCCGTCTCGGTGTCACGGTCGGGCGAGGAGGTGGCGGTCGTTGTCCACCTCGCGCTGGAGGAGTACGTCGCCTCGGTCGTCGCCGCGGAGACCGAGAAGGGGACGCCCATCGAGGCGCTGAAGGGGCTCGCGGTGGTGGCGCGGTCCTACGCCGCATCGGCCCGGGGGCGGCACGCCGGGTCGGACCTCTGCGACCTCGCCCATTGCCAGGTCATGGGCTCGCACGGTTCCGGGGTCCACCGGGCCTCTGCCGAGGCTGCGGCCCGGCTCACCGCCGGGCAGGCCCTCCGCGTGGACGGGGGTGCCGTGGCGGCGGCTCCCTTTCACGCGGCCTGCGGAGGGCACACGGCCGACCCGGCGGAGGTCCTGGGCGGCGAGGGAACGGGAGCGGCGGCGGTCCCCGACCCGGGGTGCGCCCCGGTGCCGTGGCAGGTCAGGGTGGAGGACAAGCTCCTCGCACGGGTCGCTGGCCAGGAGCTCGCGCGCGGGAGCGAGGCGCGGTCGTCCGTCCCCGTGGATGCGCTCCGGTTCCTTCGCGGGAAGGGGGGCTACGTGATCCAGGTCGCCGACGGCGACGCGGTGGTGGGCGGGGAGGCGTTCACCCGCGCCCTCGATCGCGCGCTCGGGCACGGGCGGGTTCGGAGCGCGCGGTTCGAGGTGCGCCGATCGGGGAGCGCCCTCCGCGTCACCGGGAGCGGTGTCGGGCACGGCGTCGGCCTCTGCCAGGCCGGGTCGGCGAGGCGGGCGGCGGAAGGGCACGGGTACGAGCAGATCCTCCGCCACTACTTCCCGCGAGCCCAGCTCGACCCGGCGCCCGGCGCCCTCACGTCCGTTCCGGCGGGGCCACCTGCCCCGCGGTCGGCTCCGCTCAACAGAACCAGTTCTCGGTGAGGCGCGGCGTCCCCGCGGTGGAGAAGGGGCGGGCGACGTGGGAGTGGGCCCGTCCGGCCGCGGCCAGCGCCATCGCCTTCACCCCGGCCAGGGTCGAGGCCGGGTCGTCCCCCCGCGTCGCCGCCGCGCCCACCAGCGCCGCGACCCGGGACTGGAGCTGGTCCATGCGCGGGTCGGGGTGCTTCCAGCGCCAGGTGAGACCGGCGGTGTCGATCCCCTCGAGCGCCAGCTCCGGGTCGCCGACCAGCAGGGAGCCCGGGGGCACGAGGAGGCGCAGGGAGAACTGCACCGGGTCGATCCGGCCCAGCCAGCCCTGCTCCTCGAAGGTCTCGAGCAGGTCGAGGTAGCCCGCCAGGGTCTCCCAGGGGGTGAAGGGGACCAGCGTGGGGCGCAGGGGGAGGGCGGCCCGGTCGCAGGAAGCGAAGGCGCGGAAGACGTCCCCCCGGACGTGCCCCTTCTCGAGCTTTCCGAGCACGCGATCCGAGAGGGACTCCACGGCGGAGACCACGAAGATGGCCCCGCAGGCCGCGAGCTCGGGCAGGAGGCCGGCGTGCCGGACCAGGTGCTCCACCTTGGCGGTGAAGTCGAAGGTGAGCGCGGGGAAGCGCCGGTGGAGATCCCGCGCGACCCGCAGCGCGTGCCCCGGCCCGTTCAGGAAGTCGGGGTCGCCGAAGGTGACATGGGTGACGCCGGCCGCGATCTGCTGCTCCACGTCGGCCAGGACCGTCTCCAGCGGGACCGCGAAGAAACGGCCGCCGTAGACGGCGGGGATGGGGCAGTGGCGGCAGCGGTGCAGGCAGCCGCGGGTGGCCTCTGCGTAGCCGGCGGTGCGTTCGCGTCCGTCCGCCTCCCGGAGCCGGGCGTAGCGTTCCGGAGGGGGCAGTCCGTCGCGACGAGGGACGGGGAAGTCGAGCCTCCCGAGCGTCGCCTCGCCCCCGCCCCTCTGGACGAAGCGGGAGAGGTCCTGGCCCCGCTCCGCCGCCAGCGCCAGGGCGACCAGCTCCTCCTCGCACTCGCCGCCCAGGATCGCGGAGGCGCCCGCCTCGAGGAGCAGGGGCGCGTGGAGCGGTGCATACGTTCCGTGAAAGGCGACGATCGCGCCCGGGTTCACGCCCCTGGCCCGCGCCGCGGCGTCGAGCCCGAGCCGCAGGGCGGTGTGCATGGGCACGGAGATGGCGACCAGCCGGGCCGTCCGCAGGCGCGCCTCGTCGAAGGGCTCGACGGAGAGGTCGAGCGTCGCGGGGTGGAATCCGGCGCGGGCCAGGAACGCCGCGGGCGACGCGATGCCCTGCGGCTGGTGCCCCAGCTCGTAGGTGGAGACGAGGAGGACCTCTCCCTCGCCCCGCATCGGCTATCCCTTGCGGGGAGGAGGGACGAACTCCGGCGGGAGCTGGGCGCCCTCGCCGAAGAAGAACTGCTCCGCCTGCTCGAAGAGGATCTTGTTGGTCTTCGGGTCGCCCGGGGCCAGCCGGTACTCGTTCAGGATCATCTTGAAGTGCTCGAGCCACATCTTCCAGGCCTCCTGGGAGATGGAGTCGAAGATGCGCTGCCCGAGCTCGTTGGGGAACGGCCTGAAGGCCATGCCCGGCAGTTCCCTGCCGAGCTTCTTGCACTGGACCATCCGAGACATCTGGAGCCCCTGCGGCCGATCAGGCGATGAGCGAGGCGGGCGTGACGCCGAGCGCCTTGCTGAGGGACTCGAGGGTGTCGAGCGGGGGCGTGCGCTGCCCGCGCTCCAGCATCGAGATGTACGACACGGACAGCCCGGCCTTCTTGGCCAGCGTCTCCTGGGAGAGCTTGCGGCGGAGCCGCTCGGACTTGAGGTGCGTGGCGAACTTCTCGGAGAGGGAGGCGGTGCGGCTCTTCTTGGAGGTCTTGGCCATGCCGCGTGTCTAACATCGACTGCACCGAGGGTCGAGGAAATCGGCGAGGCCTACCCGGACGGAGCGCGAACCAGGATCACATCCACCCATTGTCCGCGGCGGAGGCGAGAGGCGCCGGGCGGGAGCACCGCCAGCCCCTCCAGCCCCACGACCGAGGTCAAGAACCCGCTCTGCTGGGTTTTCAGCCCCTCGACCCAGAGTGAGTCCCGGTCGCGGCGCAGCCGGCAGCGCAGGTAGAGGGTGAGGTCGGAGGGCTTCTCCTCCGGGGAGCCCAGCCGGGCCCTCAGCACCATCCGGCCGCTCCCGCGCAGCCCTGCCATGGCCCGCAGCGCCGGGCGGACGAAGAGCTCGAAGGTCACGAGAGAGCTGGCCGGGTTTCCGGGGAGGCCGAAGACCGCCATCTTGCCCCAGCGGCCGAAGGCCACCGGCTTGCCCGGCCGCATGGCCACCTTCCAGAAGTCGAGGCGGGCCCCCGAGCCCTCGAGCCCGGCCCGCACCAGGTCGCGGTCGCCGACCGAGACCCCTCCGATGGAGACCAGTGCGTCGAGGCCGCGCGCCGCCGAGAGGGACCGGCGCAGCGAGGCCGGGTCGTCGCCGGCGAGCGGGAGGCGCACCGGGACCGCTCCGGCCTCGGCGCAGGCGGCGGCGAGCTGGTGGCCGTTCGACTCGAAGATCTGCCCGGGGCGGGGAGAGCCCCCCAGCGGGACGATCTCGTCGCCGGTGGCCAGGATGCCCACGCGCGGGCGCCGGTGCACGGGGAGTTCCGGCATCCCCAGCGCGGCCGCGAGCCCGATGGCTCCCGCGTCCACCTCGAGCCCGGCGGCGAGCGCCACCTCTCCCTGGGCGACGTCGGCCCCGGCTCGCCGGACGAAGCGCCCGGCGGATGCGGCGCGGCGGAAGCGGGCCAGCTTGCCGGAGCGCCCCACCTCCTCCTGCATCTCGACGCAGTCGGCTCCGGGCGGCAGCGGCGCCCCGGTGAAGATCCGCACGCAGGCCCCGGCCGGGAGGGGCCGGCCCCGGTCGTCGCCGGCGAACACGTCGAAGGCCACCGGGAGGCGGGCCCCGGCCTCCGGCGCATCGGCGGCGCGCAGCGCGTACCCGTCCATCTGGGAATTGTCGAAGGGGGGGAGCGGCCGGTCGGCCCGGACCTCCTCGGCCAGCGCCCGACCGAGGGCCGCGGCCAGCGGGACCCGCTCGGGCGGCAGGGGCGCGACGTCGTCGATCGCCTCGAGGATGCGCGCGAGGGCTTCGGGGGGCGTGAGCACCCTCCGGTTCTAGCGGGCCGGGGCCGTCCGTGACAACATCCGCGCATGCCCGACCGCCCCGTCCCAGAGGTCTCGCCGGAGGCGCTCGTCGCCGAGCTGCGCCGCGCCGCCGGGAAGGCGGTTTCGCTGCCCGAGATCCTCTCGCGATTGGGGGTCCACCCCCGGGCCCGCCGGGGCGCCGCCAAGGTCATGAAGAAGCTCGTCCGGGACGGCGCGGTGCACGAGGTGGGCGGACGGTTCGAGATCCCCGCCCCGAAGGCGCCGGAGCGAGCCCGGCAGGCCAGGGGCCAGGCGCCGGGGCAGGGCGGCAAGGCGCTGGAAGGGGGGAAGGGGCTCGTCGGCTTCTTCACCCGGCACCGCGACGGCTTCGGGTTCCTGGCGCGCCTCGACCGGCAGGGGCCGGACCTGTTCGTCGCCCCTGGCGACGGCGGCCGGGCGGTGGACGGCGACGTGGTGCGCTTCGAGATCTTCGCCGGCCGGCGCGGCGAGCAGGCCCGCATCGTCGAGGTGGTGGAGCGCGGACGCCGCATGCTCCTCGGGGCCTACGCGGCCAGGGGCCAGGAGAGCTTCGTCGTCCCGATGGACGAGCAGCTGCCGCCGGTGGTGCCGGTGCCGGAGACGCGCCTCGTGAAGAACGGGGAGGTCGCCAAGGTCTGGCTGGAGGCGGGGTCCGGACCCCTGGCCGGACGGGTGGTGGACCGCGTCCCGAACCCGAAGGCCCCCTCCGTCGAGGTGCTGCGCGCCGCCTACGGGCACGGGTTCGCCGACGTCTTCCCGGCCGAGGTCGTGGCCGAGGCGGAGGCCACGCCGGACCGGGTCCGCCGCGAGGACAGGGAGGGGCGGCGCGACGTCACGGCCATCCCGCTCGTCACCATCGACGGCGAGGACGCGCGGGACTTCGACGACGCGGTCTTCGTCGAGAAGCTGCCCGGCCGTGGCTACCGGCTGGTGGTGGCCATCGCCGACGTCTCCCACTACGTCCGCCCCGGTCGCCCCCTCGATGCCGAGGCCCTGCGGCGCGGGACCAGCGTCTACTTCCCGGGCACCGTGCTGCCCATGCTCCCCGAGCGGCTCTCCAATGGCGTCTGCTCCCTCAACCCGGAGGTGGAGCGGCTCTGCATGGTGGCCGACATGCGCTTCGACGCATCGGGCGCCCCGGGCCCGGTGGAGGTCTACGCCGGGGTGATGAGGTCGGCGGCCCGCTGCACCTACACCGAGGTGGCGCGCATGCTCGACGGCGAGCGCGTGCCGCACCGGGAGTTCCTGCGCGACGGCTTCGTCCGCATGGGCGAGTTGCAGGAGATCCTGGGCGGGGTGCGGCGCCGGCGCGGGTCGATCGACTTCGACCTGCCCGAGTCCAAGATCCTGCTGGGCGAGGACGGCAAGGTGCTCGCCATCGAGCGGCGTCCCCGCAACCGGGCCCACCGCATCGTCGAGGAGTTCATGCTGGCCGCCAACGAGGCGGTGGCCCGCTGGTTCGGCGACCGGGAGCTCCCCACCATCTACCGGGTCCACGGCCTGCCCGACGAGGAGAAGCTCCAGACCTTCCTCGACCTGGCGCGGGCCCAGGGCTTCGAGGTCCCCGAGGCCGGGTCGGGCCCTCTCGCCCTGGCCGGTCTGCTCGACCGGCTGGCCGGCCACCCGCAGCAGCGCGCGCTCAACCAGCTCCTGCTCCGGGCCATGATGCAGGCGGTCTACAGTCCGGAGAACATCGGCCACTACGGCCTGGCCGCCGAGCACTACCTCCACTTCACCTCGCCCATCCGGCGCTACCCCGACCTGATCGTCCACCGCCTGCTGCGCGAGGCGCTGGGGGAGTCGCCGGGGAGGAAGCCCCGGGCCGGGGAACTGGAGCGGATCGCCATGGTGGCCTCCGACCGGGAGCGTTCCGCGATGAAGGCGGAGCGGGACGTGAACGCCTACTACGCGGCCATCTTCATGGCCGACCGGGTGGGGGAGCGCAGCCCGGGCACGGTCTCGGCGGTGGTGGAGTTCGGCCTCTTCGTCTCGATGGAGCGCTGGTACGTCGAGGGGCTGGTGAAGGCGGAGGATCTCGGCGACGGGTTCGTCCTCGACAAGGACGGCCACGCGCTCGTGGAGAAGCGGAGCGGACGGTCCTACCGCGTGGGCGACGACGTCGAGGTGGAGGTCGCCGCCGTGGACCCGGCCCGCCGCCGCATCGACCTCGCGCTCGTCGAGGGCGGGAAGACGCGGACGCCCGGCGTGCCCCGGGTGAAGGGGCGCGACCGGGGAAGCGAGAAGGAAGGGAAGCGGTCGAAGGGCGGAGGCAAACGCCCGGGGAAGTCCGGGCGCGCCGAGGAAGGCAAGAAGAAGCGGCGCCGGCGGTAGGCGCGCCGCAGCCGCTAGACCTGGACCCGTGCCTCGGAGGCGGGGACGAGGCGGGCCGACGCCGGGTCCTCGGTGTCCCAGGCCAGCACCAGGCCGGCCCGGTCGAGCGCGTCGAAGAACGGCTCCCACCCGGTGCGTCCGGCCGTCTCCCCGTGCTCGAGCAGGGCGGGAGCGCCGTCCCGGAGCGCGGGGGACAGGAGCCTGAACCCGGCCAGGTTCAGGATCGCTCCCCGGTCGTGCGTCGCCAGCTTCACTTGCCGAAGGCGTTGGCGAAGCCGATGAGGGCGTCGAGGCAGTTCGTGGTGGTGAGGATCCCCACCAGGTCGCCCTTGGCGTCCACCACCAGCACGCCGTTGAGCTTCCGGTCCTCCATGAGCTTGGCCACGTCGGCGATCCCGTCGTCCGGGCTCACCTTGTGGGGCTTGGGGTTCATGGCCGCGGTGACCGGCGTGCGGGCCAGCAGGTAGTGGACCTCCCAGGTGTCGAGGCTGGTGGCCTTGCTGGGCGTGAAGTCCTTGAGCATCTTCTCGGTCACGACGCCGACCACCTTGCCGGCGTGCATGACGGGAAGCCGCCGGATGTTCTTCTCCTTCAGCTTGTGGATCGCCTCCACGATGCTGGCGGAATCCTCGATGGTCAGCGGGCTCGGCGTCATCCAGCGCCGGACCTTGGTCATGCTCGGGTCGTTGGTCATGGCTCGATCAGGCTCCCAGGAAGGCCTTCTTGACGTGCTCGTTGCCGAGCAATTCCTCTCCGGTCCCGGAGAGTACCACCCTTCCGGTCTCGAGCACGTAGGCCCTGTGGGAGATGCGCAGGGACTGGAACACGTTCTGCTCCACCAGCAGGATGGTGGTCCCCTGCTTGTTGATCTCCTTGATGATCTCGAAGATGTTCTTGACGAAGAGTGGAGAGAGGCCCAGCGACGGCTCGTCGAGGAGCATGAGCCGGGGGTTGGTCATGAGACCGCGCCCGATGGCCAGCATCTGCTGCTCGCCTCCCGAAAGGGTGCCCCCGAGCTGCTTCTGCCGCTCGGCCAGGCGCGGGAAGAGCGTGAAGGCCCGCTCGATGTTTCGCTGCCGGTCGGGGCGGGTGGACTTGATGAAGGAGCCCATCCGGAGGTTCTCGAGGACGGTCATCTCCGGGAAGATCCGGCGCCCCTCCGGGACCTGGACGAGTCCCATCTCCACCACCTGGTGCGACTCCAGCTTGCCGAGGTCGGCGCCGTCGAAGGTGATGGTCCCGCGCGAGGGGCGCACCAGGCGGGAGACGTTCTTCAGGGTGGTGGACTTCCCGGCGCCGTTGGCGCCCAGGACGGTGACGATCTCCCCCTGGTTCACCTGGAGGGAGATGCCCCAGAGCACCTGAAGGTCGCCGTAGCTGAAGTCGAGGTTCTCGATTTGGAGCACGGAGTGTCCTCGGTCAGACGTGGGCTTCGCCCAGGTAGGCGGTGACCACCTCGGGGTTGGAGACGACCTCCTGGGGGGCCCCCTCGGCCAGTTTCTCGCCGGAGTTGAGCACGACGATGCGATCGGAGATCCGCATGATGGCCTTCATGTCGTGCTCGATCACCATCTGGGTGAGCCCGCGCTTCTTGATGTCGAGGATGAGCTGGATGATGTCCTCGCTCTCGGCCGGGTTGAGGCCGCCCATGACCTCGTCGAGCAGCAGCAGGTCGGGCTTGGTGGCGAGCACGCGCGCCACCTCGAGCTTCTTCCGCTCTCCGATGGGCAGCCCGCCGGCCAGGAAGTCGGCCTTGTGGGCCATCTTCACCACGTGGAGCTGCTCGCGGGCGATCTCCCGCGCCTCCGGGACCGAGCCGGTGCGCACCAGCGCACCCACCACCACGTTGTCGAGCACGCTGAGCTTGGCGAGCGGGCGGACCTTCTGCCAGGTGCGGACCATGCCCAGCTTGCAGACCTGGTCGGGGGTCATGCCGTTCAGCCGCTGGCCCTTGAAGAGGATCTCGCCCTTGGTGGGCGGGTAGTAGCCGGTGATGCAGTTGAAGAGGGTCGTCTTGCCGGCGCCGTTGGGGCCGATGAGCCCCAGGATCATCCCCTCGTCCATGGTGAAGGAGACGTCGGAGTTGGCCGCCAGGCCGCCGAAGAACTTGCTGACGCTCTTGATCTCGAGGATCGGCTCGGGGACGGCGCTCACGCTGCACCTCCCGCCGCGGCGGCCCGCGAGCGCCGCTTCCGCAGCTGGTTCTTGATCCCGCCCAGGACGCCGTCGGGCATGTAGAGGATGGTGAGGGCCACCAGCACGCCGTAGATGAGCATGTGGGCGTGGGAGAGGTTGTCCCTGAGGAACTGGCCGATGCCCGAGCCGGCGTCGACCAGGCCGGAGCCGATGAGGAGGTCGGTCAAGACGTTGGACCGGAGCGCCTCGGAGAGGGCCACGAGCAGCGCCGCTCCCACCACAGGACCGAGGACGGTGCCGATGCCGCCGATGATGGCGGTGAGGACGATCTGCACCGAGATGTCGAGCCCCACCGCCGTCTGCGGGTCGATGAATCCGACGTAGAGGCCGTAGAGGGCCCCGGCGAAGGCGGTGAAGAAGGCCGAGATCATCAGCGCCACGTTCTTGTAAAAGGTGAGCGGGATGCCCAGCGAGTTGGCGGCGTCCTGGTCCTCGCGGATGGCCTGCAGGTAGTACCCGAGCTTCGAGCCCTGGAACCAGATGGTCACGAGCACCGTCACCACCGCCAGCGCGAGCCCCATGTAGTAGAAGGGGACCTTGGAGCTGAAGTCGGTGATCTGGGCGCCGCCGATCACGAGCGGCGGGATCCCGGAGAGCAGGATCCCCTCCGCGCCGTTGGTGAGCTGCTTCCAGTTGAGGGCCGCCAGGCGGAAGATCTCGGCGACCGCGATGGAGGCCAGCACGAAGTAGGGGCCGCGCAGGCGGAAGGTGATGCTGCCGACGATGGCGGCCACGACCACGGCGAGCAGCAGGGCCGGGAAGAGTCCCCACCACGGCGCCAGCCCCTTCGACTGCAGGAGGACGATGACGGTGTAGGCGCCGATCCCGAAGTAGGCGGCGTGCCCCACCGAGTACTGACCGCCGTACCCTCCGATGAGGTTCCAGGCCTCGCCCTGGATGACCGCGAGGAAGAACAGCACCATGAGCTGCAGGGCGTAGGGGCTCTCGACGTACTTCGGCAGGATGGCCAGGGCCACCACCGCGGCGACGCCGAGGACGACGGGGAGGAGGGCCAGACCGCGCGATTGAGGGCTCGGGCGCATGAGGGCTAGACCCGGGACTTTCCGAAGAGGCCGGCCGGCTTGAAGAGGAGGATGAGCAGGAAGAGGACGTAGACCACCAGGTCCTTCAGGCCGGAGCTGATGTAGGCGCCGGCCAGCGACTCGGTGGCCCCGATGAGCACCCCACCCACGGTGGCCCCCATGACGCTCCCCATGCCGCCCAGCACCACGATGACGAAGGCCTTGAGCGTGAAGGGCTGACCGACCTGAGGGAAGATGTAGTAGGTCGGCGAGATGAGGGAGCCGGCCACCGCGGCCAGCCCGGCGCCGATGCCGGTGGCGAGCACGCTCATGCGCTTGACGTTCACGCCCATGAGCTGGGCCGCGTCGCGGTCCTGGGCGGTGGCGCGGATGGCCTGGCCGGTGTCGGTCTTGAGCAGGAACCAGTAGAGGACCGCCGTCACCGCAGCGGTGATGACGAAGGAGAGGAGCAGCGGGGTGGAGACCGAGATCTCGCCCAGCCGGAAGCTCCCCGAGGAATAGGTGGTTGAGATGATCCGGTAGTCGGAGGTGAAGAGCAGCATCATGGTGTTGCTGAGGATGAGCCCGATCCCGATGGTGAGCAGGATCTGGTTCTGGGGCAGGGCGTTCAGCACCTTGTTGATGACCGTCTTCTGCAGGATCGCCCCGAAGAGGAAGAGCAGGGGAAAGACGAAGATGATCGACACGAAGGGGTCGACGTTGCCGAGCGTGAAGAGGAAGTAGGAGGCGTACATCCCCAGCATCACCAGGTCGCCGTGGGCGAAGTTGATGATGCGCATCACGCCGAAGATGATGGTGAGCCCCACGCCGATGAGCGCGTAGGCCCCTCCGATGAGGACGCCCGAGAGGAGCGACTGGAGGAAGATGGTCATCGTCGGGCGCCGTCGGTGCTACTTCCAGCCTGGGAACGGCCAGATGGGCTTGCCGCTCTGCAGCGCGGGCGGCCACACCGTGAAGTACTTTCCGTCCTGCACCTGCTCGACGAGCATCTGGTGCTTGTTCTGGTTCTGGTAGCCGTCGAAGTCGGCGAACTTCACCGGGCCGAAGAGGCCGTCCCAGTTCCCGGCGCGCAGCCCCGCGGCGACCTTCTCGCGGTCGCCGCCGGCCTTGGCCGCCACCTCGCCCATGATCATCATGGCGATGTAGGCGTTGGCGGCGTGGTAGGTGGGGGTCTTCCCGAAGCGCTTGTTGTACCGCTCGCCGAAGGCCTTGGCGCCGGGCCAGTTCACGTCGGGGGTCCACTGGGTGGAAGAGAACACGCCGTGGGAGATGTTCTTCTCGCTGGCGAACTTGTCGGTGGAGAAGCCGGCTCCGGCGCCCAGGAAGGCCATGGGGGTGAGCTGGAGTTCGCGCGACTGGCGCATCAGCGTGATGGCGTCGGCCACGTAGGAGACCATGAACATGATGTCGGGGTTGGCGCCCTTCACCTTCACCAGGGTCGAGCGGTAGTCGGGGGAGCCGGGGGAGTAGGCCTCCTCGAAGACGACCTTGATGCCCTTCTTCTCGGCGATCTCCTTCGCGCTCTTGGCGCCCGAGACGCCGAAGTCGGTGTTCTCGGAGAGGATGGCGATGCTCTTCGGCTTGCCCAGCGTGGTGGCCAGGTCGAGGAGGATGGCGGCGTAGTCGCCGGTGGTGGCCGAGACGCGGAAGACGTACTTGTAGCCCTGCCGGGTGATCTCCTCCTTGGATGCGACCGGGTTCACCAGCGGTACCTTGTACTGCTCGGCCTTCTTGGCCACGGCGTTCGTGACTGCGGAGGTGTAGGCCCCGACCACGCCGACGACGTTGTCGCGGGTGGCGAGCTTGTCCATGGCCGAGAGACCGACCTGGGGCTTGCCGGTGTCGTCCTCCCAGACGAGCTGCACCTTCACGCCCTTTGCCGCCAGGTCCTCCTCGGCGAGCTTGATGCCGTTGGTGAGGTTCTCGCCGATGGGGGCCTGCGGACCGGTCATCGAGTTGATGACCCCGATCTTGACCTGGGACACCGCGAGTGCGGGTACGGCGAGGAGCGCTGCAGCTGCGAGGGAGAGGATGCGCTTCATCTTGTTCAGCCTCCGCTTTCGATGCCGCTGGGGGCGGCGCGACAGGGTGTGGGCCTTGCGAGCTGGCCGACTTTCATAGCACGCCGGGGTCGCACAAAAGAAGAGAGCGCCGGAACCAAAAGGTTCCGGCGCTCTCATGATGCGTGGCGTCAAGCCGTGCTGCCGCCGCTAGAACACGACCTGGGAGTTGAGGGAGAACTGACCCTGGGAGTAGTTGGTGGCGTTGTAGAAGTAGCTGGTGGACCTGGCGTACTCGGCGGAGAAGCGCCAGTTCTTGCCGGCGTAGCCGATGAGCCCGGCGGCCCAGGTGAAGTTCTGGATGCGGGTGGAGTTGGCGGCGAGCAGGGTGCCGGCGTAGGCGGACGCCGGGCTCTGGGTGCCGCCCCAGCCGCCGTAGACCTGGAACAGGTTGGAGGGGCCGACGAGCACCTGGAACCAGCCGCCCAGCGCGGCGACGGCGGTGGTGTTGGTGATGGCGCGCGGGGTGGCCGAGGAGACCGACAGGGCGATGCCCTGGCTGGCGCCCAGCGAGCCGGGCTGGTCCCAGCCCTTGGCGCTGTAGATCGAGCCCAGGACGTTGACCATCCAGATGTTGAGGTTCAGGTCGCCGCCGAAGATGGACGAGTTCACGTCCACGGTGGTGTCGGTGGCGAGGCTCACGAAGCGGTTCTTCTGCCAGCCGGCCCAGCCGGAGACCGTGGCCAGGGTCTTGCCGCCGGTCTTCCAGCCCAGCGCGACGCGCCCCTCGAAGGCGGGGATGCGGGAGCGGTTGCCGGCGCCCAGGTCCACGGCGGCGGTCGGCGACTCACCGACGCCGGCGGCGTTGTCCTGCGGGTTGAGCGCGGCGACCTGCACGCCGAGGACCAGGCCGTCCTTGGGGTTCAGTTCGTAGCGGGCCTCGATCATCGGGGCCCGGCCGTTGAGCGTGCCGGCCATCTGGAAGAGCGGGTTGGCGATGTAGGCGAGGGAGACCGGGCGCAGCAGCGAGACGATGTGGTCGTCCTGGCCGAGACGCAGCGTGAACTTCGACTCCGTGCCCCAGGCCGCGTCGGCATACGCCTTGCGGAGCCGGATGGCCGGGCTGTAGAAGGCGACCGAGTTGGCGGCGGTGCTGGTGAAGCCGCCCTGGAAGTCCACCTCGACGAGCGCCGAGAGGGTGGCGCCGGTCCAGCCGGCGGTGTCGTTGAAGGACAGGCGCGCCCCGAGCCGGGACTGCCGCACGTCGAAGAGGACGTTGCCCTCGCAGGCGGCGCCGGTGGTGCACTGGTTCGGGTACGGGTAGTTCCGGGTTCCGGCGGAGTCGTTGAAGAAGGCGTTCAGGAGGAAGAAGCCGTACGGGGTGAAGGTGACCGGCGACGGCTTCGGCGCCTCCTTCACGACGACCGTGGTGCTCTCCTTGACGACCACTTCGCTGGCGGTCGCGGACTGGGCGTGGGTTGCAGCGGGGAGCACGGCGAGCAGCGCCGCGGCTCCGAGGACGGAGATCCTTCTCATCTGTATGACTCCCTCTGGGCGGGCATGGGGGGGGCCCGGAATGGCCTCGGCGGAGGCCGTTGTCTTCCATTCTTCAACGGCGGAAGGCGCACACCGTAACTGCATCGCCCCCCTCTTGTGGATCCCCCCTTCGAAATGCACCCACATAGGGTGACTCTTTAAGGTGGGCTCGGAGGGCTTCCTTGAGGGCGCCGGTCCCGTGCCCGTGGAGGATCAGGGCATCCACGGCACCCTCGGCGAACTGCCGGTCGAGGAAGGCGTCCACCTCGCGGAGGAGGTCGTCCACCCGCATCCCGCGCACGTCGAGCCGGCGAGACCCGACGCTGAGTGCCGCCGGCCGCGCGTCCTCCGCGGCACGGAGCCGATCCTCGCGGGCACGGGCCAGGTTCGCCCCCTTCGCCTTCCCCCGGAGCGGGAGCAGGTCGGCGACGGGGCGCCGGACCCGCAGGCCTCCGAGCCTGACCACCGCCTCGTCACCCGACACCTGGAGCACCTCGCCCTCCTGTCCGAGCGACGCGACGCGCACCCGAAGTCCGGGTGCGATCGCCGCCCCGGGCACGCTCTCGGGAGCGGCGGCGGCCTGCGACACCGCCACGCGCGAGGCCTTCGCGAGCGACTCCGACCACTCCTCGAGCTGCCGGGATGCCTCGCTGGCCTTCCTCACCGTGGGGGCGGAGTGGAGCCCGGCGAGCACCTTGCGGACCTCCTCGCGCGCGCTCTCCACCTCGTCGGCCAGGGACTCCGCGACCCGCGCCGACGCCTCCTTCTCGGCGCGGAATGCCGCCTCCTCGCGCCGGGCCGCCTCCTCCTCCCTCCGGCGCGCCGCCGCGGCGTCCCGTTCGAGCCCCGCCCGCTGGGCCTCGAGCCGCGCCCGCTCCTCGGAGAGCGCGCGCAGGGCCTCGCCGAGCGCCCCGCCCCGGCCGGAGAGGGAGGCCCGCGCCCGGGCGAGGATCGACTCCGGCAGGCCCACCCGGCGCGCCACCTCGATGGCCGACGAGCTCCCCGGGCTGCCCAGGTGCAGCTGGAAGGTGGGGGCGAGCCGCTCGGGATCGAAGCCGACCCGGGCGTTGGCGAAGCGCGGATCGGAGAGGGCCAGCGCCTTCAGCTCGTCGAGGTGGGTGGTGATGAGCACGGTGGCGCCCCGGTCGAGCAGGTCCTCGAGGAGGGCCGCGGCCAGCGCGGCGCCCTCGCGCGGGTCGGTGTCGGCCGCGATCTCGTCCACCAGGACGAGCGTGGCCGGGCCGGCCCCCGCGCCGATGTCGCGCACGGCGGTCAGGTGGGCCGTGAAGGTGGAGAGGTCGCGGGACAGGTCGCCGTGCTCCTCGACGGCGGCGCGGACCGATCCGTAGAAGGGGAGGCGGGACCCCCGCCCGGCCGCGATGGGGAGCCCCGCCTCGAGCATGAGCGCGGAGAGGCCAACGGCGGTGATGGCGACGGTCTTGCCGCCGCCGTTCGGGCCGGAGACGACGAGCGCCCGGCCTGGAGGCTCGAGCCGGAGGTCGCTCGACACCACCTTCTTGTCCTGAAGGACGAGGATGGGATGGCGCAGGTCGCGGAGCCAGATGCCGTCGGCCGGGGTCACCACCTCCGGGGCCGAGGCGTCCAGGTCGGAGGCGAGCAGCGCCTGCCCCTCGAGCAGGTCGAGCGCCGAGAGGGTGTCGAGGTCGCGGGAAAGGTCGGCGGAGCGGGCCGTCACCCCCTCGGAGAGCTCGCGCAGGATCCGCTCCTCCTCCTCGGCGGCCATGGCGTTCGCGATGGCGAGCTCGTTTCCCATCTCCACCATGCCGTCGGGCTCGACGAAGAGCGTCTGTCCAGACTGGGAGGCGTTGTGGACGATGCCCGGGACGGCGGACCGGGAGCTCGCCAGCACCGGGAGCACGTAGCGATCGTTGCGGATGGTGAAGTACCCGTCGCGCAGGTGGCGGGAGACCGTCTCGTCGCCGAGCATCGACTCGACCGCTCCCTTCATGGCCCGGTGCAGCCCCCGGGCCCGGTCGCGCAGGCGCGAGAGTTCCGGGCTGGCCCGCTCGGAGATGGCCCCCGAGGGCTCGATGGCCGCCTCGATGCGGTCGGCCAGCCGCCCGGCGTCCGAGAGCGACGAAGCCAGGGACCAGAGCCGGGGCAGGTCGGTCTCCCGCGCCGAGAGCACGGCCCGGGTGCGCGCCGCCGACCGGGCCAGCACCGCGATGTCGCGCAGGGCGAGCGGCTCGAGGACACCGCCCTTGGCGGCGCGCTCGAGACCCGCGGCGGGGTCGCCGGGCGCGGCGATGGGCAGCGAGGTCCGGGACTCGGCGAGCGCCCTGGCCTCGGCGAGCCGGGCCAGCGCCTCCCGGACCTCGGCGGGCGAGTCGAGGAAGGGGAGGGCCGCGGCCCGTGCCTTGCCACCCGCCGTCCGGCAGCGCCCGGCCACGGCCTCGAGGATGCGCGGCCAGCCCAGCTCCTCCAGCGTTCGCGGGTGGGCGATCACCGCTGCTCCGCGGGCGGCCCCTGCTGCCGGGCCAGCAGCCAGGCGACGGCGAGGCTGCGCGGGACGCCCCCGGCGAGCGACCAGGCGATCACGCCCGCCGGGGCATCGAGCCACACCCAGGCCATCAGCCCCTCGGAGAGGAACCAGAAGCCGAGGAGCCAGGTGGCGAGCGCGCGCACCCGCCCGGGCGTGCCGGGCGGGACGAGCGAAAGCACGAGGAGCGCGATGGCGGCGAGCACCGCCGAGGTCACCGGGGCGAGCACCGCGGGCGAGACCATCTGGCGGATGGCCTCCGGCATGTAGGCGTGGAGGAGGTGGGGAGGCGCGAGCGGAGGCACCACCCAGGAGAGGGCGTCGAAGGCGAGGTTCTCACCCCACGCTCCCAGGAAGAGGGCGATGCCCCCCGATCTCCATCCCTTCGCCATGCGCCTCTCGCACCCCCCGAGGCGCCGGAGTCTGCCACAGGTCGCCGTTTCCGTGGGAAGGGCGGGTAGGATGGCGGCCATGGCACGGAAGCGGACGGCAGAGGTGCTCCCCGGGCTCGAGGTCCTGGCCCGTCGCCGGTTCGCGCCCCTGCGCGGCCTCCGGGTGGGGCTGGTGTGCAATCCCACCGCGGTGGACCGGCGGCTCCGCCACGCCGCCGACGTGCTCTCGGCGGCCCCCGGGGTGCGCCTCTCCGCGCTCTTCGGGCCGGAGCACGGCGTCCGCGGCGACGTGCAGTACATGGCGGCGGTGGGCCATGAGCGGGACCGGGTCACCGGGCTCCCCGTTCACTCCTTGTATGGGTCGTCGCCCGAGTCGCTGCGCCCGGGGCGCTCTCTCCTGGAGGGGCTCGACGCGCTGGTCTTCGACGTCCAGGACGTGGGCGCCCGTTGCTACACCTACCAGGCCACCATGATGCTCTGCATGGAGGCCGCAGCCGAGGCCGGGCTGCGCTTCGTGGTGCTCGACCGGCCCAACCCCATCGGCGGCCGGGAGGTGGAGGGGCCGGCGCTGCGCCCGGGGTTCCAGAGCTTCTGCGGCATGCACGACCTGGCCGTCCGGCACGGCATGACGGTGGGCGAGCTGGCGGCGCTCTTTCGCGCGGAGCGGGGGCTCGACCTCGACCTCGAGGTGGTCCCCTGCGAGGGCTGGAGGCGCCGCCGCAGCTTCGCGGAGACCGGGCTGCCCTGGGTGCTCCCGTCGCCCAACATGCCCACCCCGGACGCCGCGCTGGTCTACCCGGGGATGTGCCTTCTCGAGGGGACGAACCTCTCGGAGGGG
Source organism: uncultured Anaeromyxobacter sp. (assembly GCA_903874275.1). Lineage (GTDB taxonomy): Bacteria > Myxococcota > Myxococcia > Myxococcales > Anaeromyxobacteraceae > CAIOAK01. The sequence continues at coordinate 30,435 of CAIQRS010000052.1, forward strand.
CGAGGCACGACGCGCCCCTTCCACCTGCTCGGCGCCCCCTGGCTCGACGGGGGGCAGCTGGCCCGCGATCTCGAGGCGGAGCGGTTGCCCGGTGTCCGCTTCCGCGCCGCTGGCTTCACGCCCACCTGGGACAAGCACCAGGGGCGGCTCTGCCACGGCGTCGAGCTGCACGTCCACGACCCGGTGGCCTTCCGCCCGTTCCGCACCGGGCTGGCCTGCGTGGCGGTGGCGCGGGCCCAGGACCCGGACCGCTTCGCCTGGCGCACCGAGCCCTACGAGTTCGTCACCGGAGTCCCCGCCTTCGACCTCCTGTGCGGGTCGGACCGGGAGCGACGCGCCATCGAGGCCGGTGGCGGCTGGCGCGAGCTGGCCCGGGGCTTCGCAGGGGAGGAGCGTGCCTTCGCCCGGCGGCGGGCGCGGTTCCTCCGCTACGCGGACTGAGGCAGGATGGCCCCATGAGACAGACGGCGATCCTGGGCGGCTCGTTCAACCCGCCGCACGTTGCCCACGTGATGGCCGCCTACTGGACCCTGGCCACGCAGGGGGTCTCGGAGGTCTGGATGCTGCCCAGCTTCCGCCACCCGTTCGGGAAGTTGCTCGCGCCCTTCGAGGACCGGGTGCGCATGTGCGAGCTGGCGGCGGCGCCCCTGCGCGGACTCCACGTCTGCACCGCCGAGGCCGACCTGGCCGACGACCCGCTGGTGGGAAAGACCGCCCGCACCCTCGAGTACCTGGTGGAGAAGCACCCGGACCGGCAGTTCACGCTGGTGGTGGGCGCCGACATCGTGGCCGACACGCCCAAGTGGTACCGCTTCGACCGGGTGCGGGAGCTGGCCCGGGTCATCGTGGTGGGGCGGGCCGGGGAGGTCGCCTTCGCCGACGGGCCGGCGCTTCCCGGGGTGTCATCCACCGAGGTGCGGGAGCGGCTCTCCCGGGGCGACGACGTCGCGGCGCTCGTGCCCACGCGGGTGCTCGCCTACATCCGGGAGCGCGGACTTTACCAAGAGTGAATCCAGGCGCGGTCAGCCGATGCGCCGGAAGGCCAGTGCCCCCGACTCGACCGTCACCTCCAGCTCGTCGCCGGGGACCAGTTCGCCGCCCAGGATGCGCTCGGCGATGGGCCCCTCGACCAGGCGCTGGACGGCGCCGCGCATGGGGCGGGCGCCCAGGGACGGGTCGAACCCGCCGTTCACGAGCAGGTGCTCCACCACGTCGTCGCCGGCGAAGAAGCGGATGCGCCGCTCGGCGGCCAGCCGCTCCGAGGACTGGCGCAGGAGCAGCGACGCGACGTGGGCCAGGTCGTCGCGGGAGAGGGCCGGGAAGACCAGCCTCTCGTCGAGCCGGTTCCAGAGCTCCGGGGGGAGCGCGGCGCGGGCCGCCTGGCTGGCGCGGTCCTCGCGGGTCGGGCCGGTCTCGGCGCCGGCGAAGCCCATCACGCCGGACGAGGTGCGGGTGGCCTCGAAGCCGCCCAGGTTGGTGGTGAGGACGACCACGGTGGAGGAGAAGTCCACCTGGCGGCCGCGCCCGTCGGTGAGCCGCCCTTCCTCGAGGACCTGGAGCAGGAGCAGGAGGACGTCGCGGTGGGCCTTGTCGATCTCGTCGAGGACCACGACGCTGGCCGGCCGGCGCCGGACGGCGTCGGTGAGCTGGCCCCCCTCGCCGTAGCCGACGTAACCGGGGGCGGCGCCCACGAGCCGCGCCACCCCGGTGGGCTCGCTGCACTCGCTCATGTCGAGCCGGACCAGGGCCTGGTCGTTGCCGAAGAGCGCGTCGGCCAGCGCCCGGGCCAGCTCGGTCTTGCCCACCCCGGTGGGGCCGAGGAAGAGGAAGCTGCCCATGGGGCGGCGGGAGGCGAATCCGGCGTAGTTGCGCCGCAGCACGCGCGCCACCCGGGCGATGGTCTCGGGGTGGCCGACGATCCGCTGGGAGAGGGCCTCCTCCAGGCCGAGGAGCCGGTCGCGGTCGCCGGAGAGGAGGCGCGACTCGGGGATGCCCGCCATCTGGGCCACCACCCGGGCCACGTCGGCGGCGGCGACGGCCGAGGCGCCCTGGCGCCGGGCGCGGGAACCGGCCAGGTCCATGGCGGCCACCGCCTTGTCGGGGAGGAAGCGGTCGCGCACGTAGCGCGAGGTGAGGGCCGCGGCGGCCTCGACGGCCTCGGGTGCGAAGCGCACGGCGTGGTGCTGCTCGTAGCGCGGAAGGATTCCCTCGAGGATGCGGACGGTGTCGGGAACCGACGGCTCGCGCACCAGGACCGGCGTGAAGCGGCGCTCCAGCGCCGGATCCCGTTCGATGTGCTTGCGGTACTCGTCGTGGGTGGTGGCGCCGATGCAGGGGAACTCGCCGCGGGCCAGGCCGGCCTTGAGCTCGTTGGCGGCGTCCTGCGGCCCCTCGCCGGTGGAGCCGGCGCCCATGACCGTGTGCACCTCGTCGATGAAGACCACCACGCGCCCCTCGGCGCGCCGCACCTCGTCCTGGATCCCGCGCAGCTTCTCGGAGAAGGAGCCACGCAGCTGCGTGCCCGAGAGCACGCTGGCCATGTCCAGCTCGACGAGGACTCGCGGTGAACTCTGGGCGAGCAGCCGCTGGGCCACGCCCTCGACGATGGCGGTCTTGCCCACCCCGGCCTCGCCGACCAGGAGCGGGTTGTTGGTGCGCCGCTTCCCGAGCACGTCGAGGGTCTGCTCCACCTCGACCTCGCGCCCCACCAGCGGGTCGAGCCGTCCGGCCGCGGCCAGCTCGGTCAGGTTGCGCCCCAGCTGGGAGAGCCAGGGGAAGTCGGCGGGGTCGAGCGCGTGGGCCGGACGGGTGCGCGAGGGGCTCGTGGCAGGGGCGGTGAATGCAGCCCGCGAGGGCGGCCGCGGCGAGAGGTCGAGCGCCCCGGCGCCGGTCTCCGGCTCGTCGTCGTCGATCGGCTCTCCCTCGAGGTCCATGTCCCCGGGCTCGACGCGCGGGGCGGAGGGCCGTCGCGGGGAGGGGGCGGGGGCACGGGTGGCGGGCTGGGGCACGCGCCGCAGCCGCCGGGGCATGCCGGCCGTGTAGTAGGAGAGGGCGACGTTCCGCAGGGCGGCCAGCTCGAGACCGCAGGCGGAGAGCAGCTGGTGGGCCGAGCACTGGCGCACCCGGGTCATGGCGATGAGGAGGTGGATGCAGTCGGTCTCGTCGGCCCGCAGCCCCTCGGCCACCTGGCGGGCCCGGTCGCGCAGGTCGCGCTCGAGCCCCTCGGGCTCCTCGGGCGCGCCCGGCATGGCGAGCAGGATCCGGTCCTCGTCCACGCCCCGCTCGCGGAGCAGCATCTCGGCCCGGTTGGGCACCACGAAGAATGCCAGGAGGAGGTGGGCGCTGGTGAGGCGCTGGTTCACGTTGCGTGCGATGTCGCCCGCCTCCGAGAGGACCTGGGCGAGCTCCATCGACTCGATGACGGCCATTGGCCAGCACGATGCGATATCGTGCGGATCCGGTCAATTATTCGGCGGATCCGGGCGGTCCGGCGTCGCCGCGGCGGTCAGTCGAGCCCGAGATCCCGCAGCTGGTCCTCGTCGAGCCCCAGGAAGTGGCCCACCTCGTGGAGCAGGGTCACCCGGATCTCGTCGAGGAGCTCCTCCCGGTCCCGGGCGTAGCGCTCCAGGTTGCGCTGGAAGAGGGCGATGGAGGAGGGAAAGTGGCTCCAGGGATCCATGGAGGCCTTGTCCCCGAGCGGCGACCCCCGGAAGATCCCCAGGATGGACGGGGAGTGAGGAGGGTCGGAGAGGAGGAGCTCCTCCACCTCGGGGAGGTCCTCCACCGTCACGGCCACGTTGGCGAGGTACCGGCGCACCGGCTCGGGCAGCTCGGCGAGCGCCTCCTCCACCACCGCCTCGAAGGCGTCGGGCGAGAGGACCACCGGCTCCGGGAAGTCCCCGGGTGCGAGCTCCCGGGCCCGGCGGAGGTGACGCTCCGAGCCTTCGGCCCGCCCCAGCCGCTCCAGGCAGAGCCCGAGGAGCCAGTGGCAGCCGGCGTCGCCCGGGTCCTCGTGGAGGATCCGCGTGAGCAGGTCGGCCGCCTCCTCGAACCGGGAGAGCTCGTGGAGGGCGCTGGCCTCCTCGGTGCGGACGTCGAGGTCGTCGGGGAAGGCACGCACGGCCACCGCGATCCGCTCCAGGGCGACGCGGGAGTCGCCCAGGGCGAGGAGGGCCTGCCCCTCCGCCAGCGCCAGCCGCGCGGTCAACTCCTCGTCGTCGGCCCGCCCGGCCAGCCGGGATCCCTCGATGGCGAGGTCGAGCGCGCGCTCCGCGTCCCCCTCGTCGAGGGCATCCTGCGCCTCCTCGAGCAGGGTCTCGGCGGTGACGTTGCCGGGCACGAGGACTCCCTAGCCCGCCACCGGCTTCTCGGCCGAGGCGATGTAGACCACGTTGCGCGTGCTCTCCTTGCCCCGGTACATGGCACGGTCGGCCAGGTCGAGGAGCAGCGCCTTCGAGGGGGCGTGCTCCGGGTGGCTGGCCAGGCCGATGGAGACGGTGAGGCGCACCGAGAGCCCCTCGCGCGAGAGGAAGCGCCGGTCCTCGACGGCGCGGCGGATGCGCTCGGCCACCTTGAGCCCGCCTCCCGAGTCCACCCCGGTGAGGAGCGCCACGAACTCGTCCCCCCCGTACCGGACCAGCACGTCGTCGTCGCGCACGCAGGCGCGGAGCACCCTCCCGAACTCGCCGAGCAGCGCCGAGCCCATCAGGTGGCCGTGCCGATCGTTCACGGCCTTGAACCGGTCGAGGTCCATGAAGAGCAGCGTGAAGGGGCGGCCGCCCGAGAGCTCCCGGTCGAGGGCCACGTCGAGGAAGCGGCTGTTGTAGAGCAGGGTCACGTCGTCCACGTAGGCCAGCTGCTCGACGTGGGAGAGCCGGCCCAGCGCGCGAAGGGCCGTGCCCAGGTGGTGGCAGATGAAGGCGGCCCGACCGGCGCGCTCGGCGTCGAAGGGATCGGAGAGGAGCAGGCAGACCGCGCCCAGGATCTCGGGGCCGTCCGAGACCGGGAGGAAGAGGCAGCGGGATGGAGGCCGGTCGCCCGCTTCCGGGAGGTCGAGGAGGATCGTGGCGTCGAGGGCCAGCTCTCCCAGCCGGGGGAGGGCGGGCGCGAGGATCTCCCCGGCCTCCTCGGCGGTGATGCCGTGGACCCCGGAGAGGCGCCAGCCCTCCGCGCCCTCCCGCTCGAGGAGCACCGCGCCGCGGGCGCCGCACTCGGTGGCGAGCGCCGGGAGCGCCAGCGGGATCACCTTGTCCCGCTCCAGCGTCCCGGTGATGCGCTGGCAGGTCTCGAAGAGGTTGACGTGCCCCCGGAGCGCCGAGTTCTCGGCGAGCAGCGCCCGGGTCGAGAGGGAGCGCTGCACCGAGAGCTGCAAGGCCTCCGGCGTGACCGGCTTCACCAGGTAGTCGGAGGCGCCGGCGCGCATGGCCCGGACGGCCGGATCGACCCGGTCGAGGGCCGTGATGACGACAACCTGGACGTCGGGGTCGAGCCGCTTGGCGTCGGCCAGCAGTTGGAGGCCGTCGCCGCCGGGCATGACGATGTCGGTGAGCAGGACGTCGAAGCGCCGGCCCTCGAGGAGCCGGATCGCGGCCGGGGCGTTTTCCGCGACCTCGACCGCGTAGCCGGCAGCCCGGAGGTAGTCGGCGTAGAGGGTGCGGGCGAAGCGCTCGTCGTCCACGAGGAGGACCGAGGCCTGCATGCAGGCTGGTATACCATGACGCCGTGCCCATCCCTCCCGGCCGTCAGGTCCTCCGCTTCCAGGTGGGGGGCGTCCCGTTCGCGCTTCCCCTCCTGGCGGTCCGAGAGATCGTGCCGGTCGTGGCGGGCTCCGCGCGCGGGATCCCGGAGGGGGCGCTCTCGCTGGCCGAGCGGCTGGGGCTCAGGGGCGACCCCCGCTTCGCGCTCGTCCTCGAGGGGGCGGGGCTGCCGACCCTTCTCGTGGACCGCATGGACGGCGTGGGGGACATGGCCGACGCGGAGGCCTTCCTGCTCCCGGAGCGGGCCGTCGCCGCCGCCCCGTCCCCCTTCGCGTCGGTGCTCTGCTTCGGTGGCGCGCTCCTCCTGGAACTGGCGCCCGCGGCCCTGTCCGACATGCGAGCGAAGGCGCCGCGCCCGTTTCCCGTCTCCGGCGACCTGCCCCCGTCCGACCGGGAACTGATGGCCGAGCGCGCAGGGCGCGTGCTGGCGGTGCCCCTGCAGCTCGTGGTCCAGGTCATCGATCCGGTCCACCTCTTCCGGGTTCCCCTGGCGCCGGAGGGGCACCGCGGCCTGCTTCACCACGGGCGGGCCATCCACCCCGCCTGGGACGCCGCCGCCATCCTCGGAGAGCCGGCCTCCGGCGATCCCCACGTCCTCCTCCTGCTCGACGCCGGAGGGACGACGGCGGGTGTCCTGGTGGACCGGGTCCTCGGGCTATCGGAAGGGGAGGGGAGCAACCCGGTCCGGAGGCCGCCGTGGGACGTGCTGCTCGCCCCAGGGAATGAAGGTTAAGCTGCGAGGAAGATTGACACTCGCGCGAGCGGCGCGTTAGCTCTCCGGCAGCACTCCGTCCGAGAAACCAATGCCCAAGACCCTGCTGCTCGCCGACGATTCGGTCACCATCCAGAAGGTCGTGGGCATCGTCTTCGCCGGGGAGGACTACCGGATCACCGCCGTGGACAACGGCGAGGACGCGCTCGCCCGGGCGCGGGAGATCCGGCCCGACATCGTGCTGGCCGACGCCGTGATGCCCCGAATGAACGGCTACGAGCTCTGCCAGGCGCTGAAGGCCGACCCGCAGCTCGGCGAGGTGCCGGTGCTCCTGCTCACCGGCACCTTCGAGCCGTTCGACGAGGGGCGGGCCCGGGCCGTGCGCGCCGACGGCCACGTCGCCAAGCCCTTCGACAGCCAGGCGCTGCTCAGCCGCGTGCGCGAGCTCGTCGAGGGGGTGACGGCCGAACCGCTCCCGCTCTCGTACCCGCGCATGACCCCGGCGCACACGCCCTCGCGGCCGCACCCGGCACCTCCGGCGCACACGCCGGCCCCCGCGCACCCGCCCAGCCCGGTGGCCCGCCTGCAGCCTGCCGGCCCCCCGCGCCGGACGGTTCCGCCTCCCCTGCCGCCCCCCGGACACCCGCTGCGCGCCGGCGCCGTGCGTCCCGGAACGCTCCCGCCCACCAGCGTGAAGGGCGCGGGGATCCGGCCGCCGCCCCCGCCCCCCGCCGCGCGCGTCGCGACGGCGCC
>CAIQRS010000053.1 GCA_903874275.1 uncultured Anaeromyxobacter sp.
CACCGTGGCCGCCGGAGTGGCCGGGGAGACCTGCGTAACGGTCCAGCTGGTGGCACCCGTGCCGCCGTTCCAGGCGAGCGTGGCCGTGGTGGTGGCCACCGCCGAGAACGAGAGCACCGGAGCGGTCGGAGGAGCGACCGTGGGCGCTGCCGTGCAGATCTGGTTGATCGGGGCGTTGGTGTTGGCCCCGGACATCCCGGTGGCGTTCACCGCCTGCACCTGGAAGAGGTAGCAGGTGCTCGGCTGCAGGCCGGTGACGGTCTGGAGATTGCCCCCGAAGGCCATGAGGTTGCCCGGGCCGCCGCACGTCGCGAGGGCCGGGTCGCATCCGGTCTGGGTGGCGAACTGCTGGGTGAAGGTGAAGGGGCCGACCAGGTTGCCCGTGATCACCGCCGCCTCGACCAGGAATGCGGCCTCGTTGTCAGCCGTGTCCAGCCAGGAGAGGGTCACGGTGGTGGATGTGGGAGCGCCGACGAGCTGCAGGAAGTCCGGCGGGAGCGGGAAGTCCCACGGCTGCTTGAAGGCGACCGCGGCGGAGAACGGCCCGAACCCCTTGGCGTTGAAGGCACGGACGGCGTAGGCGTAGGTCTTGCCCACGTTCACGCCCTCGTTGAGGAGGGACGTCTGGCTGGCGGGAACCACCGCGAGGCGGTCCCAGGAGGCGGTGGACCCGGCGACGTCAGGCCCACCCGGCTGGTTCTGGGCGTCGAGGCCGTAGCGGATCCAGACCTCGTACCCCTCGACCGGGCCGGCAGCGGGAGCCGTCCAGGAGATCAGGGTCTCGAAGGCGGAGGTGGTCAGGTTGACCGGATTGGCGACCGTCGGCGTGGCCGCGGTGACGCCCATCACCTGGCCCGGGACCGCGGCCACCGAGGTGTCCGCGGCGGCGACGACGAAGGGCGCACCCTTGCCGGTGAGCGCCCAGGCGGCGTAGGCCACGCCGCCCCAGTTGTCCTTGAGGGCCATCCCGATATCAGGGTGGCTCGCGGTGAAGACCGCCCAGGTGGTCGTCGAGGGACCGGCGAACCAGGGGACCACCGGAACGGCAAGCGGGACCCCGTTGGCGTCGAAGTTGGCCGGGTTGAGCCGGTTGATGACCACGTCGGACAGGTAGGACGGGGTCAGCGGGTAGCCGACCATGAACGGGTTGATCGGACCCTGGGGCCGGACGTCGGAGGCGTCCTGGTCACGCAGGTGCTCCAGGAACTCCTTCGTGTGGGTCTGCCAGTAGGCGGTGGCCCGGGCGGTGAGCGCCTGGCCCGGAGCGGACGCGAACCGGTAGGTCACGACGTCGAAGCCCTGACCGTCCGGGTAGCGGCCGGCGTCCTCGAAGTAGCGCAGGTCGGTCGGGTCGAAGTTCCAGAAGGAGGCCCCTCCCGTCTGGTACTTGGCCTTCTCGAAGCCCGCGGGCGGGATCCGGTTGTCGAAGGCGATGGCGTTGTTGAGCAGGTTCGGTCCCATGACCTTCCCGAACTCGTCGGGGTCGCAGATGCCGTCGGCGACGCCGATACCAACCAGGCCGTCCCAGCAGGTGACGCGTTCGTACACCATGACCGCGTTCGCCGCGTTGGCGGGCTTCACGTTGGCGCCGAACGAGTAGGTGCGGGCTTGCGGATAGACCGGGAACCCGGTGCTCCCCACGGTCAGGGTCGGGCCGCTGGGAGCTGCAGGGGCGGGATAGACGAGAACGTCGGTGCCGGTGGCCACGATGTCCACCGGGACGCCCTGCCCGTAGAAGGCGATGACGTCACCAGCCTGGGTCGCGACGCCCCCGACCACCGGGAACGTGGCGACCGCGGAAGCGGCGCCCGGGAGTGGAGGAACGGTCAGGAGACCGCTCTGGTAGACGATCGCGTACTCCCCGGAGACGGCGCCGGGTCGCAGGACATAGGCGGTGAGTGTATTGCCGGCCGACGGGAACGGGCTACCTGCCGGGAGGGCCTGGTTCCAGGTCTGGAAGCTCTCGAGCGTTCCGGCCGGAAGCGGTGAGCCCGAGAGGATGACGAGGACGGGAGCCGCCTGCCCCTGGGCAACGGGATAGTCGGAGGCGTTGGCACGGTCCACGAGCGGGTTGCCGACCGGGGAGGCGACGCCGGCGTTGATGACGTTGGTGTGCGCCCGGGCGAACGGGGCCGTGGCGGTGGTCTTCAGCTCGGCCGTGGCATCGTCGTAGAAGCCGGAGGTGTAGACCGAGGCTCCGGTGGCACCCTTCACGTCGAGTTCGATCCAGAAGCGGCGCCCGTCCGGGTAGCCGCTCGGGATCTTGTGGCCGGTCCGGTTGACGACCTTGACCTTGGCCTCGTAGACGCCAGGGGACACCTCGGCGACGCTCAGGTCCTCCAGGCTCACGCCGTCGCGGAGCGACAGCTCGGTGTTGCGCTGGGCGCGGGTGAGCAGCGGGTCACGGGTGGAGAGCATGCCCGGGAAGATGCGGGTGTCGTTGCCGGTCTGGGCGCCGATCACCTCGAGGTCGGGTTCGGGGTAGAGGAGCTTCATGTAGTCGGGGAGGTCGCGGTTCGCGCCGGCGTGCTTGTGGCTCGAGGTGCCGCCGGTGTCGTTCCGGTTCTTGCCGTACGGGAACCAGCCCACCATCACCGGGTCGGCGTTGAGGGAGACCGGCGAGACGTCGTCGTACTCGTGCTTCACCTTGGGCATGTGGCAGTCCTGGCAGCGGATCTCGCCGGCCAGGCTGTTGAAGGTCTTGGTGGCGCCAGCCGGGAGGGCGGGCTTGCCGGGGAGGGCGGCGTTCGCGAACGCGCCGGGCTGCGAGTAGGCGGAATACTTCCACTCGGTGAAGGTCCGCTGCTCGGGCATGCCGTGGCTCGCCACCGGGACGGTCAGCTCGTGGCAGGAGGCGCACATCTCCGAGGTCTTCAGGAACTTGTTCTCGAAGGTGGGGTGTTCGATCGAGATGGACTGGGCCTGGTAATCGACGATGGGGAAGCCGTTGGCGTCCAGGACCGGCCTTTTGGTGACGGGGTCAAGCACGTACGGGGCGTTCACGGGCTGCTCGAACATGGGCGCGAGGCTGCCGTCCACGTTCTTCACGGGCTGGCCGCCCACGTCGGTGGTGACGCCGAACCTGTCGGTCAGCTTCCAGCCCGGCGGGTAAGTCGCGAAGATCTGGCCGGTGTAGGTCCCGGTGGCCGGGCCAAAGATCGCCGGGAAGGCATTGAAGAGCAGGTAGTCATCGGTGAAACTGGGCTTGACCGACCCGGGGTACGGGCCGCCATAGGTCATGCCGTCGGCGTACTGGATGGTGGTGTCGCCGTAGGGGTCGCCCGGGTTGATGTTGTTGATGGCGGCGCCGGCGTGGGGCCAGTCGCTCACGAGGGCGAGCATCTTCCAGGCCGGGTCGGTGGTGTTGGGCACACCGCCGATCGACTTGAACTTCACGTTGCCCACCGCGCGGTGGCAGCTCTCGCAGGAGATGCCCTCGTCGTCGGTGGAGGCCACGATGCTGTGCATCATGGTCTTTCCCTGGGCGTCACCGCCCAGGGTGGGGTCGAACCGGCCCGAGTACCAGCCGTTCGGGCTGTGGCAGCGCATGCACATGTTGCCCGCGCCGTCCACGGTGGTGACCGCCTTCAGGATGTTGTTCACCGCGATCTGGTTGGCGCGGAAGATCGGATCGCGCGCCGCGCTGGCCATGTTGGTGCCGCCCTGCACGCCGAAGTGGGCGGCCTGCTGATCGATGGTGCCGCCGTGGCAGCCGGCGCAGGTCACCGTGAACTCGAACACGTTGAACGGTGCCGGGAAGGTGATGTTCGACAGCTCCTGCTGCTGGGTGCCGGGGTTCGGCACCGTTCCGCGGGGGGGTGCCCGTCCCGGCACGTCCGCGCTCGCCGTGCTCGCGAAGGCCGCCAGCACCGCTGCCAGGGCCAGGGTGGACGTCCGTCCGACGCGCGCCCGGTGGGCGCTCCAGTGACTCTCCATGTTGCGTGTCATGTTCTCTCCATTCAGGTTTGTGTTCACGA
>CAIQRS010000054.1 GCA_903874275.1 uncultured Anaeromyxobacter sp.
CGGCCCCCGCGCCGACTGCGTTCGAAGCTGGTCCACCTCCGGGAGGACAGATGCCCGCACCGGACGCAGGTCATGGGGCGGCGCCAGCCACTCCATGCGGAAGCGGGTCTCCAGCGAGGTCGCCAGTGCGCCCAGCCGGGCCGCCTCGAGCGACTCCATCCCCGATCGCCTCGACAGCCAGAGCGCGAAACCGAGCGCCACGAGCAGCGAGGCCAGGGCCACCGCCAGGGCCCGGGTGGCCACGCGGTTTCGGCGGGTCCACCGGTAGATCCGCTCGGCGACCGGTGCCGGACGCGCGAGCACCGGCTCTCCCCGCTGGACTCGGGCCAGGTCCTCTGCGAAGGCCTGGGCGCTGCCATACCGCGCTCCCGGCTCCTTCTCCATCGCCTTCGCCACCACCCTGCGAAGCTCGACCGGGACCTCCCGCGGCAGCGGGTCCGGGGCCTCCTCGAGGATGCGGCGGAGCAGGCTGGTCTCGGCCGCCTCGCCCCCGGGCCCGGAGCGCCTCCGGAAGGGAGGCTGGCCGGCCAGCACGGCGTGGAGCGAAGCGCCCAGCGAGTAGATGTCCGAGCGGAAGTCGGCCGGGCCGGAGCCGAGAAGCTGCTCGGGGCTCATGTACTCGAGCGTCCCGGCGGGCATCCCGGAGCGCGTCAGCCCACCCTCGTCCCCCCGCGCCAGGCCGAAGTCGGAGACCAGCGCCCGCGGCGCCGCTCCCCCCAGCTCGACCAGCATGTTCCCCGGCTTCACGTCCCGGTGGACGAGCCCCTCCCTGTGGGCGGCGTGAAGCCCCTCCGCCACCTGCCGGATCAGCTCGACCTTCTCGGCCAGGGTGCACCCGGGGCCGAAGTCGGCCAGCGACGGCCCCTCCACGAGCTGGAGGACGAGGCAGGGGCGCTCGCCGAGCGTGCCCACCTCGTGGACCCGCACCACGTTCGGGTGCTCGACCCGTGCCTGCATCCGGGCCTCGAGGAGCACGCGCTCGGCCTCCCGGGCGTCGAAGCCGCGGAGGAACTTGACCGCCACGGCCCGTTCCAGCGCCTCGTCCCAGGCGCGATGGACCTCGCCCATCCCGCCGCGGCCGATGAGCCCCCGGAGCTCCAGGTGGTCGTCGAGGGCGGCGACGACGTTCACGCCATCTCCCGGAGCGCCGCACCGATGCGGGTCGCCACCTCGTCGAGCACGGGCTCGGCGAAGCTCGAGTAGCCGATGCGAAAGCCCTGCACGGCCGCACCATCGAAGGCGAACTGGCGCCCGGGACGGAAGGCGACGCCGCGCGCCAGGGCGCGGGCAGCCCATGCGTCCACGTCCACCCCTTCGCGCACCTTCACCCAGAGAGCAAGGCCGCCGCTGGGAGGCTCGATGGAGACCACCTCCCCCGCCTCGTGGCGAAGGGCCGCCGTGAGGGCGTCGCGCCGGTGCCGGTAGGCCTGTTGCAGGCGGTTCTGGTGGCGCTGGACCTCGCCGTCCTCGATCAGCTCCGCCATGGCCCGCTCCAGCACGGGATCGCCCTGGCGGTCGAAGGCCAGGCGCTGCTCCCGCATCCGGGCCACGAAGGCCGCCGGTGCGTGGACCAGCCCGAGCCGCTGGCCCGGGTCGAAGATGCGGGAGAGAAGGCCGAGGTGGATCACCACCCCGGCCGGGTCCGCCGCCGCGTGCGCCATCGCGGGCTGACCGTCGAACTGGAACTCCCAGTGAAGGTCGGAGTCCAGGACCGCGAATCGCCGCGCCGCCGCGAGATCGAGGAGGCGGCGCCGCCGCTCCGGCGAGAGCTGGACCAGGGTCGGGTACTGGCGCTGCGGCGACACCAGGACCGCGCGCAGGCGGGTCCGGCTCGCCAGCGCCTCGAGCGCCTCCACGTCGATCCCGTCGGAGTCCACGGGGACGGGCAGGCAGCGGGCGCCGGCCCGGGCGAAGGCCTCCCACACGGCGCGGTCGCCCAGCGCCTCCACCGCGACGGCGTCGCCCGGCGCGCAGAGGGCCTGGGCCGCCAGGAAGAAGGCCATCTGGCTGCCGCGGGTCACCAGGATCCGGTCGGCCTCCGCCGGGATCCCCCGGGTCGCGGCCAGCAGCCGTCCCAGCGCCTCCCGGAGCCGCGGGTGGCCCTGCGGATCCTCGACGCCGAGCGACGCCCGCGGGTTCACCAGGAGTGCCCGACGGTAGGCCCGCGCCAGCACCGCGCTGGGGAGGTGGCGGGGATCGGGCAGGCCGCTGCCGACGTTGAGGAGCCCTCCCGGCGAAGGATCCCCCGGGCGGGGATCGTCGCCGACCAGATCGAAGCCCGGCTCGCCTGGGGCGGTCGCCGCGACGGCCGCACCGGGGAGGTCGCGCGGCGGGAAGGCGGCAACCACGCTCCCTCCACCCACCGTGGACGTCACCCATCCCTCGTGCTGCAACTCCCGGTAGGCGGAGAGGACGGTGTTCTTGCTCACCCCCAGGCTCCCGGCCAGGGTCCGGTAGCCGGGGAGACGGTCGCCCGGCCTGAAACGGCCGCTGTGGATGTCCCCCATGAGCGCGGTCGCGATCTGGAGGTACACCGGCGAGCGGCTCTGGGGGTCCAGGCGAATGGTGGGGGTGAAACCTCGCAGCGTGCCTCCGGTCAAGCGGGACCCGGCACTCTACGCCGCGATCCGGGAGTCAACCTAGCGCCCACGCGGCCAGGCGAGGACGTGGAGCGGAGCCTCGGCCGGACCTCCGTCGCCGTCCCGCAATGGCACGCCCGGGATGGTCTCCAGCGGCAGTTCCCCGGCCCACACCGGCAGCGAGAGGTCCTCGGGATCGTCCTTCGGCGGTCCGGTCCGGATCTTCGCCGAGGCCTCGTCGATGGGAACCGCCAGCACCGTCGCCATGGCCAGCTCCCGATCGCTCGGAGGCCGCACCGCTTCCCACCGGCCCGGGACGATGTGCTCCGAGATCGCGCGCAGCGCGGCCACCTTACCGACGGGATCGCTCACCGGCACGGCCTTCCCGAAGATCACCACCGACCGGTAGTTCATGCTGTGGTGGAACGCCGACCGGGCCAGCACCAGCCCGTCGAGGAGCGTCACGGTGAGACACACCGGCCAGCCAGCCCCCATCCCCCGCACCAGCCGGCTCGCCGCCGAGCCGTGGAGCAGGAGCCGCTCCCCGTCGCGCCCGTAGCTCATGGGGATGACGTGCGGCTGCCCCTCGATCACGAAGCCGACGTGGCAGACCAGCCCCTCGTCGAGGATGGCGTGGATGGTCTCTCGATCGTAGGCGCCCCGGTCGGGAAGGCGGCGGACCTGGGCTCGCGGGCTGGGCGGTGGCTGGCGCACCGGCGGGATTCTACCGGTTCCAGAGGATCATCGACACCGCCACCACCACGACCAGGGGGCCGGTGGCCACGGCGAGCAGGGCGACCCCCCACCGCAGGAAGGCCGGCACGTTCGCGTCCGGGGCCGGGGCCGTCTCCTTGCCGGGCCCGGTCCGCTCCAGCAACGGCCGGGGCGCGTTCAGCCCCGGCTTGGCGAAGAGGTGGATGGCGATGGCCGACAGGATCCAGCAGGGGATGGTGACGAGAAGTCCGCGGGTGAGCGCCTGCACCGAGCCGCCCGTCGCGAGGAGCGGAGCGGCGAAGAGCGCGAGCGCCGCGACCACCAGCGCGAACTCGCCGGGGCTCAGGCCGCCGTGCGCCTTGGTCGGGCTCGGGATGAGCGCGAACAGCGCGACTCCCACGAAGAAGCAGGCGTAGGCGAGGTACTCGAAGGGGTAGAAGAGGGAGTACGGTGGGGCGGGCCTCCCCGTGAATCCAGGACCAGGGGTGAACTCCTGACGGGTCCAGCTCCACTGCTTCACCTGATACCGGAGGTCGCCTGCGGGCCGGGAGAGCGAGACGACGGTCGAGCCCCCTCCCGCGGCGAGCCCCGCCAGGATGGCGAGAGAAGGAATCTCGTCGGCCTTGAAGTAGACCCACCGTGCCGGCGCCCCGGCCTCCCCGGCGCCTGCGCTCACCCTCCAGCGATCCTGGGAAGCGACCTCCCCGTTCTCGAGGAGGTCCACGTTTCGCAGGAACCGCTCCCACTCCGGACCGGACACCGTCACGATCGAGCCACTCCCCGACGCCCCCTGCTGCGGGGAGGCCGGTCCGAGTGCGACCACCGACAGGAACGGATCGAGGGTGGCGAGGCGAAGGAGCCAGAGCGCAGGCAGGGCGCATCCGACGAGAAGGGCGCGTCTCAGGAGTTCCATGATTTCCCCCCCGGTGAAGGTGCGCACCAGACCTCGTGCGTCCTTGCCGAAGACTGGACAATGTCGGGGCGCCTGATCTGGATCAAGTTTTGACGGCGTGGCCGATTGGGGTGGCCCGTATGGCTGTCCCTTCACCGGGAGACGCCATCCCCCAACCAGGGGACGGTCTCACATGCAATCGTGGCTGAATCGATCCGTAGAGGTCGCAGCGGGGGATGGCCCGCGGCGGCAAGCTCGTCCCATGACCAAGCCGCACATCGATGCCAGCCCGTTCCGATGCCGCCGCTGCGGCGTCGACGCTTCCTCCGCCGACGCACCGATCGTCGATCGGATCGCCTTCCAGGACGAGGACGGTCCCGGCGAGCTTCTGTTCCGGTTCTGCGAACCGTGCTTCACCGGGTTCGGGGACGAGGTCTCGCGCCTGGCCTACGTCCGCGGCCTCCTGGCCTGCTGAGTCCTGCGCTGTAGACTATCCGCATGGACCTCTTCTACGGCCGCATGTCGGGGAACTCGGCGCGCTCCCTCTTCGCGCTCTACGAGGCGAACGCCTTCTTCACTCCGCACCTCCTCGACACGCACGGAGGGGAGAACCGCGCCGCCGCATACCTGGCGCTCAACCCCATGGGGAAGATCCCGGCGCTCACCGACGGCGCCTTCAGGATCTGGGAGTCGAACGCCATCAACCTCTACGTGGCCGAGAGGTACCCGGCCTCCGGGTTGCTCCCCACCACCGTCGAGGGGCGCGCCGGCGTGAACCGCTGGCTCTTCTTCCAGACCGGTCACGTGACGCCGGCTTGCCAGGCGGTCTTCCGCTTCACCAGCCGCCGCGTCCAGGACTTCTGGAAGACCCAGGGAGACGCGAAGGCCGCCGAGGCGGGCACGAAGGAGCTCGATCGCTGGCTTCCGGTGCTGGAGGGCGTCCTCGCCGGCCGCGACTGGCTGGAGGGCGACTTCACGCTGGCAGACATCGCCTACGCGCCCCACCTCTGGCTCATCGTGGACGCCGGCTTCGACCTCTCCCCCTACCCCGCCGTCGATGCCTGGCTCGACCGCATGCTGGCGCGCCCGGCCTGGCGAAGGACGGCGGAGATGGTCTTCTGGGGCGTGTAGGGCGCGCGCCTAGCGGGTCGACCAGGTCCAGGCGGTGATGCGCCAGCCGGCCGGCCCCTTCTGCAACGCCGCCGTGAGGGTCGATCCCTTCTGGGAGACCTTCTTCCCCTTCTGCTTGTAGTCGTAGTTGGAGGGAATCACGACGTAGGCCCGGTCCCCGGACACATCGACGCGTCTTGGCTTCTGGAGGGTGACGACCGAGTCGGTGATGGCGTCCTTCTTCGCGTTGGCCTCGAAGTCGCCGGCCCAGTCGGCACAGGCCGTGGCGCCCTGCCAGGCATACGGCGGGAACTCGTCGACGATGAAGACGGGAGACGCGCAGGCCGCCAGAGCGTTGGCCACGTCCCCCTTGTTGAAGCCATCGATGAACTGCCGGACCGGCGCCACGGCGTCGTCCTTCTCGGAGGCGGTGGCGTTTCCCGCCGCCAGGATGACTGTGAGTGCACTGACGATCTTGTGCTTCCGTTTTCCCCCTCGGGTGCTGGCCATGCGGACCCGGTTCGCTTGACAGCCCATACCGTGCGCCATACAGTATGTGCCACACGGTGTTTGGCACCCGGCACGGGCCATGGGCGACGACCTCTACGAGAACCTGAGAATGGAGCTGCGGCGCGGCAGCGTCATCGTCGCCGCACTGGCCCAGCTGCGCACCGAGCACTACGGGTACGCGCTCCGCAAGGCCCTCGAGGACCAGGGGATGTCGGTGGACGAGGACACCCTCTACCCGCTGCTGCGGCGGCTCGAGTCCCAGGGGCTGCTCGTGAGCGAATGGCGGGAGGAGGACCGGAGGCGCAAGCGGTTCTACAGGATCTCCCGCACCGGCGAGGCCCTCCTCCAGCGCCTCCTCGTGGAGTGGCGGGACATCAACACGGCGCTCAAGCGGATCCTCTAGGAGTCGGCATGGACCTCGTCGAACGGTATCTCCTGAACGTGCGCACCTACCTGCCCTCCGGTCGCGCCGACGACCTCGTCGCCGAGCTGGGGGAGAACATCCGGGCCGAGGTGGAGGACCGGGAGGAGCGGGCCGGCCGCCCCCTCACCGAGGACGAGCGGGTCGCCGTCCTGCGCGCCCACGGGCGACCGCTCCTCGTCGCCGGCCACTACCGCTCCGACGGGCGCCGCCTGGTCCTGGGGCGCGAGGTGATCGGCCCGGCGCTCTTCCCCTTCTTTCGATTCTCCCTGATCGCCGCCGGGGCGGTCACCGGGCTCGTGATCGCCTACGGGGCCGCGGCGTCGATGATCGGCCTGTGGCGCCCCGTGCCCTGGTTCCGGACCGCGGTCTTCTACCTGTCCCTCCAGTTCGGCATCGCCACCGCCATCTTCGCGGGGCTGGAGATCTGGCTCCGGCGCACGGCGCAGACCTGGGACCCGAGGCGCCTTCCCGTGCCCAGGAAGCCCGCCACGCCGGGCTCCCTTCGCGTCCAGGCGGCCATCCAGCTCGTCGCCATCGGGATCGTCCTGTGGATCTGGGCGGCCGTCCCGGATCCCCTCGCCCTGCTCGGACCGCGGCTCGCCGATCTCCGGCCCGGCCCCGCCTGGAGGTTTCTCTACCTCGGGGTCTGGGCCTCCACGGTGCTGTCGCTCCTCACCCCGGCCCTGACCCTGGTCCGTCCCGGGCTGCACCGCTTCCGCTGGCTCGTCTCCCTCTTCTCGGGTGGGGCCTTCATCGCCTTCGCCCTGGCGTCGCTCTGGAACGGCGCCTGGGTCCTGCCCGCCGACCCGAGATCGGGGATCGAGGTCGTGGATCTCGCGGTCGGGATCAACGCCGGGTTCAAGCTCGGCCTCGGCCTGACGGTCGTCGTGACCGGGTTCGGCTCGGTCGTGGATGTGGCCATCGGCCTCTGGAGGGAGCTGCGGCGCCCCCAGGGAGAGCCCGGAATCAACCCGGGCTGACCCCCCCGGTCAACGGAGGCAGCTCCATCCGGAAGGTCGATCCCTGCCCCGGGATGCTGCTTGCCGTCAGGGTCCCGCCGTGCGCCGTGACGATGGCCTCCGCCACGGGAAGCCCGAGTCCCATGCCCGTCCCCACCGCACGCGTCGTGAAGAACGGGTCGAAGACGCGCGCCAGGACCTCCGGCTCCATCCCGGCGCCATCGTCCCGGATCTCGACGAGGGCGCGACCCCCCGGAGTGGATCCGACCCGGACGACCACCGCCCCGCGCCGGCCTTCCGGGATGGCCATGGCCCCGTTCGTGATCAGGTGGGCGACCACCTGCTCCAGCTGGTCGGCCGCTGCGAGGATGTCAGGCGCCTCGCCCTTCTCGACGCGCAGCTCGGCGCGGGCTCCGACCATTCCTGGAAGCCGCCGCAGCGAGCGATCGACCACGTCGGCCAGCCGCGCCGCGGTGCGCGGTCCACCACCGGGTCGCGCCATCGTGGTGAGGTCCTTCACGATTCGAGCGATGCGCTGGATGCTCTCCCGGGCCCCGTCGAGCGCGTCGACGTCCTCGTCGATCCTGCCCGGGTCCACGCCATGACCTTCTCCTTCCTTCCTCCGGAGCGTCTCGGCCAGCTCCCGGAGGTCCTCGAGCACGATCATGACGTTCCCGAGGGCGGCCGCCAGGGGGTTGTTCACCTCGTGCGCGATGCCCCCCACGAGCGTCTCCAGCGCCAGGGCGAGCCGCTCCCGGCTCTCACGCAGGAACCGCTCGTCCATCACGCTCCCCCTCCGAAGATGCCCGCCGGGGGCGCCGCTGCGGTGGAAGGGTGGGACGCCCCCACTTCGACGACGAAGAGCGTGCTGGTCCCGCGCTCCTCCTCCCGGGGCGGGTCGAGGAGCTCGTAGAGGACCACGGTCGGCCCGAGCCGCTCGCAGAGCCGCTCGATGGCCCGCTCGCCGCGCCCGCCGACCTCCTTCTCGGCCTCCCGGTGATGCTCCCGGACCCGCCGGTCCCGGCAGTAGACCTCCCCGAAGCGGTCCCGGACGAGCAGCAGGTGCTCGCAGGCCACCTCCTCGACGAGGACGTCGTGGCGGCAGATGGGGCAGAGGAAGCTCGCCAGGGGGGAGCCGTCCCCCCGCGTGGAGCGGAGGCGGGGTCCCGGGCGGCCGTCGTCGAATCCAGTGCGCTTGGTCATGCGTGGACACTATGCATATGCGTTTGCGCCGTAAATACGCACAGAGGACACTCATTGTTCCATGAATGGAACAATTGTCCGGACCGGACGGGGAGGCCCCATAGACCCCAGAGGGATCTCCCCGGCGGGCGCGGCCGGTGGAGAATCGAAGGATCCGGAGGAAACATGACCCGCCTCACCCTGTGCAGCGTCCTCGCGTCACTCGCCGTCCTTGGCCTCCCCTCCTCCGCCGCCGCACAGGCACCCGCCCCCGGACCGATGCCGCCCGCCTCGGCGGTGACCCCCGACCCCTGGCCCAAGACCCTCGCCCAGGGAGGCGCGACCTACACCGTCTTCCAGCCGCAGCTCGACTCCTGGGACGGCTACGCCATCCAGGCTCACGCCGCCGTCTCGGTCCTTCCCGACGGGACCAAGGACGCCATCTTCGGCGTCGTCGAGCTCACCGGCGTGACCCTGGTGGACCGGACGGCGAGGTCGGTCGCCTTCCAGGGGATCCAGGTGGTGAAGTCGACCTTCCCGAGCGCCCCGGCCGATGCCGGGAAGTACGGCGCGGCCATCCAGCAGGCCGTCACCGGAGGCCCCTCCACCATGTCCCTCGACCGCCTGGAGGAGTCCCTCAAGGTGATCGGCGCGCAGCACCGGGCTGCCTCGGTTCCGGTGAAGAACGACCCCCCCGCCTTCGTCTTCAGCCAGGTCCCGGCCATGCTCGTGCTCGTGGACGGGAACCCGGTCTTCGGCCAGGCCCCGGGCACGAAGCTGCAGCGCATCCTCAACACCCGGTCGCTCATCCTCCAGGACGCGACCGCCACCACCTACGTCCGCGTCTGGGATGGCTGGATGCAGGCTCCTTCGCTCTCCGGTCCCTGGACGGTCTCGAAGAAGGGTCCCAAGGGGGGCGACGAGCTCGCCAAGGTGCTGGCCGGGCAGAAGATCGTGGACCTCATGGTGGGGGTCGCCGACGACACGACGAAGAGGATGCCCACCCTGGCCAAGGACCCGCCGGTGCTCTACGTGACGACGCGCCCCACCGAGCTCGTGGTCTTCGACGGCGCGCCGGACTGGGTGCCCATCGAGACCACCAACCTGCTCTACGTCACCAACACCACGGGGAACGTCTTCATCGACACCTCGAACCAGGTGACCTACGTGCTCGTCACCGGGCGCTGGTTCTCCGCCCCCGACCTGAACGGTCCGTGGACCCACGTCCCGGGGAGGTCGCTGCCTCCCGACTTCGCCAACGTCCCCGACGGGAGCCCCAAGGAGAACATGAAGGCCTCCGTCCCCGGGACGCCCCAGGCCGCCTCGGCGGTCATCGCGGCTGGCGTGCCCCAGCAGGCCACGGTGGACCGGACCAAGGCCTCCTTCGCCTCCACCATCAGCGGCCCGCCGCAGCTCAAGCCCATCCCCGGCACGCCGCTCCAGTACGTCTTCAACTCCCCCGATCCGATCCTCATGGTCTCGCCGACCGAGTGGTACTCGCTCTACCTGGGCATCTGGTTCGTCGGCCAGTCGGCGACCGGCCCCTGGCTCTCGGCCTCCATGATCCCCGCGGTCATCTACTCCATCCCGCCCAGCTCGCCGCTCTACTGGGTCACCTACGTGAAGATCTACGCGGCCGATCCCCAGTACGTCACCGTGGGTTACACCCCGGGCTACCTGGGCGAGGTGATCACCCCCGACGGCGTGGTGGTCTACGGGACCGGCTACGTCTACCCGGCCTACGTGGGATACGGCATCTGGTACCCGCCCCCTTACACCTACGGGTACGGCGTGGGCATGGCCTGGACGCCCTGGACCGGATGGGCCATGGGCTTCGGCTTCGGACTCGCCATGGGGGCCGCCATGTGGGGTGCCGCCCCGTGCTGGGGCGCGGCATGGGGATGGCACGGCGGCGCCGCCTGGGGCCCGGGCGGCTGGGCCGCCACCTCGGGCAACGTCTACCACCAGTGGGGCAACACGGGCGCGGTCACGCGCACCTCGGGTGGATTCAACGCCTGGAGCGGGAACGCCTGGTCGAACCAGGTCGGCCACTCCTACAACTCCAGCACGGGACGGATCAGCGCCGGCCAGCGCGGCAGCGTGGCCAACGTCTACACCGGCAACTACGCCCACGACGCCGCCGGCTCGACCTACAACCCGAAGACCGGGGTCACCGCCTCGGGCGCCCGGGCCACGGTGGGCAACGCCTACACCGGAAAGTCGGAGACGGTCAGCGCCGGCAAGGTCACCGGGCCGGGCGGCCAGAGCACGGAGGTGGCCCACGCCGGCAACGAGACCTACGCCGACCACGACGGAAACGTCTACCGTTACAACTCGCAGAGCGGAAGCTTCCAGCAGCACGACTCCGGCGGCGGCTGGAGCAACGCCAGCACGGAGAAGAGCCAGTCGCTGGCCTCCGAGCAGCAGGCCCGCACCGCCGGTGACCAGCGGTCGGCCGGGTCGAGTTGGTCCCACGACAGCTCCGGCGGCGGCTGGGACCACGGCGGGGGTGGCGGCGGCGGCTGGGATCGCGGCGGGGGTGGCGGCAGCCGCGGCGGTGGAGGCGGCTGGGGCGGAGGAGGATTCCGCGGCGGAGGAGGCCGCCGTTGATCGTAGAATCACTCCCCGGGGGGAACCCATCTCGATGACCACGTCCAGTGAACAGGCCTCGGTCCGCAGCGCCATCGACGCCTACTTCGCCGGGGAGCGGCGCGACGCCCTCGTCTTCACGCTGCTCGGCGCCGCCAACCTGGGAGCCGCGCTGACCGTGCTCCTCGCCCTGCCCGGCCAGCGCCTGCTCTCGCTGGCCCTCGCGACCATCGGCCTGCTCGAGATCGTCCCCGGGTTCTGGGCGGTCCGGCGCCAGGGGGCGCGCCACGCGGAGGCCCTGGTTCGGCAGCGGGGCGACCCGGAGGGCTGGCGGGCCGAGGAATCGGAACGGCTGGCCCGGGTCCTCGACGCACGGAGGCGGCTGCGAATCGCCGACGCCGTCTTCGTCCTGGCCTTCGTCGTGGTGGTGGTGCTCGCCCCTCCCGGTGAGCGGTTCGCCTGGCTCGCCGTGCCGGGCCAGATGGCGCTCCTCCCCATTCTCAACATCGTCATGGAGCGGCGCACCCGACGCTTCGCCGCCGCGCTCGCCGCGCCCTGACCCGACATGAACCGCACCCTCGCCGCCGCCGCGCTCGCCGTCCTCGTCCTCGCGTGCGGGAGGAAGGAGCCGCCGGCGCCCTCGGCCACCGCGCCCCCGGCAGCCGTGGCTGCCGCGCCCCCCGTCCGTCTGCTCGTCCCGGAGAAGGTGCGCTTCACGCCGCGCATCGAGGCCACCGGCCTGCTCAAGGCCCGGGAGGCCTCGCAGCTCGCCTTCCCCATCGCCGGAACCCTCCGCTCGGTGCCGGTGCGGCGGGGCCAGCTGGTCGCCGAAGGGACCCCGCTCGCCCTCCTCGACGCCGACGTGATCCGGGCCGCCGTCGCCCAGGCCGAGGCCAGCCTGGCCGCCGCCCGGGCCCAGGGGCGCCTGGCCCAGGACGCCTACGAGCGCTCCCTGCGGCTCCGCGCGCAGGAGTCGATCTCCGAGTCCCAGGCCGTCCAGGCCGAGGCCCAGCGGGACCTGGCCCAGGCCCAGGCCCGGGCTTCGGAGGCGGCCCTGCGCCAGGCCCAGGTGAACCTCGAGAAGCACACCCTCAAGGCTCCCTTCGCCGGCGTCGTCACCCGGGTTCCCGACGGCACCGGGATCGCCGTCGCCGCCGGGCAGGTGGTGGTGGCCGTCGAGGCGAACCGGCTGCTCGTCCTCGACACCACGCTCACCCAGGACGACGCCGCCCCGCTCCGGGTCGGCCAGCCCGTCGAGGTGGTCGTGGCCGAGACGGGCGCGCGCGCCGCCGGCGCCGTGATCCGGCTGGTGCTCCCCTCGGTGGATCCCGGGACCGGCCGCGTGCCGGTGGAGGTGGCCGTCCCCAACGCCGACGGGCGGCTCCTTCCCCACGCCTTCGCCCGGGCCACCTTCCCTTCCGGCGCCGAGCGGGACGCATGGAAGGTGCCGGTGGCGGCCCTCCTCCAGCGCGAGGGGGCCGTGGCGGTCTGGGTGGCCGGCCCCGACGGCCTGGCTCACGCACTCCCGGTGAAGCTCCTCGACCAGGCGGCGGGCGACGCGCTGGTGAGCGCCGGACCGGGCGGCTGGCCTGCCGGGGTGCGGGTGGTGGCCGCTCCGCCGCTGGGGATCGTCGAGGGCGCTCCCCTCGCCGGGGCCGCCCCGTGAACGTCTCCGACGTCGCCATCCGGCGACCGGTCTTCACGGCGATGCTGTCGGTCGCCCTCATCGTGCTCGGGTTCCTCGGCCTGGGCCGGCTGGGCACCGACCTCTACCCCGACGTCACCTTTCCCTTCGTGACCGTGACCACGGTCTACCCGGGCGCCTCGCCTCAGGACATCGAGGAGTCGATCACCCGCCCGGTCGAGGACGCGGTGGCCGGCATCTCCGGAGTTGACCGGGTCTTCTCCTGGTCGCGCGAGGACGTCTCGCTCGTCTTCGTGCGCTTCAAGCTCTCGGTCCCCCTCTCGGAGGGAGTGCAGAACGTCCGGGACAAGGTGGGCATCGCGGTCGGACAGATGCCCACCGGCGCCAGGCCCCCGGTCATCTCCCAGTTCGACGTGGGGGCCCAGCCGGTGCTGGTCTTCTCGGCCTCTGCCGGGAACGATCCCATCGCCCTCCGCGAGATGCTCGACGACCAGGTCCGGCCGCGCCTGGAGCAGATCGAGGGCGTGGCGGCGGTGCGGGTGCTGGGCGGGGCCGAACCGGAGATCGCGGTGGACCTCTTCCCCGAGCGGCTCCGGCAGCTGGGGCTCGGCCCCGACGCGGTCTTCCAGAAGATCAGGTCCGAGCACCTCGACCTGCCGGGCGGCCGCTTCCCGTCTGGGGCCCAGGAGGTGGGCGTCCGCGTGGTCGGCGAGTTCACCACCGCCGACGACCTGCGCCAGATGGTGGTCGCCACCGGCAAGGACGGAAGCCAGGTCCGGCTGGGCGACGTGGCGCTGGTGCGCAAGGGGATGAAGGAGCCCCGCACCCTGGTGCGAACCAGCGGCGTGGATTCGGTGGCCGTCGAGGTGGTGAAGCAGGCCGGCGCCAACTCGGCGGCCGTGGCCAACGCCGCGAAGGCGCTGCTCCCCGGGCTCGAGTCGCAGTTCGGCTTCCGGTCGCAGGTGATCCTCGACCAGGCCCTCACCATCGAGGCCAACGCCCACGAGGTCTGGATCGCCATCTTCTTCGGCGGCGCCATGGCCGTGCTCATCATCCTGCTCTTCCTGCTCGACCTGCGCGGCACCTTCATCTCGGCCCTGGCCCTCCCCACCTCGGTGATCGGCACCCTCTTCTTCATGTACGCGATGGGCTTCTCCCTGAACCAGCTCACGCTGCTCGGGCTCTCGCTCGCCATCGGCCTGCTCATCGACGACGCGGTGGTGGTGCGGGAGAGCATCACCCGCCGCCTCGAGCTGGGCGACCCTCCCGCGGTGGCGGCCAGCCGGGGCACGCGGGAGATCGCGCTGGCCGTGATGGCGACCACCTTCACGCTCATCGCGGTCTTCGTGCCGGTGGCCTTCATGAAGGGCATCACCGGCCAGTTCTTCCGGCAGTTCGGGCTCACCATCTCGGTGGCGGTGCTCATCAGCCTGTTCGTGGCCTTCACGCTCGACCCCATGCTCTCGGCGCGCCTGGCGCGTCCCCACGTCCCCGGCGAGCCCCGCCGGGAAGTTGCGCTGGCGGCCCGGCTGCGCCGCCTCTTCGAGTCGAACGACCGCGCCTACGAGCGCTCGCTCGACTGGGTCCTCCGGCACGGCTGGCTCACCGTGGGGGCGGCGGCCCTGCTCTTCGCGGTCAGCCTGGTCGTGGGCTCGCGCCTCGGCTCCGAGTTCGTCCCGGCCGAGGACCGAAACCAGCTGGTGGTGAACCTCCAGTTCCCCCCGGGCGCGAGCCTGTCCACCACCTCCGCGCTGTCGGGGCGGCTCGAGCGCGAGGTCCAGGCCATCCCGGGCGTGGCCGCCGTCCATTCTACGCTCGGCCCCCAGGAGGACGTGCGCCTGGCGCGATGGCGCGTGAACCTGGTGGACAAGTCCCTCAGGGCCGAGACGGCCGAGCAGATGAAGCGGCGCGTCCGGGCGGTCCTGGCCGGCGAGCCCGGGCTCGCGACCTCCGCCGTCTCCGACCCGCCCACCGTCGAGGGGCTGGGCGACTGGCCCCCCGTCCTCATGCGGGTGGTCGGGCGCGACTTCGCCGTGCTGCGCACCGAGGCGAAGTTCCTCCTCGACACCATGCGCTCCATCCCCGCCCTCACCGACATCCAGCTCAAGGACAGCCCCGGCAAGCCGGAGCTCCAGGTCTCGGTGGACCGCCAGGAAGCGGCGCGGGCCGGCGTGTCGGCCGGCGCGGTCGCGCTCCAGGTTCGCCTGGCCACGCAGGGGGAGGTGGCCGGCAAGGTCCGCGAGGGGAGGCGCGAGGCCGAGATCCGCGTCCGCCTGGCCGGCGAGGACCGCGACTCGCCAGGGGCGCTGGAGCGGATGTGGATCCAGACGCCGCGAGGCCCGATGGCGCTGTCCCAGCTCGCCGCGCTCCGCCTCGCCGACGGCCCGTCCGCCATCGAGCACGAGATGCGCGAGCGGCAGATCTCGGTCTGGGCCCAGGTCGCGCCAGGCGCCGACCTGGGGTCGGCCACCAAGGCGCTCCGCTCCCTCCTCGGCGCCCACCAGCTCCCGCCCGGGTACTTCTACGTCTGGGACGGCATGCAGAAGGAGCAGGAGGACACCCAGTCCAACATGGCCTTCGCGCTGCTCGTGGCCGTGATCTTCATCTTCATGGTCCTGGCGAGCCAGTTCGAATCGCTCGTCCACCCCTTCACCATCATGCTGGCCCTTCCCCTCGCGCTGGTGGGAGCCTTCCTCGGCCTCGCCCTGACCGGGGGCTCCATCAACATGGGGTCGCTCATCGGCCTCATCCTGCTCATGGGGCTCGTGACCAAGAACGCCATCCTGCTCGTGGACGGGGCGCTCCAGCACATGCGGGACGACGGGGACGACGCGGCGGTGGCCATCCGAAAGGCGGGGCCACGGCGGCTCCGCCCCATCCTCATGACCTCGGCGGCCATGGTTCTCGGCATGCTCCCCACCGCGCTGGGCCGGGGAATGGGCAGCGAGTTCCGCTCCCCCATGGCGGTCGCGGTCATCGGAGGGGTCATCACCTCCACCATGCTCACCCTCTGGGTGGTCCCGGTGGTCTTCGTCCGCGTCGAGCGCTTCCGGGCCCGCCTCCGCCGCGGGAATCGTCCGGCGGCCGGGAACTTGCGTTGACAGCCCGCACGTCGGAGCGTAGACCGCGCGAGACCCACGCGCGCGGGAGTCGTCCATGGAGCGTCCGTCCGGAAAGTTCCGCTTCCTCTTCTTCACCGACCTGGTCGGGAAGAAGGTCGTCTCCTCCGACGGTGAATCGCTGGGACGGCTCGCCGACCTCGTGGCGGTGAGCGGCGAGCCCTACCCTCCCGTCGAGTCCCTCCTGGTCCGCTCCGGCAAGACGATGAGCCAGGTCTCCTGGTCGTCCGTGGCCTCGGTGAACGGGAACATCCAGCTCGTGCCCGGCGCCACCGTCGGGCCCGCTCCCTCGGCCCCGGTGGCCGACCGCCTCCACCTCGGCCAGGAGATCCTCGACCGGCAGATCGTGGACATCGAGGGGGCCAAGCTGGTGCGGGTGAACGACCTCCACTTCCTGGAGACCAAGGGGCAGATGCGCATCGCCCACGTGGACGTGGGGCTGCGCGGCCTGGTCCGCCGCATGGGGTGGCAGCGTCCGGTGGACGGCGTGGTCTCGCTGCTCCGCCCGAAGGCCCGATACCTGAACGCCGACACCTTCCTCTCCTGGAAGCTCGTGCAGCCCATCGAGAGCGCCCCCGGCCGGGTCCGGATCGAGGCCACCAAGAAGGCGCTGGCGTCCCTCCATCCGGCCGACCTCGCCGAGATCATGGAGGACCTGGACCGGCACCAGCGCGAGGTGCTCTTCCAGCGGCTCGACGTCGAGACCGCCGCCGACGCGCTCGAGGAGACCTCCACCGCGCTCGCCACCGAGTTGCTCGAGGCGGTTCCGCCGGAGAAGGCCGCCGACATCCTCGAGGAGATGGCCCCCGACGAGGCCGCCGACGCGCTCTCCGAGCTGCCC
Organism: uncultured Anaeromyxobacter sp.; assembly: GCA_903874275.1. Lineage (GTDB taxonomy): Bacteria > Myxococcota > Myxococcia > Myxococcales > Anaeromyxobacteraceae > CAIOAK01. The sequence goes on from CAIQRS010000054.1 coordinate 16,565, forward strand.
GGCCACACCCGTGACGAGCTGCTCCAGGCCATGGAGAAGCCGGAGGCCGCCGAGGTCGCCGAGCTCCTCGAGTACCACCCCCGGTCGGCCGGCGGCCTCATGACCCCGGACCTGGTCGAGCTTCCCCCCACCGCCACGGTGGCCGAGGCCTTCGCCGAGGTGCGGCGCCGGGCCGAGGAGCTCCCGCTGGTCTACGAGATCTTCCTGGTGGAGGGTGGCCTGCTGCAGGGGATGGTGACCCTGAAGGACCTGATCGTGGCCGCCGACCCCTCGCTTCCCCTCTCCTCGCTGCTGCGGGAGATTCCCGCCTCGGTCGGCGCCGACGCCGACGTCCGCGAGGTGGCCCGCGCCGCCTCCAAGTACAACCTGCTCTCGGTCCCGGTGGTCGACAGGGCCGGGTCGCTCATGGGGATGGTGACGGTGGACGACATCCTCGCGGAGGTGGTCGGTGGCGCCTGAGAAGCGACAGGTGCGCCCCGGGCGCTGGCGCCGGGTGGCCCTCTTCCTCGCGGTCATGGGCCCCGGGCTCATCACCGCCAGCGTGGACAACGACGCCGGCGGGATCACCACCTACTCGCTGGCCGGCGCCCATTTCGGCACCAAGCTCCTCTGGACGATGGGCCCCATCACCGTCGCGCTCATCGTCGTGCAGGAGATGAGCGCCCGCCTGGGCGTGGTCACCGGCAAGGGGCTCGCCGACCTGATCCGCGAGAACTTCGGCGTCCGCACCACCTTCTGGGTGTCGCTGGCGCTGGTGCTCGCGAACCTCGCCAACACCATCGCCGAGTTCGCCGGCGTCGCCGCCAGCCTCCAGATCTTCCAGGTCCCGCGCTGGGTCTCTGTGCCCCTGGTGGCGGTGGGCGTCTGGGCCCTCGTCCTCAAGGGCTCCAACCGGGCCGTCGAGAAGGTCTTCCTGGTGGCGAGCCTCCTCTACGTGGCCTACCCCATCTCCCTCTTCCTCGCGAAGCCGGACTGGGGGGAGGTGGCGCTGGCCGCGGTCACGCCCACCTTCCAGACCGACGGCGCCTACGTGGCGATGCTCATCGGAATGGTGGGAACGACCATCGCGCCCTGGATGCAGTTCTACCAGCAGGCCGCCGTGGTCGAGAAGCGCATCGACGTGGACGAGCTCCGCTACACGCGCATCGACGTGGTCCTGGGCTGCATGGTCACCAACGTGGTGGCCTTCTCCATCGTGATGGCCTGCGCGGCCACCCTCCACAAGCAGGGCATCACCATCCAGACCGCCGACCAGGCGGCCCTCGCCCTGGCGCCGCTGGCCGGGAAGTACGCCTCCTGGCTCTTCGCCTTCGGCCTCTTCAACGCCTCCCTCTTCGCTGCGGCCATCCTGCCCCTCTCCACCGCCTACTTCGTCACCGAGTCGGCCGGCTGGGAGTCGGGGCTCGACCGGAAGTGGGGCGAGGCCAAGCAGTTCTACTGGCTCTTCACCGGCATCGTCGCGGTCGGCGCGGGCGTGGTCCTCATCCCCCACCTCCCCCTCATCCGCATCATGCTCCTCTCGCAGATCGTGAACGGCATGCTCCTGCCGTTCGTCCTCATCTACATGCTCCGGCTCGCCAACGACGAGAAGCTCATGGGGGTCCACCGCAACGGGCGCTGGTTCAACCTCGTCGCCTGGACCACAGCGGTGGTCATGATCGGGCTGACCGCATACCTCGTGGCCACCGGCATCCGCGATCTGGTGACGACGTGACCCAGCGGGGCGCCGTGGGCCGGAGGGCGTTCTCGGTGGCCATCTTCGCCCGGAACGCCGGCGCCGTCCTGCTGGTGCGCCACCGTCGGCTCGGGACCTGGCTCCCCGTGGGCGGGGAGATCGAGCCCGGCGAGACCCCGCTCGAGGCCGCGGTCCGCGAGCTTCGCGAGGAGACCGGACTCTCCGGGTCCTTCCCGCCCGGGCTCGGCGTGGACGGAACGCCTCCCGGGCTCGTTGGATACGAGGAGCACCAGGCCGGCTCCAAGGGGCTGCACATGAACTTCGCCTTCGTGGCCGACGTGACCACCCGGTCGCTCGCCTCCTGTGACGAGTGGAGCGAGGCGCGCTGGGTGACGGGGACCGAGGGGATCGACTGCCCGGAGAACGTGCGGCAGCTGGTCCGGGTGGCCCTGGCCGCGGGGCGCTGACCGTGGGGCGCTGACCGGATCAGCGCGTCAGGCGGTTGTTCCGGGACTCCCCGGCCCTCGGCACGGCGGAGAGCAGCCCGTCCACGAAGCGCTGCGGATCGTCGGGAGAGACGACGATGCGCTTCCCGTCGATCCCGACCTGGACCAGCCGGTCGGTGCGGGTGGCGTAGAGCCGGAACGGGCCCTTCTTGTAGTACCAGCCGTAGTAGCCGAAGAGCCCACCGTTGCCGAAGGTGCGCACGGCGCCCCGGAGCGCACCCGCCGGGAGGACCGTCACCCCGTCCACGCGGGAGAGCGGGAAGGTGGCCGCCCTCCAGGCGCGCCGCAGGACGCGGAGCTCCCCGCCCTCGATCTCGATTGCCTTTGGGGAGAGGGCCCAGCAGAAGAGCGCGATGAGGGGGGCGAGCAGCGTGCCCCAGCGTGCTGCCACCTGGACGACCGGCCCCGCCGGACCATCCGGACCGCCGATGAGGATCCCCAACGAGCGCGACCAGGCGACGACCGGTACGGCGCAGAGGAAGAGGACGACGAGCCCGGTGACGAGCTTGACCCCCGTGGACAGGCTCATCGGATACTGCCGCATCGCCTACCCTCCTACGGCCTCGGGTCCAGGTACTTTCCCAGGATGGGCCGAAGCCGCTCCCGGGTCACCTCCGGGATGGAGGCCCGATCGGACCAGATGGCGAGCTCGAGCGCCGACTGGCACGGGCAGGGGCGGTTTCCCAGGGCGACCACCTGGGGGAGCGCACTGCGGATCAGGTGCAGGGCGTTCTGGCTGGCCGATTTGAGGTTCCCGATGATCTCCTCGAGGAGCTCGAACTGGTCGAGGGCGTGCGGATGCGGCCGCCAGCAGTCGTAGTCGGTGGGAAGGGCCACGAGCGCGTAGCAGATCTCCGCTTCCCGGGCCAGGCGGGCCTCCGGCATCACCGTCATGCCGATCAGGGAGGCGCCCCAGGAGCGGTGCAGCTCGCTCTCGGCGCGGGTGGAGAACTGCGGCCCCTCCATGCAGACGTAGGTGCCGCCCTGCTGGACCCGGGCCGGGGAGCTCGCCGAGGCGCGCGCCAGCACCTCCCGGAGTGACGGGCAGAAGGGAGAGGCCAGCTCGACGTGGACCACGACGTCGTCGAAGAAGGTCCCGGCCCGGCGGAAGGTCTTGTCGATCACCTGGTCGGGGATGACGAGCGAGCGGGGCGCGATCTCCTCGCGGAGGCTTCCCACCGCGCCCGTGCCCAGGATGCGCCTCACCCCCAGCTTCTTCATGGCGAAGATGTTGGCGCGGTACGGGACGGTGGACGGGCTGAAGACGTGCCCCTCGCCGTGCCGCTTGAGGAGCGCGAGCCGGACCCCGTCCACCTCGGTGGTGACGATGGGTGCGGAGGGCTTGCCGAAGGGGGTGTCGATGTCGTGCGACTCGGATCGCCCGAGCGACCCCATGGCGTGCTCCAGACCCGAACCACCGATGATCCCCAGCATCGTCCCTCCCTGGCGCGCCCGCGCCCCGGACGCAGTCTATCCAAATCGGGATAGGGGGTAGCCGGCGATCCCGGCTACTCCCCTCCCACACCACCGGACATGCGGGTCCGCATCCGGCGGTTCGAGCGGTTGAGGTTAGCAGGCAAGCTTCGGGACTCCCATTCGGTCGTAGTAGCTCGTGGGC
>CAIQRS010000055.1 GCA_903874275.1 uncultured Anaeromyxobacter sp.
ACCACGATCACCGTGATGTTGTCGTCGCCCCCGCGCTCGTTGGCGAGGGCCACCAGCTTCTCGGGGGCCTCGGCGAGGCGGGAGCCGGCGGCGATCTCCAGGATCTCGGGGTCGGTGACCAGGTTGGACAGGCCGTCGCAGCAGAGGACGATGGCGTCCCCCTTCTCGACCTCGAGCCCGACCACGTCGACGAGGACCTCCTCCTCGAACCCCACCGACCGGGTGATGATGTTGCGGAAGCGGCTCTGGCGCGCCTCCTCCTCGGTGATGGCCCCGGCCTTCAGTTGCTCGTTCACGAGGGAGTGGTCCTCGGAGAGCTGGAAGATGCGCCCACCGCGCAGCAGGTAGCAGCGGCTGTCCCCCACGTGGGCGATGAAGGCGGTGTGGCCGGCGACGAGCGCTGCCGTCACCGTGGTGCCCATGCCTGCCAGGCTGGGGTCCTCCTGGGCGGCGCCGAAGATGGCCTTGCAGGCCGACTCGACGGCGATGCGGAGGACCGAGGGGAAGTGGCTGGCGTCGGCGGCGGACGGGGACTGGAAGGCTGCCGGCGACGCCGCCCGCGCCGCGCGGATGCGCTCCTGGATGGTCTTGACCGCGATGGACGAAGCGGTGCCCCCGCCGGCGTGGCCGCCCATCCCGTCGGCGACGACGAAGAGCGAATCTTCCAGGTCCACGAGGAAGGCATCCTCGTTGTGTTCGCGGCGCCGCCCGACGTCGGTGACGCCGCGGGCTTGGATGGAAAGTGGAGGTGGGGGGGCCACGAGCGGCGCGGATGGTAGCCTCGACCTCCAGCGCGGGTCAACGACAGGTATTCGACTCACGCTCGAGCCGCTTCTCCCTTGCTGCGGGGCGCACGGGCCGCCGCCCGGGCCGGCCGCCCGTCGGCGCGCTTTCCGGGCTCCCGGGCCGCGGACATGAGGGCCGCCGCATGCTCCAGCGCCGAGGCCGTGACCGTCTGTCCGGCCAGCATGCGCGCCACCTCGGCCCTCCGATCGGCCTCGGCCGGGAGCGGGACCACCCCGGTCGTGGTGCGACCGGACAGCACCCGCTTCTCGACCCGGGCGTGCAGGTCGGCGAAGGCCGCCACCTGCGGGAGGTGGGTGACGCAGATGACCTGCCGGTCGCGGGCCACCTCGGCGAGCACCCTCCCGACCGCCTCGGCGACGGCCCCGCCGATTCCGGCATCGACCTCGTCGAAGACGTAGGACAGGACCGGATCGGCCCGGGAGAGGGCGCGCTTCACGGCGAGCAGCACCCGCGAGAGCTCCCCCCCGGAGGCCACCCGGCCGAGCGGGCGGGCCGGCTCCCCGGGGTTTGGGGCGATGAGGATCTCGGCGGTCTCTGCGCCGGCCGCGGCGAGCCGGTGGCCTCCCGCCTCGACGCAGCCCGCCGGAGCCGGGAAGGCCACCTCGACGCGGCAGCGTGACATGGCGAGCCCCTCGAGCTCCTCGGCCACCGCCCGGCGGAAGGCCTGGGCGGCCCGCCGCCGCTCCCGCCCCAGCTCGGCCGCGAGCCCTGCCGCCTCGCCTGCCGCGACGGCCACCGCCCCGGCCACCTGGGCGCGCCGACCCTCCGCGCCGGTGAGCCCGGCAAGCTCGGACTTCATGGCCTCGCGGCGGGAGAGCGCCGCCTCCAGGCTGCCACCGTGCTTGCGGACGATGCCGCGCAGGGCCGCGATGCGGTCGTCCACCTCGGCGAGCCGGTCCGGGTCGCCGCCCAGCGCTCCGGCGTAACGGGTGAGGGAGCGCCCGGCCTCCTCCACCTCGGCTGCCGCCGAGCGAAGCAGGGAAAGGATCTGCTCGAGGCGGGGGTCGAGCGCCGAGGCTTCCTGGAGCGCCCGCAGGGCCTGACCGATGCGCTCGGACGCGCTCCCCTCGTCGCCATAGGCGAGGGCCTCGGCCCCGCGGGCCGCCTCGGCGAGCCGGGCGGCGCCTGCGAGCACCTTGCGCTCCTGGTCGAGCCGGGCGTCCTCGCCCGGGCTCGGGTCCACCCCGTCGAGCTCCTCGAGCTGGAAGGAGAGGTAGTCGGCGCGGCGGGCCCGCTCCCCCTCGTCGTTGGCCAGCGCCCGCTCCTCCCGCACCAGCGCCGACAGGGCCTCGAAGGCCTCCCGGTACCGCGCGCGCAGGCCGCCGGGCGCCGCCGCCCCGGCGAAGGCGTCCACGAGGTCGAGGTGGGTTCCGGTGTCGAGGAGGGACACGTGCTCGTGCTGGCCGGTCACGTCCACCACGCCCCGCATCGCACCTTCCAGGATGGCCACGGTGCAGAGCGTGCCGTTCACGAAGACCCTGCCCCGGCCGGCCCGGGACACCACGCGGCGCACCAGCAACTCGGCGACCCCGTCCCCCGCCCCGTCCCGCGCCGGGACCCCTGCCGCCTCCAGGCGCGCGAGCGCCGGGTGGTCGGCCGGGAGCTCGAAGAGGGCCTCGACCGAGGCCTCGTCCGCCCCCTCCCGCAGGAGGTCGGCGCTCATGCGCCCCCCGAGCACGAGGTGGAGGGCCCCGACGAGGAGCGACTTGCCCGCCCCGGTCTCGCCGGTGAGGACGTTCAGTCCCGGGCCGAACCGGACCTCCACCTGGTCCACCACCGCGAAACCCGTGATGCGCAAGGTCGTCAGCATGGGCGGGAGTGTGCCACCGCCCCCTGACACTGCGCAAGCTTTCAGGTGACGGCCCGTTCAGCCCTTCCTTCCCGCCGCCGCCCCCCCCGGGCGCAGGATAGGCTTCGCCCGTGACCCTCCGCCGATGCGCCTCGCGCCTGCTCCTTCTCGCCCTCCTGGCCTCCCCCGCGGCGACGCGCGCCGAGATCACCGCCGCCATCTCCGGCGGGGCCTACCTGCCTTCGGGCACCTCGTCCTTCGGCGTCCTCGAGGCGGCCCCGGCGGCGTCGCTCTCGGTGGGCTGGGACTCCGCGTACTTCGGCGCCTCGGTCTGGGCCGGGCTCGTCAACACCCGGGCCGGAAACCTGCTCCAGGAGAACTGCTTCCCGGTGGTGTTCCGGGCCCGCGGCCGCCTCCCCCTCGGGCTCGCCATCCCCTTCGTCTTCGGGGGCGTCGGCTTCGCGCCGTCGCGTGCGGTCCTGAACACGGGCACCCACGACACCGTGGCCTTCACCGCGCAGGCCGGCGGCGGAGTGGACCTGGCCTTCGGCGACATGTTCACCATCGGCGCAGAGGCCGGGTACCTGTGGCTCTCCCCGACGTACTGGTTCGGCACGGTGGACATGGACGGCACGCTGCTGCTCGCCACCTTCGGGCTTCGCTTCCCTTAGGGGACGCCGGAGCCGGAGGTCAGCGCTCGCCCCAGCGCAGCTTGGCCCGCAGGATCCCGAAGAAGTGGAAGGCCGGGTTCTGGACCAGGAGCACCCGGTTCGGGGAGGACTTCACCTGGACCCGGTCGCCGCGGGAGAGCGCCACCCCCTCCTGGCCGTCGAGGGACAGGAAGACCTTGGCGTCGTTCAGCAGGACGACGTTGATGGGCAAGTCGTCGGGGACCAGCAGCGGGCGCTGGGTGAGGGTGTGCGGGCAGATGGGGTTGATGATCACCCCCCGCATGGTCGGGTAGACGATGGGGCCGTTCGCCGCCAGCGAGTAGGCGGTGGAGCCGGTGGGGGTGGCGATGATCACCCCGTCGGCCTTGTAGTTCGTGAGGTAGGACTCCCCGTACGAGGTGTCGAGCTCGGCCATGGGGGAGTGGGCCCCCTTGGAGATGACCGCGTCGTTCAGCACCTCGGCGTCGAGTTCGGGCTCGCCGCTCGTCCCCCCGCGGTGCAGGTGGATGCGCAGCTTCATGCGGGGCGACACGGTGGACTGGCCGGCCAGCACATGCTCGAGCGCCGGGTACATGTCGCTCTGCGGGACCTCGGTCATGAAGCCCAGGCTGCCCATGTTGATGCCCAGGATGGGCGCCGGGCGCCCGGCCAGCAGGCGCGAGGCGTGGATGAGCGTGCCGTCTCCGCCCAGGACCACCACCAGGTCGGCGTCCCGGCCCACCGCCACCTCGTCGCGCAGGACGTCCACGCCCTTGGCGCGAAGGAAGCTCTCGACGTAGTGGGCGGTCTCGACGGCCTCGGCCGAGCTCTTCTTCGGAACGATGCCGATCCGGCGCGGGACGGGGCAGGCGAGGGCTTCCATCCGCAGCAATATATAGTGTCCCGGCCCCATGGACCTCTTCGACCACGCCCTCGACCGGGACGACGCCGGCAAGCCGCTCCCGGAGCGGCTCCGCCCGCGCCGCCTGGAGGAGTTCGTGGGGCAGGAGCACGTGCTCGGGCCGGGGAGCGCCCTGCGCCGGGCCATCGAGGCCGACCAGGTCCCCTCCCTCATCCTCTGGGGCCCTCCCGGCACCGGGAAGACCACCCTCGGGCACATCGTGGCCGAGCGCACCGGCGCGACCTTCGTCCCCTTCTCGGCGGTGCTGGGCGGGGTGAAGGAGATCCGCGAGATCGTCGCGGCGGCCCGCGAGCGGCGCCGCCTGCACCGGCAGCGGACCATCCTCTTCGTGGACGAGATCCACCGCTTCTCCCGGTCCCAGCAGGACGCCTTCCTCCCCCACGTCGAGGCCGGGACGGTCACGCTGGTCGGGGCCACCACCGAGAACCCCTCCTTCGAGATCAACGGTGCGCTCCTCTCCCGCTGCCGGGTGGTGACGCTGCGGGCCCTCACCGACGAGGAGGTGGGGACGCTGCTCGACCGGGCGGTGGCCTCCCCGCGCGGGCTCTGCGGGACCATCCGGCTCTCCACGGAGGCCCGCGAGTCGCTCTCCCGATCGGCCTACGGCGACGCGCGCCGGGCCCTGGTCGCGCTCGAGTCGGCCGCCGCCGCGGTGCGCCTCACCGGGCGGGAGGAGATCTCCGCGGCCGACGCCGAGGAGGCGATGCAGCACAAGCCGCTGCCCTACGACAAGGCCGGCGAGCAGCACTACGACCTGGCCAGCGCCTTCATCAAGTCGATGCGCGGCTCCGACCCGGACGCCGCCGTCTACTACATGGTCCGCATGCTGGAGGGGGGCGAGGAGCCGCGCTTCGTGGTGCGGCGCATGGTGATCTTCGCCGCCGAGGACGTGGGCAACGCCGACCCCCAGGCGCTCGTGGTCGCCACCGCCGCCCTGCAGGCGCTCGAGCTCACCGGCATGCCCGAGGGGGTGCTTCCCCTCACCCAGGCCGCCACCTACCTGGCGCTGGCGCCCAAGTCGAACACGGTCATCGCCGCCTACGCTGCGGCCCGCAAGCTCGTGCTCGAGAAGGGGCCGCTCCCGGTGCCGCTCTCGCTGCGCAACGCGCCCACCCGGCTCATGGAGTCGATGGGATACGGGGGCGGCTACCGCTACCCGCACAACTTCGAGGGGCACTACGTCGCCGAGGAGTACCTGCCCGACGCGCTGCGAGGCACGCGCATCGTGAGCCCGTCGGGGAGCGGGCTCGAGCGCGAGCTCTTCGAGCGCCTGGCGCGGCTGCGCGCCGGGAAGAAGGACGGGTGACGGCCGGCCGGGGCTCTCAGGCCGGGTACTTCCCGGTCACGTAATCCACCAGGTCCTGGATCTGCCCCTCGCGGTTGCGCACCAGCCAGTGGTTCAGGTCTCCCTGGGAG
>CAIQRS010000056.1 GCA_903874275.1 uncultured Anaeromyxobacter sp.
CATCGAGAACCTGGAACTCCTCGAGCGGCTCGAGCTCCTGCAGAACCTGGACGTGTTTTCAACGGCGGCGCCTCCAGCAGCGGCGCCTGACCAGGCGCCGCAAGAACCACCGACGGAACCGCCTCCCGAACCACCACCCCCCGCACCCACGAAGACCCGCCCGAAACCCTGAAGCCCCCCCCCTACCGCACCGTCCCCGCCAGCATCCCGCAGGCCGCGTTCCGGTCCCCCCCACCCGAGTACCGCCTCACGATCGGCTGCCCGGGCAGGTGGCGCGCCAGCGCGTCGCGGAAGGCGTTCCACTCCGCCTCCGTCGGAGGCCGGTAGCGGCCGGAGTCGTCGTTCACCGCGATGGGGTTGAGCCGCACCGGGATACCGGAGAGCAGCCGCCCCAGCGCCAGGGCGTCCTCCTCCCCCACGTTCACGCCGGCCATCATCACGTACTCGAGCGTGACCCGTCCGCGCGCCGCCGCGTGCTCCCGCACCGCGTCCACCAGCTCGTCGAGCGGCTGGCCCCGCTCCACCGGCATGAGGGCCGCCCGCTTCTCCGGGATGGCCGAGTTGAGCGACACGCAGAGCCGGAACTTGTGCCCCTCGGCGGTGTAGCGCCGGATCATGGGAACGACACCGGCGGTGGAGATGGAGATGCGCTGGCCGTCCACGCGCCCGCCGGCCGGATCGCAGAGCACGTAGGCCGCGGCGATCACCGCCTCGTAGTTGTGGAAGGGCTCGCCCTGCCCCATGAAGACCGCGCCGGTGATGGGGAGCTGGCTGTCCCGGCGGACCTCCATCCACTGACCGACCATCTCCCAGGGCTCGAGGTTGCGGGTGAGCCCGAGCCGTCCGGTGGCGCAGAAGGAGCAGGCCAGCGCGCAGCCCACCTGGGACGACAGGCAGAGGGTGTGGTGGGTGTCGAAGAGCGGGATGCGCACCGACTCGACGTGCGCTCCGTCCTTGAGCTCGAAGAGGTAGCGCCGGAAGCCGTCGGCGGCGTCCTCGCGGTGGGCGACCCGCAACCGTTCCTCGGAGAGGGTGGCGGCGGCGCGGTCGAGGATCTCGCGCCGGACGTTGCGGGCGTCGCGCAGCGTCTTGCCGCGGGCCACCGCCGCCCCGAGCAGCCGGCGCGCGTCGGCGAGCTCGACGCCGAGCAGCCGGGCGAGGCCGCGGGCGTCCTGGTTGGCGACGTGCTCCACGGCTCCTTCCTAGTGGGCCTCCGCCGCCTTGGCTCGCCGCGCATCTCGCCGGTGCATCACCCGCGCCCGCGCCTCGTCGAGGAGCGAGTAGACCACCGGCACGATCCCCAGCGTCAGCACCGTGGAGGTGAGCAGGCCGCCGATGATGGCGACCCCCATGGGAACGCGGGTCTCGGCGCCGTCGCCGCGGGCCAGCGCCACCGGGATCATGCCGGCGATCATGGCCACCGTGGTCATGAGGATGGGGCGGAGCCGGATGGGACCGGCCTCGAGAAGCGCCTCGCGCGTCGTCTTGCCGGCGGCGCGCAGCTGGTTCGTGAACTCGACCAGCAGGATGCCGTTCTTGGTGACGAGCCCCATCAGCATGATGAAGCCGATCATGGCCATCATCGACATGTACTGGCCGGTGACGAGCAGGCCGGCGATGCCGCCGATGACCGCGAAGGGGAGCGACATCATGATGGTGAAGGGGTGGATGAGGCTCTCGAACTGGGCGGCCAGGATGATGTAGACGAGCACCACCCCGAGCAGCAGGGCGAGCACGAAGGCCTTGGCCGCGTCCCCCAGTTCGCGCCCCTGCCCCTCGAAGTCGGTGGTGACCGAGGGCGGCAGCTCCTTCTTCGCGAAGTCGCCGAGGAACGCCATCGCCTCGCCCAGCGAGTAGCTGCGGAGGTCGGCGAGCAGCGTCACCTGGCGCATCTGCGCCTGGTGCTCGATCTGGGAGGGGCCGAGGGCCTCCTTCACGTTGGCGATCGTCCGCAGCTCGACCAGCTGGCCGGTGGGAGCCCGCACCGGGATCGATCCCAGCGCCGCCGGGTCGGAGAGCACCTCCGGGGGGAGGCGGAGCTTGATGTCCCAGGTGTCGCTCCCCTCGTGGAAGTCGGCGATCTTGTCACCGGCCATGAGGGCGCGGATGTTCTGCCCGACCGCGGCCGCCGGGATGCCGAAGGAGGCGGCCCGCTCCCGGTCGACCTCGACGTCGAGCTGCGGCTTTCCGCTGCGCCAGGTGGTGTCGATGTCTACGAACCCCGGGTTTCCCTTCATGGCGAGGCGGGTCTTCTCCACCGCGGCCAGCAACGCCTCGGGATCTGTGGAACGAAGGTTGAACTGGACCATCTGCGGACGGCTGCCGCCGCCGGCCACGGCGTTGAAGTCCTGGACGGCCAGCTGGGCGGACGGGCTGGCCCGCAGGACCTTGCGCAGGTGCTCCTTCAGCTCGGACTGGCCGTAGCGCCGCTCGGCGATGGGGACGAAGTTGACGGTGATGTCCCCCTTGTTGACCTCCTCGCGCGCGCCGCCACCGGCCACCGAGAAGACCTCGGTGACTCCCGCCACCCCGCGCAGCTGCCGGGAAAGATCGTCGAGCTGCCGCTGGGTCTCGGCCAGCGTCGTGCCGGCCGGCATCTCCAGCGTGACCTTCACCACGCTCATGTCCTGCGTGGGGAGGAAGGTGAACTTGAGCTTGGTGGCGAGGAAGACCGTGAAGACCAGCACCAGCACGGCCGCGCCGACGGTGATCCCGCGGTGGCCGAGCAGCCAGCCGAGCGCCCGGCGGTAGGCGCCCTCGATGGCCCGCAGCACCTTCTCGATGGCCCGCGACACGGGCCCCTGACCGACGTGCTCGTTGAGGAGGCGCGCCGAGAGCATGGGCGTCAGCGTCATCGAGACGAAGTAGGAGATGAGCACCGCAACCGCGACGGTCACCCCGAACTGGTAGAAGAAGCGCCCCATCAGCCCCTTCATGAAGGCCACCGGGACGAAGACCGCCACCACCGCGAGCGTCACCGCCAGCACCGCCAGCGCGATCTCGCCGGTGCCCTTCTCGGCGGCCACCTCCGGGCTCTCGCCGTGCTCCAGGTGGCGCACGATGTTCTCGATGACCACGATGGCGTCGTCGATGAGCAGGCCGATGGAGAGGGTGAGGGCCAGCATGGTGACGATGTTGAAGGTGAAGCCCAGCGCCTGCATCACCGCGAAGGTCCCGATGATGGCGGTGGGGAGCGCCACCGCCGACACCAGCGTCGAGCGCACGTTGCGCAGGAAGATCAGCACCACCACCACGGCCAGGATGCCGCCCAGGATCATGTCCTCCTGCACGGCCGAGATGGAGGAGCGGATGAACTTGGCCCCGTCCACCACCATGGCCACCCGGCTGCCCGGGGGAAGCTGCCCCTGGATCCCGGCCAGCGCCGCCTTGATCCGCTCGGCCACCTGCACGGTGTTGGCGCCGGACTGCTTGCGGACCACGAGCCCGATGGCGCTGCGGTCTCCCAGCGCCGCCGAGCTGCGGGCCTCGGCCGGGCCGTCCTCCACCCGGGCCACGTCGCCGAGCCGGACCGGGGTCCCGCGGGGGCTGGCCACGATGAGCGCCCTCAGTGCCTCCACCGAACGGGCCTCGGCCGCGACCTTCACCGAGCGTTCCACGCCGGTCTCCAGCGTCCGGCCGCCGGGCACGTCGATGCTCTGTGCCCGAAGCGCCCCGACCACGTCGTTGGGGGTCAGTCCGTAGCCGGTCAGGGCCTTCGGGTCGACCACCACGGTGATCTCCCGCTTGCGTCCGCCGGCCAGCTCCACCGCGCCCACCCCGGGGATCTGCTGCAGGGCCGGCTTGACGACGTCCTCGGCGATCTTGGTGAGCCGCTCGATGGGGAGCGGCGCCGAGAAGGCCAGCGTGACCACCGGCGCGGCGCCGATGTCGAACTTCTCCACGATGGGGGTCTCGATCTCGCGCGGCAGCTTGGAGAGCGTGGCCTGGACCCGGTCGCGGACGTCCTGGGCCGCCACGTCCACCTTGCGCTCCAGGTCGAAGCGGATGACCACCTGCGAGACGTTCTCGACGTTGACCGACCGGAGCGTGTCGAGGCCGGGCAGGGTGTTGAGCGCCTCCTCGAGCGGCTTGGTGACGTTGCGTTCGATGGTCTCCGGGTCGGCGCCGGGGAGGATGGTGGTGACGGTGACGATGGGGAAGTCGACCTCGGGGAACTGATCCACGCCGATGCGCGGATAGGCCACGATGCCGAAGACGATGAGCACCAGGGTGAGCATCCCGGTGAAGACCGGGCGCGCGATGAAGGTGCGGATGGGGTTCACTTGGCCCCCTCGGCGGCGATGGGCACCACCGCGTCGCCGGGCTGGAGCGCGCCCGGATCGAGGATCACCAGGGCGTCGGGGGCGAGCCCGCCCTTCACCAGGACCGTCCCGGGGTTGAGCGGCGCCACCTGCACGGCGCGAAGCTCCGCCTTGCCTCCGGCTGCCACGAGCACGTGGGCGCCCCTGGCGTCGGTGCGCACCGCCCCGGCCTGCAGGTAGAGCCCGTCCTTCTCGCCGAAGCCTCCGAAGTCCACGTTGGCGAGGCTGCCCGGGCGGATGGCCGGACCGGGTCCCTTCAGAACGTCGGCCAGCACCTCGATGGTGCGGGACTGCGGATCGACCACCGATCCCTTCATGCGGACCTTTGCCTGGAAGCGCTGGCCGGACGGGGTGAGCACGCCCTCGATCACCTGCCCGGCGCGCACGAAGCTCTCGATGGACTCCGGGGCGGCCAGGCGAACCTCCAGGTGATCCACGTCGGTGACCGTGACGATGGGGGTGACCGGCATGAGGGTCACGGTGTCGCCGGCGTTGTGGAACTTGGCGGTGACCACCCCGGCGAAGGGTGCTGCGATGATCGTGTCGGCGACCATCTGCTTGGCGCCGGCCAGCGCGGCGCGGGCCTGGTCGAGCTGGGCGGCGGCCACGTCCCGGCCCGTCTTGACCCGGTCGTAACCGGCCTCGGGGAGGCTCTGCGCCTCGAAGAGCATCTTGGAGCGGGCCACCTCGCGGTCGGCCACGCCCAGGTTGGCGACGGCCAGGCGTTCGGCTGCCTGCGCGTTCTCCAGCCCGATGCGTGCGTTCACCGGGTCCATCTCCACGAGGGGCGCGCCGGTGCGGACCCGGTCGCCCACCTCGACCAGGACCCGCTTGATCTGGCCGCTGGCCCGGGCGGAGAGGACCGCCTCCTCCTTGGCGCGCACCATCCCGGTGGCCCGGGCCAGCCCGGTCTCCATGCGCGTGGCCGGCTTCGCCACCCGCACGGCACGCCCCTCCGGGCCGGCGGTGGGGAGGCTGGCCTTCCCGGCGCCCGATCCACAGGCGGAGAGGAGGAGGGCCGCGAGCGCGGCGGGGAGCTTCGAGACGGTGCGGTGGCTCATGCGGACACTCCGTGGAGGACGAGGTCGGCGGCGGCTCGGGCCATCTGGCCGGGATCGTTCCCGGTCCGGCCCGTGCCGTGTCGAAGGGCGAAGAGGATGCCGGCCATGGCGCGCGCGGCGAGCGGGAGGGGGACGCGCAGCTCGCGGCGCCCGACGTGGCGGCGCAGCCAGGACTCGAGGAGCCGCTCCAGGCGGGCCTGCCGCTCGACGGCGTCCACCTGCGCGGCCAGCAGGTCCATGGTCTCGCCCCGCTCCTCGGCCACCCGGTGCAGGGCGACGAAGAGCGCGGCCAGGCGCCCGGGCAGGGGAACGGACCGGTCCACCGGGGCGTCGAAGACCTCCTGGATCTCCGCCGAGACCAGGGCCAGGAGGCTCTCGAAGATCTCCTCCTTGCTCCCGAAGTACCGGTAGAGCGAGGGGGCGGCGTAGCCGGCGGACCGGGCCAGCTCGGCCAGCGTGGCGGCGGCGTAGCCGCGCCGGGCGAAGACCCGGGCGGCCGACTCGAGGATGTCCCGGCGGGCGTGCGCGCGGGTGCGGGCGCGCCGGGCCGACGACGTGCGAATGGTCATTCGCGGGATGTAATGGTCCGTTCGCGTTACCGGCGCAAGTGAATTTTTCGTGAGGACTTCGCCGGGGATTCCGCCATCAGGAAGCGCCAGGGCCGGAGCGCCCAGGACCCGGCGTAGCCCACCCCGATCCGGGGTCGGAACGCGATCCGGGAGGCGCGGCGACCGCAAACGCGGTAGATCCACCGGATCGTGCGCCGCGCAAAGATCGTCTGCACCCTGGGTCCCGCCAGCGAATCCCCCGACGTCGTGCTGAAGCTCCTCGAGCTGGGCATGGACGTCGCCCGCCTCAACTTCTCCCACGGCACCCACGACGACCACGCCGCCGTCATCGAGCGCATCCGCGCCGCATCGCGGCAGCTCGTGCGGCCCGTGGCCATCCTGCAGGACCTCCAGGGGCCGAAGATCCGCACCGGCCCGCTCCAGGCCGGCCGCGCCGGGGTGCCGCTCGTCACCGGCGCCACCATCGTCATCACCACCGAGAAGGAGATCCTGGGCGACGAGCACCTCATCTCCACCACCTACCCCTTCCTGGCCCAGGACGTCCGCAAGGGGGACCGGCTGCTCGTGGACGACGGCCTGCTCGAGTTCAAGGTGCTCGACACCGACGGCGTCCGCGTCACCGCCCAGGTGGTCGAGGGCGGGCGGCTGAAGGAGCACAAGGGCATCAACCTGCCCGGCGTGGCCCTGCGCGTCTCCGCCCTCTCCGAGAAGGACCGGGCCGACCTGGCCTTCGGCGCCAGGCACGGCGTGGACTACGTGGCCCTCTCCTTCGTGCGCACCGCCGGAGACGTCGAGGAGGCCCGCGCCGAGCTCCGGGCGCTGGGCCGGGTGGTCCCGCTCATCGCCAAGATCGAGAAGCCCGAGGCGCTCGAGAACATCGACGAGATCGCCGAGGCGGCCGACGGGCTCATGGTGGCGCGCGGCGACCTGGGCGTCGAGGTGCCCGCCGAGCGGGTTCCCATCCTCCAGAAGTCGATCGTCGACCGGGGCAACCAGCTGGGCAAGCCGGTCATCATCGCCACCCAGATGCTCGACTCGATGATGCAGCACCCGCGCCCGACCCGCGCCGAGGCCAGCGACGTGGCCAACGCCGTCTGGGACGGCGCCGACGCGGTCATGCTCTCCGGGGAGACGGCCAGCGGCCGATTCCCGCTGCTGGCAGTCCAGACCATGGACCGCATCGTGCGCGAGGCCGAGCGGAACTACTTCCTCTCCCGCCTGCGCCCGGTCGAGCCCCCTCCCCCGCCGGTGCCCTTCAACGACGTGGTGGCCTCCGCGGCGGTTCGTGCCGCCCTGGAGGCCAGCGCCCGCCTCATCGCCTGCTTCACTGTGGGTGGAACGACGGCTCGCCTGCTCTCCCGCTACCGCCCTCACGTCCCCATCGTGGCCTTCTCGCCCGAGCAGCCCATCCGCCGGCGCATGGCCCTCTACTGGGGCGTCCACCCGCGCATCCTGGAGCCGGTCCGCGACCCCGACGCGATGGCGCGGATGGTCTCGGAGCGGCTGCTGGCCGACGGCCTGGCCGGCCCCGGCGACCGGGTCATCATCGTGTACGGGTCGCCGCTGGGCGAGCCCGGCGCCACCAACTCGATCCGGCTGCACCAGATCCCCCTCGAGCCGCCGCCGGGCAAGCGCTACCGGGTGCCCATCTAGCCACCCGGTCCTGGAGGTCGAACCATGGACATCCCGGCCCTGCAGCAGGCCCTCGCCGCCCAGGAGCTCGACGGCTGGCTCCTCTACGACTTCCACGGCCAGAACCCCACCGCCATCGGCGCGCTGGGGCTCGGGGGCCACATGCTCACCCGGCGCTGGGCCTACCTCGTCCCGGCCCGCGGCGAGCCGCGCCTCCTCGTCCACGCCATCGAGCGGGGCTCCTTCCCGGCCCACGTCCCGGGCCGGCGCGAGAGCTACGCCTCCTGGCAGTCCTTCCGGGCCGGCCTGGAGCGCATGCTCGAAGGGCTCCCCGGCCGGCGGCTCGCCATGGAGTACTTCCCCATGGCCGGCATCCCGTACCTCTCGCGGGTGGACGCCGGCACGCTGGAACTGGTCCGCTCGCTGGGCGCCGAGGTGGTCTCCTCGGGCGAGCTGGTGCAGCAGTTCCTCTACCGCCTCGACGACCGGCAGATCGAGAGCCACGCCCGCTCCTGCCGGGCCATCGACGAGGCCAAGGACGAGGCCTTCGCCCGGGTGGGCGAGGAGCACCGCCGCGGCCGCGAGCCCGCCGAGCACGAGATCCAGGACCTGCTCATGGCCCGCTTCGCCGAGCGCGGCCTCGTCACCGACCACCCGCCCATCGTGGCGGTGAACGGCCACGCCGGCGATCCCCACTACGTGCCGTCTCGGGAGCGCCCCACGCCCATCCGCGGCGGGGACCTCCTGCTCATCGACCTGTGGGCCCGGGAGCCGCGCGCCGACGACCCCTACGCCGACATCACCTGGATGGCCTTCTGCGGCGATCGCCCTCCACCCAAGGTGCAGGAGATCTTCCGGGTCACCGCCGACGGGCGCGACGCCGGCTTCGGCCTGGTCGAGCGGGCCTTCCGGGCCAGGGAGCGGCTCGAGGGCTGGCAGGTGGACCGGGTGGTGCGCGACCACATCGCCTCGAAGGGCTACGGCGAGCGCTTCGTCCACCGCACCGGCCACTCCATCGGCTTCGCGTCGCCGCACGGCGACGGGGCCAACATGGACGACCTCGAGACCCACGACACCCGGGTGCTGCTCGAGCGCACCGCCTTCTCCATCGAGCCGGGCATCTACCTCCCCGAGGAGGGCATGGGGGTGCGGCTGGAGATCGACGTCGTCCTCACTCCGGGTGGACCGCGCATCTACTCGAAGCTCCAGCAGGAGCTGGTGCGGATCGCATGAGCGAGGCCCTCCCCGGCATGCCGGCCCCTCCCCCGCCGGCGCGGACCCGCCCGGCCTCCGCGGTGATCCTCTGGCGCGAGGGGCCGGAGGGGCGCGAGGTCTTCTGGGTCAGGCGCGGGGACGGCCTGCGCTTCGCCGGGGGGTTCCACGCCTTCCCGGGCGGGAGGATCGACGAGGAGGACTCCCGGGTGCCGGTGGCCGGGCTCGAGGGGGAGGAGGCGGCCCACGTGGCCGGGGCCTGCCGCGAGCTCTTCGAGGAGGCCGGCGTGCTGCTGGCCCGGGGCGCGGAGAGGCTGCCGCCTGCGGTCCGGGACGAGGCGCGCCGCGCGCTGCTCGAGGAGCGGGTCTCCTTCGCCGACCTGCTCTTCCAGGAGGCGCTGGCCATCGACCCCTCGCTGCTCTCCCCGGCCGGACGCTGGGTGACGCCGGAGCCCTTCCCGGTGCGCTTCGACGCCCGCTTCTACCTGGCGCGCTTGCCGGCCGGGCAGGAGGCATCGGTCTGGCCCGGCGAGCTCTCCGGGGGCGAGTTCGTCTTCACCGGGCGCGCGCTCGCGTCCTGGGCACGGGGCGAGGCGCTCCTCCACCCGCCCAACTGGTGGGGCATCACCGCCGTGGACCGCGTCGCGCCGCCGGAGGCGCTGGCGCTGCTCCGCGATCCGCCCGCCGACCTCCTCATCGAGTTCCAGGGCGGCGTGGTGCTGGCGTCGTTGCGCACCCCCACGCTCCTGCCGGCCATCCACACCAACTGCTGGGTGCTCGATCTCGAGCCCGGTGGCGGGGTGGCGGTCGTCGATCCCGGGGCTCCCGATCCGGCCGAGCAGGCCCGGCTCGACCGCATCCTCGCCATCATGGCCGCCGAGGGGCGGCCGGCCCGCGAGGTCTGGCTCACCCACCACCACGTGGATCACGTGGGCGGGCTGGCGCCGCTGGCCGCCCGGGGCCTCCCGGTCCGGGCCCACCCGGAGACGGCCCGGCGCCTCGCCGGCGGTGCGTCGTTCCTCCCGGTCGAGGACGGCGAGCTCCTGCACGGCCGCTGGCGCGCCCTGTTCACTCCGGGTCACGCGCCCGGTCACCTCTGCTTCCTCGACGAGCGCAGCGGGGCCCTGGTGGCCGGCGACATGGTGAGCACCCTCTCGACCGTGGTCATCGATCCGCCCGAGGGGGACATGGGGCTCTACGTCTCGTCGCTCGAGCGGCTGCGCGGGCTCCCGGCCCGCACCCTCTACCCGGCGCACGGGTCTCCGGCCCCCTCGGCGGCCGCCAAGCTCGACGAGTACCTGGAGCACCGCCGCCTGCGGACCGCCAAGGTCGAGGCGGCCCTCACCCCGGGAGGGACGCTCTCCGAGGTCACCCGGGTCGCCTACGACGACACTCCGCCCTTCCTCCTCCCGGTTGCGGAGCGGAGCTGCCTCGCCGCCCTCCTCTGGCTGGAGAAGCTGGGGCGGGCCCACCCTTCCGGGGGTATCTGGCGCGGCCCGTAAGCCCAAACGGGTCGTTTTCGGGAAGTTTTACCTGGCACTGTCTGTTTTCTTGGGCTCGGACCGAGACCTGGTGCCCGGTCCGGGTTATCTACACCCGACAGGAATCTCCGTGAGAACCCTCCGCGCCATCGCCATCCTCGCCGTTGCCTTCCTCGTGGGGGCGGCCTCCGCCGAGGGAATCGTGCGGGCCCAGACGGCCCGCGCCACCGGATCGACTGCGAAGGACGGGTCGGTCGGTGACCTGGTCTCCTTCGAGGTCCGCACCGAGGACGGGGCCACCGTCGCGAAGAGCCGGCTGGTCAGCCCCGAGGGCAAGCTCGCCTCGGTGGTGGTGCGCGACCCGGCCTCCCCCTCTGCGGTGCGCATGGTGCTCCGGGTCACCACCTCGCGCGAGATCTCCGGCAGCGTCTGCGTGAACTACGCGGTCCAGATCCCCGAGCTCTCGCTCTCCAGGTCGGGCCGGGTCTGGGTGAAGCCGGGCGTCGAGTCCACGCTCCCCATCGGCAACGACCTGGTGGCGGTCTTCACCGCGGTGCCGGTCCCGTCCAGGGCCTTCGACCAGCTCATCGGGTCGGAGCGTGCGCGCAAGGCGCCGCGGGCCTCGTAGCGTCCCGATCGGCGTCGCGGCCTTCACGGCTTCCCGCGGATCTCCTCGTACTGGATCACCCCCAGCTCCTGGCCGTCCTCGTTCCAGGTGACCCACCGGCCGCACTGCAGGCCGGAGCAGAACCTCCCCTCGGTGCGCTTCTTCCCGTTGCGCCAGCGCTGGAGGAACGGGCCGTGGCGCCGCCCCATGTCGAAGGAGACCTCTTCCTCGACCTTGCCGTCCTCGTACCACCAGGTCCACGCTCCGTGCTTCTCGCCCGCGCGGTAGCGCCCCTCCTGGGCCTTCCGCCCGTCGCGGTGGCGCTCCAGCCAGGG
The DNA here is from genome assembly GCA_903874275.1 of uncultured Anaeromyxobacter sp. GTDB lineage: Bacteria > Myxococcota > Myxococcia > Myxococcales > Anaeromyxobacteraceae > CAIOAK01. The sequence goes on from CAIQRS010000056.1 coordinate 11,220, forward strand.
GCCGTCGAGCTGGCCGTCGCGCCATGTTGACTCCACGTGAATGAGGTCGGCCTCGTAGTAGTCGCGGGCCGGCCCCTGTCGCTTCATGGCCCCGGCGCGGTCGGGCCCCTCGCACCACTCGGCGCTGCCGGAGGGCGGCGGACTTCCGACCGGGTGGCTCCCGGGCGGGCAGACGAGCGGCGCCGCGAGCAGCGCGGCCAGCAGGATCGCGGTCATTCGCCCCCCTCCCCGGCCGGACGGCTCCGGGCCTCGAGCCATGCCGAAACGACCGGGAAGACCTCGGCGGCGGCGTTGCGTCCGACGAGCAGGTCGGTGTGGCCGTAGTCGGCGGAGTGGCCGGCGTCGCGCCGGAACTCGACGTAGGTCCGGGGGCCGCCCCATTTCTCGAAGCTGGTCCGCACCACCTCCGGGGGCGCGAGCGGATCGCGGGGCGCGGCCAGGAAGAGGGCCGGCTGGCGGCAGGAGGAGAGTCCGGCCCGGTAGTCGCGCTCCCCGTCCTCGGAGCGGCAGACGTCCTGGGTCACCCAGCCCGAGAGCTGCCGGAAGAGGGGGCCCGAGACGTCCTCGATCCCGTTGGCCAGCAGCCGCCGGAACACCGCCCGATCGACGTTGCGCCCGTTGATGGCGAGCTCGGCCGCGGGCGGGTAGGCGAACCCCGCCCAGGGCGCCACCATGGCGGCGAGCGTCCGGTTGAATCGGCCGTCCACCAGGGCCCCGCGCCGGAGGTAGCGGGCCACGCGTCCGTCCACGTCGAAGCTCATGGGGCCTGCGATGGAGACGATGGCGGCGATCCGTTCCGGGTGGAGCTGGCAGGAGACCATCCCCGCCACCGCTCCCAGGCTGTGGCCGACCCAGAGAACCTGCTCCTCCCCGGTCTCCCGACGGATGGCCTCGAGCGCGGCCGGGACGTCCTCGTTCACGTAGTGGTCGAAGCTCCAGGGGGGCGCGCCGTGGGGGGGGCGCCGGGAGTCGCCGTGGCCGCGCAGGTCGAGGGCGAAGGTCCGGAATCCCGCTTCCGCCAGGTGGGCGGCCAGCGAGACCGACGCCACGCCGGAGTCGAGCGCCCAGCGATTGGAGGCGAGGCCGTGGACGAGCAGCACGGGGGGGCGTCGCTCCGCCCCCCGTGGACGCCTTGTTCCCATCGCGAGCTGCCAGCCGTCGCGGGTCACGGCCCGGACGATCCCGTCGTCCCGGATGGGCTCCCGGAGGCGGCGACTCCAGAATGCGTGGTGCCCGATCGCCAGCACCCCGAAGACCGCCGCGGCGGCAACGACGGCGAGCAGCCATTCCATTGAGAGAAGGATCTACCGCAAGGACGGGCTGGGGCACCGTGAAATCCCCCGCTGCGCGGTGGCCCGCCGGTTGCAGCCATCCCTTCCCGTTGTCCGACGCCGGCGCAACCGAGGGGGGCTCCTCCTTGGTCGAAGACGGCGGGCATGCTTTCGATGCATGGTCGCGGGGCCGGGTGACTGTCCGGAAAGCGAGCAGATGCAAGCCCGGTTTCCGGGCAGAAGCGGATGAGGGCATCAACGCCGAGCCGGGCGGTCCCCGGCGCTTGACCGATCGCGCCGCGGAAGCGTAGCGTCGGAAAACTTCAACATCCACAGGGGTGCGCCGTGAAGAAGGTCGAAGCCATCATCAAGCCCTTCAAGCTGGACGAGGTGAAGCAGGCTCTCTCCGAGATCGGCATCGCCGGCCTGACCGCGACCGAGGTGAAGGGGTTCGGCCGCCAGAAGGGGCACACCGAGCTCTACCGGGGCGCCGAGTACGTCGTGGACTTCCTCCCCAAGGTCAAGGTCGAGGTGGTCGTGTCGGATGCCCTGGCCACCAAGGTGGTCGAGGCCATCGAGCGCGCCGCCAAGACCGGCCGCATCGGCGACGGCAAGATCTTCGTCGTGCCGGTCGAAGAGGTGATCCGCATCCGCACCGGCGAACGGGGCGAGGACGCCCTCTAGCGCCGGCTTCCCGGCAACGAGAGGGGGGGCGCCGTGTCCCGAGCCGGAAAGGCCACGCCGCTCCCGGCGGCGCTGGCTCGCGGTGCGATCGATTCCATCGGTGACCCGGTCCTCCTGGTCGGGCCGGACGGTGGGCTCCTGCACCTCAATCCAGCCGCAGAGGAGCTCTTCGACCGCAGCCGCGATCGGTCGGTGGGGCTCCCCGTGCGAGCCCTTCCCGGGGGGGCGCCGCTCGAGGCGCTCGCCGAGCGGGTCCGGCGCGCCCAGGAGGCCACCGGGGCCGATTTCGTGAGCCCGCGCGACCCGTCGGCCCACCTTCAGCTGGAGGCCTCCCCGCTCTTCGACGGCGCGGCCTGCGCGGGCACGGTGCTCGTCGTCCGGGCCCGCAGGAACGGGGAGCGGCACCTCGACTTCGAGGCGCTCGCGGCCGGGCTCGCGCACGAGATCAAGAATCCCCTCGCCGGCCTGCAGGGCTCGGCAGAGCTGCTGGCCCGCGAGGCCGACGGCGCGGCCCGCGAGTACGCGCTCGTGATCGCGAAGGAGGCCCGCAGGGTGGACGGCCTCGTCCGCGAGCTGCTCGACCTGGCCCGCCCGGCCACGCTCCTGTCCGGCCCGGTGAACATCCACACCGTGCTGCGCGACGTGATGCTGATCGCGAAGGGGCTCCCCGGCGGCGACCGGATCCTCTTCTCGCAGCGCTTCGACCCGTCCCTCCCGGCGATCCTGGGGGACCAGGAGAAGCTCACCCAGGTGGTGCTGAACCTGCTCCGCAACGCCGTGGAGGCGGTCCGCGAGACGCCGGGGGCGGAGGTGTCGATGGAGACGGGGGTCGCGCCGGTCCGGCTTCGCCAGTCGGGGGGGAGGACGGCCACGCTGGCCCGGATCGCCGTGGTCGACAACGGACCGGGCATCCCGGAGTCGATGCTGGGGCGGCTCTTCACGCCGTTCGCAACCTCCAAGGCGCAGGGAACGGGGCTCGGGCTGGCCGTTTCGCGCCGGATCGTCGAGGCCCACGGCGGGCGGATCGAGGTCCGCAACCGCCCCACTGGGGGCGCCGAGGCGGCGGTCTTCGTGCCCCTCGTCCAGGGTTGAAGCCGCTCCCGGGTGGGCCTGCCCCGGAACCGGTCATGCCATCTGCCCACGGAACGGGCATAAGGGGTGCATGACCGAGGCGGAAATGCGCAAGGTACTCATCGTCGACGACGAGCCCTCGGTCCGCTTCGTCCTCGCCCGCACCTGCGAGCGGGCGGGCGCCCCCCACATCGAGGCGGGGAGCGCCGAACAGGCACGGGAGGAGCTGGCCCGCCACGGCACCGGTCGCCACGGGGGAATCGGGCTGGTGCTGCTCGACGTGCGCCTCCCCGGCGACGACGGCTTCACGCTCCTCAGCGAGCTCTCCGGCCACAGCGACTCGCCCTTCATCGTGGTCATGACGGCCGAGGACACGATGCGCTCGGCCGTCGAGGCCATGAAGCGGGGCGCGGCGGACTACCTGGGCAAGCCTTTCGACCTGGCCCGCGTCGAGCGCATCGTCCGGGACCTCGCCATCGGCCCGGAGCCCGACCACGACGAGCGCCCCGAGCAAGGAGCACGCCCCCCCGAGCCGGAGCGCAGGCGCGACGGCGCCCCGATCGAATCGCTCATCGGCCGCTCCCCGGCCATGGTCGATGTCTTCAAGGAGATCGGGCGGGTGGCCCGCACCGAGATGACGGTGACGCTGATGGGCGAGAGCGGAACGGGCAAGGAGCTCGTGGCCCGCGCCGTCCACTCCAACTCGGCGCGCGCCCGCGGCCCGTTCATCACCGTCAACATGGCCGCCATCCCGCGCGACCTCATGGAGAGCGAGCTCTACGGCCACGAGCGGGGCGCCTTCACCGGCGCCGCCGAGCGGCGTCCGGGCAAGTTCGAGCTTGCCGGCGGCGGCACCCTCTTCCTCGACGAGATCGGCGAGATGCCGGTCGAGCTGCAGGCCAAGCTCCTCCGGGTGCTCCAGGAGCGGGAGATCGACCGGGTGGGCGGCTCCCGCCCGCTCCCGGTGGACGTCCGCATCGTGGCCGCCACCAACGCCGACCTTTCCCGGTCGGTGGAGGAGGGGCGCTTCCGCCGGGACCTCTTCTACCGGCTCGCGGTGGTGCCCATCCGGCTCCCGCCCCTGCGCGAGCGGGACCACGACGTCATCCTGCTGGCCCGCCACTTCGCCGCCAAGTACGGGGAGCAGCTGCGGGGAAAGGCGCTCACGCTGGCCCGCGACGCCGAGCCCCTGCTCCTCGCCCACTCCTGGCCCGGCAACGTCCGCGAGCTGCAGAACGTGATCCAGCGGGTGCTGCTCGCCCTGCCGGGTACCCGCATCACCGCCCGCGACCTCGGTCCGCTCCTGCCTGCCGGCGCCGTCCGGGAGAAGGGGCTGACCGGCTTCGTCGAGGGCTTCCTCGATGGTCCCGAGCCGGAAGGGGGGCGCTACCAGTCGGCGCTCGCCGCCCTGGAGGCCCCCCTCATCTCCGCGGCCATGGACCGCACCAAGGGCAACCAGCTCAAGGCGGCGGAGCTGCTCGGCATGAACCGCAACACGCTGCGCGAGCGCATGCGGGCCCTCGGTCTGAAGCCCCGGGACTGACCGCCCCGGGGCTGATCCCCTAAAGGCTTCCCTCGATCTCGATCTGCTCGGCCGTGAAGGTCGTTCCCGTCATCGGAACGCGGCTGCGGGCCTTCACGACCGTGCGCGGCACCACCACCAGGTCGAAGAAGGCCGGGGCGGAGATGGCGGCGTCGGAGGAGTCGCGGTACTCGGTGCCGGCGCCCGCCTGCAGGGTGATCCCCAGGATGGTGAGCCGCCCGGCCGGAACGTCCTTCGAGGAGGCCGGTCCCTGGAGGACGAGCCGGTCGTCGTTGGTGGACTCGACCCGGGTCGCCACGATCTCGCCGGCCGTTCCGGGAACACCGCGGACCTCGACCGGGCCCGCACCGATGGTGGTCAGGTCGAGCGAGGCCCCGCCGCCCGAGGACTTCCACTCGGTCCAGGCGTCGGTGCGAACGGTGAGCCCGAGGAGCTGGAAGGACCCCTGGCGTGCGCTCGTGGAGGTGACGCCCGAGACCGGACCCTGGAGCCGCAGGCTGGCGCGGAAGGAGACCTTGGCCGCCTGGAGCACGCCGGCGGCGTCGAGCCTTCCCTCCGCCTCGACCTTGACTCCGGGTGCGATGTCGCCGGGGACGCCGTTCTCCCAGCGGGTCGTGGCGGAGGTCGCGACGGCCTGCCCCTCGACGACGAACTGGACCGACGAGCCGCTGGTGACGATGCCTTCGACCTCGACCTCGGCCTGCGCTCCGCCCAGCTTCGCGTTCTCGAGCTGGACGGCGGTGGCGGCGAGCGCCCCGGCCACCGGGGCGGCGGCTGCCCGCACCTCGACGTAGGAACCGTCGACGACGCCGGCCGGGATGGAGGCGCCGACCCCGAGCGTCACCGCGTAGCTGGAGGCCGCGTCGGGCGTGACCTTGAGGGTGAACTTGCCGGCCGCGCGATCGAGGTCGGAGACGAACCCCTTCACCTCGAAGTCCTCGGCCGAGCCGGTCTCCTTCTCGACGCGGGTGGCCCGGAAATGACCGGTGGCGGTGGCGTGGCCGTGGACGCGAACCCGCTCGCCCACCGCGACCGACCCGAGCCGGTTCAGGCGATCCTCGAACTCGGTGGCGTGCTCCACCTCCACCTCGTGGCCGCCGACCCGGAGCACGCTTCCACCCTTGTCGTCCACCTTGCCGCGCAGCACGTGATGGGCCTCGACCTCGGTGGCCCGCCCCGTGCCGGCGGCGTCGTCCTTGGAGCCCTTCACGGTGACCACCATGCCGACCTTGAGCTCCGACTCGGGGCGCCCGGGGTTGTCGTCGATCCGGATCTGAGCCGTGGAGACGTCGAAGGCGATCCCGTTCACGGTCAGGCCGCCGCCCGCGGTGACGACCCCGCGGCTGGTGGCGGTGGAGCCCCCCCCGCCGCCACCCCCGTCGGGCGTGGCCGGGTCGGGAGAGGACCCGCCACAGGCGGCGACGACGAGCGTGGCGGCGAGGAGGAGAGGAAACTCGAAGCCTGCGAGGTCACTGCGTCGGAGGGAGGTCATGGGGTGTTTCCCTCGATCTCCAGCTCCTCGGCGGTGAAGGTGGCGCCCGAGAGTGCCGCCGCGTCCCGGCCGCGGGCCTTCACCACGCTCTGGTCCGGGGTCACGGCGTCGAAGAAGGCCGCCGCGGTGAGCGAGCCGTCGTCCATCGCGCGGAACGAGGCCGCGCCGCCCGCCTGGACGGTGATCCCGAGGATGGTGATGGTCCGTGCCACGGTGTCCTCGGCCGAGACCGGCCCCTGGAGGATGATGCGATCGTCGTTGCGCGGCTCGACGCGGGTGGCGATCACGTCGATGCCGTTGCGGGCACGGTAGCCGCGGACCTCCACCGGCGCGGTGCCGAGGTTGGAGAGCGAGATGCCGCTTCCCCTCCCCGACGACTTCCACTCGGTCAGTGCGTCCACGTGGACGGTGAGCCCGAGGACCTGGAAGGTGCCCACGCCCGGGGCGATCTCCGAGGCGCTCGAAGGGGCTGCCTGGAGCCGGACGTTCCAGCGGAAGGAGACCTTGCGGGCGACGAGGATTCCCCCTGCATCGAGGGTTCCCTCGGCCTCGACCTTCACTCCGGGGAGCAGGTCCGCGGGGAGGCCGTTCTCCCACGTGGTGGTCGCCGACGTGGTGACCGCCTGGGCGCCGATGGAGAAGGCCGTCGCGCTTCCGCCCGTCACCAGCCCCTCCACCTCGACCTCGTCGTTCTCCGCGCCGATCCGGTCGTCCTCGAGCTCGACCGCGGTGGCGGTGATGGCGCCGGCGGCGGGCTTCGCGGCCGCGCGGACCTCGACGAAGGAGCCGTCCTTCATCCCGACGGGCAGCGAGGCGCCGGCGGCGAGCGCGACCTGGTAGAGGTCGGCGCCGTCCGGCGTCATCCGCAGCGCGAAGGTCGGAGGCACGGCGGTGGCGGCCAGGCCCGCGACGAACCCCTTCACCTCGAAGTCCTCGTGGCTGCCCGCCTCCTTCTCGATGCGGGTGGCCCGGATCGAGCCGGTCGCGGACCGATGCCCGGAGACGCGGACCCGTTCCCCGGGCTGGATCGAGTCCTCGCGGCGGGTCTCGTCCTCGAACTCGGTCTCGTCCTCGATCTCGACCTGGTGGCCGCCGACACGCATCCGGTTGCCGCCCTTGTCGTCCACGATGCCGCGCAGGTCGTCGTCGAAGGAGACGATCGCGGCGCGCCCGGCGCGACCGTGGATCTCGCCGCGGACCCGGACCACCTGCCCCTTGCGCAGCTCGGACTCGGTCCGCTTCTCCCCCTCGACCCTGACCTCGGCGGTGCCGGTGTCGAAGCGGACGCCATTCACGGTGAGTGGCGAGAGGGCGGTGACCACCCCCCGCGATCCGGCGGTGAGAGCCGCCGTCCCGGTGGGGCCCGTCGCGCCTGTGGGTCCGGTCGTGCCCGTCGGCCCGGTCGTGCCCGTCGTTCCGGTGGTACCGCTGGATCCGCCGACGCCGGTGGACGTGCCACCGCAGGCCGTGAGGAGTGCCGCTGCCAGGAGACCGATCGAGTGATTCCACTTCGTGCCGTTCATGTCCGCTCCGTTCGGGGAGAATTGGGTGCCATCCTTCTGGGCAAGTGACACTTGCCCTGGACGGCACGGGACATTTCTCTTGCGGCGGAGCCGGGCGAATCAGCGCCCGGAGAGGAAGGTGGGCGTGTTCACGGTCGCGCCAGGCTGCCCGGTGCCGGTCTGGCCGCGGTCGTTCGCGCCCCAGCACTGCACGGACCCGTCGGTGAGGAGCGCGCAGGCGTGGTTGCCGCCGGCGGCGACCGTGTTCGCGGTCCCGACCAGGCCGGTGAGTGTCACGTCCACCTTGCCGGTCGCGGTGGGAGCACCGGTGAGCTGGCTCTGCCCGTTCGCGCCGAAGCACTTGATCGTGGCCGAACCCGGCTCCAGCGCGCAGGCGTGGGCGCGCCCCGTGGCGACGAGCCCCGGGGAGAACCCGCCGCCGAGCGAGGGGGCGACCGGCGCGAGCTGGATCACCGGAGGTGGGGGCGAGGTGGTCACCTGCCCCTCGCCGTTGTCCCCCCAGCAGAGGAGCTGCGGCGTCGCCCCTGCGATGGCGCAGGAGAAGGCCTGGCCTGCCGCGAGGAAGGCCGCCGTGGGGAGCCCGGAGACGGCACGCGGGAGGCTGCTCTGCGCGGTGCTCCCGTCGCCCAGCTGCCCGGATCCGTTCGCGCCCCAGCAGGCGAGCCCGCCCGGTCCGGCCGCGCAGGTGTGCCGCTCCCCGGCCGCCAGCGCCGAGGCGGTGGCCACGCCGGAGACCGCGCGCGGGATGCTGCTCTGGGCCGTGCTCCCGTCCCCGAGCTGGCCGGAACCGTTGGCTCCCCAGCAGACGAGCCCGCCCGAACCGACCGCGCAGGTGTGGCCGAAGGGGGCGGGGGGGGAACCGCCCACCCCGCCGCCGGCGGCGATGGGAAGCGGCGCCGACGCGGAGACCGGCGCGGCCACCCCGGCGACCCCGGGGACCAGGACCGGCGTGGTGGAGAACGGCCCGGCCACGCCGGAGCCCAGTTCACCAGTGGTGTTGTCGCCCCAGCACCAGACCTGGCCGCCGGGGGAGAGGACGGCGCAGGCATGGGCCCATCCGGTCGCGAGCGCGACCGCCCGGGCCGGGGCGGGGGGAAGCCCGATCACCCTCCCCGGAACGGGCCGGAAGGTGGTCGAGCCGTCGCCGAGCTGCCCGCGGTCGTTGGCGCCCCAGCAGCTCACGCGGCCGTCGTCGAGCAGCGCGCAGCCAAATTCGCCACCGGCAGCGACCGCCGCGCCCCTGCAGCACCCGCCGTCGCAGCGCAGGAAGCCCGGGTTGCAGGCGAAGGCGCAGGCGCTCCCCTCGCAGAGCGGCGAGGCGTTGGGTGGAGCGGCGCAGGCGAGGCAGGCCGCGCCGCAGTGGGCGGCGTCGCCGTCGGCGAAGCACGAACCGCCGCAGGCGTGGTTGCCGGCGTCGCAGGCGAGGGTGCACGTCCCGGCGCCGAGGGCCGGCCCGGGCTGGCATACCCCGCGACCGGGACCGGTGGTGGGCCCCACGCACGGCTCGCAGGTGGTCCCGCAGGAGAGGTCGTTCTCCACCTGGCAGGAGGCGGCGCCTCCGGGCGGAGCCGCGCACAGGCGTGCCGGGCTGTTGCAGCTGAAGCCACAGGCCCCCTGCACGCAGGCCGGGCTCGCGCTGGCTGGCGGGACGCAGGTCACGCAACCGCCGCCGCACTTGAGGAGGTCTCCCTGGCAGACGTAGTCGCAGGCGCCGCCGGGGTTGCACACCGGGCTGCCGCCCGCGGGTGCGGTGCAGGAGCAGGTGGACGGGACGAGGCTCGCCCCGTCCTCGTCGACGAGCGTCCTCGTGCAGGCGGGGGTCGCGAGCGCCGCGGCGACGAGGAGGGAGAGGAGCGGGGCGTTTCGCATCCTAGAACCCGAAGAGCAGGAGCAACCCGGCCGAGGCGCCTGGCCGGACGACCGTCGTGTCGTTGAGCCTGTAGATCTGGGCCGATGCGCTGGCGTCGAGCCCGAGGCGGAGCGGACCGATCGGGAACGAGGCCATGACCGCCGCTCCGGCGCCGAGGATCCCCGACGAGAAGGCGGGGGCGGCGGGCAGGCTCTGGGCCGCGTATCCCCCGGTGAGCTGCGGTCCGATCTCGAGGAAGAAGGCGCTCTCGGTGACGGGCCAGAGCAGCGCCACGGAGCCTCCGAAGTACTGGAACTGGTAGTCGATGGACCCGCCATTGACGTTCTTGCCGGCCCAGTCGAAGGCCACCCGGAGCCCCACCGGGCCGAATTCCTTGCGCACCCCGACCCGGACCGATGGTGCGACGCCCAGCCCCTTCAGGTCGAACCAGGCGATCCCGCCCTGGGCGAAGGCCAGGTTGGGCTTGGGGCCTCCCTTGGCGCGCGCCACCTCGTAGCGCGTGGGCGAGAGGAGCGGCAGCTGCAGGGTCGCGCCCGCCGCGAGGACGACCTCGCCGGTGGCCCTCCCGTCGGGAGAGCGCCGCTCGACGGCGTAGCGGCCGGCGGGGAGCGCCAGCGAGAGCGGCGTGGCCTGGGCCGGCACCTCGGCGAGGACCCCCCGCGGCCCGCGCAGGAAGTAGGTGGAGCCCGGGTCGGCCGGGAAGACCAGCCGGGACTCCGCCTTCCGGAGGTCGGCCAGGACGACGTCGCCCCGCCCCGACATGCGGAACTCGTAGGTGGGGTGCTGGATGCCGGTCTGCGTGCCGGCGGTCTGGGCCACGGTGCGGGCCGAGGTGTAGCGGAAGGCCTCGGCGAGGGTGACCTGCCCGTCGCCGTCGGCGTCGGCCGCCCCTCGCAGCCCCACGTCGAGGTGGTGGGTGAAGAAGCTTCCCCCCAGCGCCGCCGACTCCTGGGCGGCTTCCCCCACCGCCGCCGAGGTGATGAAGGCCGTGCCGCGGGCGCTCTCGTCGCTGGGAAGCGGGAAGTCGATGGCCGGCGCCGGCCGGGCTCCCTTCACCTGGGTGAGCCCTCCGGACTCGCAGGCGTCGAGGATCACGATCCGGGTGTCGGCCTGCGACGCCGCCGTGAGCGCGCGCAGCTCCTGGTACGAGAAGGTGTCGTTGCCGAGCTCGAGACCGACCGACCCGGCGTGGCCGGAGAAGTAGACGACCAGGAGCGCCCGCTCTCCGGAGCGGCGGGTGGTCTGGATGCGGGCCTCGGTGGCGGCGAAGGCCTCGCGCATCGCCGCGGCGCTCCTCCCCTTGAGGACGACGACCCGATCGTCGGTGAAGTCTCCGAGCTCGAGGAGCGCGGACCGGACGCGGTCGGCGTCCTTCTCGGCGAAGTAGAGGCGTGGCCGGCCGGCCGCGCCCGCGTCGTTCCCCACGACGATGGCGAAGCGGGCCGCGGCGTGCGCGGCGCAGGGCACGATCGCGACGGCGATGGCCGCCGCCGCGATGACGGCCCGCAGGCTCAACGGACCTTCTCGAGGAGCATCGTGGCCTGCGCCGCCCCGTCCGGCAGCCCCGTGAGGCCCGCGCCGCGGCGCAGGGCGTCGGGATCCCCGGCCACCGCTCCCCGGATCGACCTCTCCACCTGGGCGAGCGGGACGGCGTCCACGCTGCACACCGCGTAGAGCCGCTCCGGGCCGGCCTCCCCGTCGAGGGCCACCCCTCCGGGAAGCGTCGTCGCCCCCGTCACCGGGGCGGGCCCGTCGCCCTGCGCGGGGAAGAGGCGCGAGACCTGGCCCCCGGCGTCGACCGAGAGAAGCCAGAGGCTACACGGGCGTCCGGACGACACCCGGAGGCGAAGCAGCGCGGCCGCAGGTACGCGGTCGCCGTCGGCGACCTCGCGGGCCCCTTCGACCGAGCCCGCCCAGACCTGCATGGAGAGCGCGGTGCCCTTCACGCCCAGGTAGTCGGCGGGCGGCCGGGGAGTGAGGACCAGCAACGCCGCCGCCACGGCGAGCCCACCCACCGGGACCAGCGCTCCGAGGAACCTGGCCCACCCGCTTCCCGGAGCCTCCCGCGCGGCGAGCAGCCGGTCGACCGTGCGCGGGTGGACGAAGCGGCGGAACTCCTCCCCTTCCCGCTCCATGCGGGCGAGCCTCGCCCGGCAGGCGGCGCAGCCCTCCACGTGGGACCCGAGCGTGGAGCGGCCCTGGTCGAAGAGGTGTGCCTCGAGCGCCATCTCGGAGGCGCAGCGGGTCATGGGAGGGCACCCTCGTCCGATTCGGCAGTGCCGGTTCCCGTGCGGGCCAGGAACTTCCGGGCGTTCTCGAGGAAGCGGCCGAGCTTTCGCGAGACGGTCCGGCGGGAGATTCCCAGGACGGCCGCGATCTCCTCGTGCTCCATGCCATCGACGAGGACGCCCACCGCGATCGCCTGCGTCTCCCCGTCGAAGCGGGAGAGCACGGCCTGGGCGAGCTGCCGGTCGGGGTAGGCGTCGGGCCCGTCGGCGCGCACGTCCGGCACGACCTCGAGGTCCTGGGCCAGCCCGTCCTGGCCCCGCCTGCGCGAGTCCCGTCGGACGTTCAGGCAGTGGTTCATCGCCACCCGGTAGACCCACGGGAGGACGGTTTCCCTGTCCTTCAGCCGATCCATGTCCCGCAGCAGCTTCACGAAGACCTCCTGCGTGGCATCCTCGGCGGCTGCCCGGTCGCCGAGCAGGCGGAGGCACCGGCGGTAGACCACCGGGCCGAGCTCCCTGTAGAGCCGGCTGACCTGGCTCCTCGGGTCTTCCACGCTGCCTCCTGACTTTCGTGACACGTGGGGGGTATCGGGACGGGACAGATCGATTGTCCCCTCCCTCGATTTCTTGAGCTTTAGTCGGGGAGCCCTGGCGGGGCGAGCCCGCGATGGCGAGCACCGGCCGGAGGAGGGGGGGGACCCTTCCGAGCCCGGTTTCTGGGCAGCAAGTGCCTGTTTCTTGGGCACACCCCACGAAAGGCATGCCCGATCACGGCTCGATCGGAGTAGATCCGGCTGGCACGCACCGTGCTAATCCGGAGCCTCGTCAACCCTCCGCCCCACCAGGAGACATCTCCGCAATGGCCACGATCACCCCGAAGCAGGCTCTGGACCTCGCCAAGCAGAACAAGGCGCAGTTCGTCGATCTGAAGTTCAACGACTTCCTCGGCATCTGGCAGCACTTCACCATCCCCATCGACGAGCTCAGCGAGGCCGTGTTCGAGGAGGGTCTCGGGTTCGACGGCTCGTCGATCCGCGGCTGGCAGGCGATCCACGCCTCCGACATGCTGGTGATGCCCGACGCCAACACCGCCGTGATGGACCCCTTCATGGCGCTGCCGACGCTGTCGCTCATCTGCAACATCGTCGAGCCCATCACCAAGGAGCCGTACTCGCGCGACCCGCGCAACATCGCCATCAAGGCCGAGAAGTACCTCAAGTCCACCGGCATCGGCGACGTCGCCTACTTCGGCCCGGAGGCCGAGTTCTTCATCTTCGACGAGGTCCGTTACGAGGTCGGCGTCAACCAGTCCTTCTACAAGGTGGACTCGGTGGAGGGGCAGTGGAACACCGGCCGTGAAGAGCCGGGCGGCAACCTCGGCTACAAGCCCCGCTACAAGGAGGGCTACTTCCCGGTCGCCCCCACCGACAGCCAGCAGGACATCCGCTCCGAGATGTGCGCGATCATGGAGGCGATGGGCATCAAGGTGGAGCGGCAGCACCACGAGGTGGCCACCGCCGGCCAGGCCGAGATCGACATCCGCTTCGACGCGCTGCTGCCCATGGCCGACAAGCTGATGTGGTTCAAGTACATCATCAAGAACGTGGCCCGGCGGCACGGCAAGACCGTGACCTTCATGCCCAAGCCCCTCTACGGCGACAACGGCTCGGGCATGCACGTCCACCAGTCGATCTGGAAGGGCGGCAAGCCGCTCTTCTCGGGTGACGGGTACGCGGGCATGTCGGACCTCGCCATGTGGTACATCGGCGGCATCCTCAAGCACGCGCCGGCGCTGTCGGCGTTCTGCAACCCGACCACGAACAGCTACAAGCGGCTCGTGCCGGGCTTCGAGGCGCCGGTGAACCTGGCCTACTCGGCGCGCAACCGCTCGGCGTCGATCCGCATCCCGATGTACTCGCCGTCGCCCAAGGCGAAGCGCATCGAGTTCCGCTCGCCGGATCCGGCCGCCAACGGCTACATGGCCTTCGCGGCCATGCTCATGGCCGGCCTCGACGGCATCGAGAACAAGATCAACCCCGGCCAGCCGCTCGACAAGGACATCTACGGCATGACGCCGGAGGAGCTGAAGGACGTGCCCAAGCTGCCCGGCTCGCTCGAGGAGGCGCTCGAGTGCCTGCGCAGGGACCACGCCTTCCTGCTCAAGGGCGACGTCTTCACCGAGGACGTGGTCGAGACCTGGATCCAGTACAAGTACGACAAGGAAGTGAACCCCATCCGGATGCGCCCGAGCCCGCTCGAGTACGCGCTCTACTTCGACACCTAGAGCCTCGCGCACGGCGCTTCACCATGGCGGCCGCCCTCCGGGGCGGCCGTCCTCGTTTCGGGTTACAACGGGCGCGCCGTGATCCCCTCCCCGTCGTCCCTGCGCGCCACGACGCGCGAGCTCGTGGGCGGCCTGCCCCGCGCCTACTGGGCGCTCTGGGTGGGACTTCTCGTGAACCGGGTGGGCAGCTTCGTGGTCCCGTTCCTGGCGCTCTACCTGACGCGGGAGCGCGGGCTCTCGGTGGCCGAGGCGGGGGGGCTGGTCTCGCTCTGGGGGCTCGGCGCCATCGGGGCCGGTCCGGTATCCGGCGTGGTCGCCGACCGGCTGGGGCGCCGGGCGGCGCTCTTCGTCTCGCTGCTCGGAGGCGCGGCGCTCACCATGGCGCTCGGCTTCGTCTCCGCCCCGGCGCTGCTCGGCCCGCTCGTCTTCGGGGTGGGGTTCATCGGGGAGATCTACCGGCCGGCCTCCCACGCCGTGGTCGCCGACGTGGTGCCGCCCGAGAACCGGGTGCGCGCCTTCGGCCTCCTCTACTGGGCGGTGAACCTGGGCGTGGCCGTCGGCCTCGCGCTGGCGGGGCTGATGGCGTCGGTGAGCTACGTGCTCCTCTTCGTGGGCGACGGGCTCACCTCGCTGGTCTTCGCCTGGGTGGTCTGGCGCTTCGTCCCCGAGACGCGCCCGGCCTCGAATCCCGAGACGGTGCGGGAGGTGCTGCGCGGCCTGGTGTTGCCGCTGCGCGACCGGGTCTACCTGCCCTTCCTGGTCCTCCACGTCGTCATCGCCACGGTCTTCTTCCAGTTCCAGCTCACGCTCCCGGTGGACATGACCGAGCACGGGATCTCCCCGACCGGTTACGGCCTCCTCATGGCGCTGAACGGCGCCATCATCGTGGTGCTGCAGCCGCTCGCGGCGCGCTGGATCGCCTCCCGGGACCCGGGGCGCATCATGGCGGCGGGCTGCGCCCTCATCGGGCTCGGGTTCGGGATGAACGCGCTCCACCACACCGTGGGCTGGTACGCGCTGGCGATCGTGGTCTGGACGGTGGGCGAGATCGCCTACCTCCCGGTCATCTCCACGGTCCCGGCCGAGCTCGCGCCCGAGGCGGTGCGCGGCCGGTACCAGGGGGCCTACTCGCTGGCCTGGTCGGTGGCGGCCTTCGTGGCGCCGGCCCTGGGGGCGTGGGGCCTGGCGCGCTTCGGGGCCGGGGGCGTGTGGGGAGCGTGCCTCGTCGCGGGGCTCGTGGTCGCGGCGGGGCAACTCGTCGCCGGGCCGGCGCGGCGCAGGCGGCTCGCGGAGATCCGGACCATGCGGGGTGGTGAACCACTCCCTGGAGCTGGAACGCTTTCGGGAACCGTAGCGCCGTAACCTGGAACGCCCGGGAGCCCATCGACGTTTCTGGGCGATCTTCGAGGTACCTGGCGTGGATCGACATGACCTCGACGACCTACCACCTCCTCGATCGGTCCTCGGGAACGATCCTGCGCAAGGTGTAGATGTCCGTTCCGGATAGCTCCTCCCGGTGCACGGGCAGGGATTCCCAGGGATCCCAGACCGCGCTGATCAGGCGTCCGGTGATCCCGTCGCTCGCACGCGAGGCGAGGAAGACGGCGAGTGCAGCTCCCCTCTCCGGCGAGGTGCCCCCGCTCTCCTTCTGCGCGACGGCCTTTCGGAAGAATTCCTCCCCCACGACGTCCGGGCCCGCCGCCAGCACCTCGTCGAGCATCCGGGTGTTGAGCGCGCCGGGCGCGATGCAGTTGACGTCGATCCGATCGGGGGCGAGCTCGACGGCCAGGGTCTCCATGTAGCGCACGACGGCCGCCTTGGAGGCGGCGTAGGCGGACAGGCGGGGCATGGGTGCCGTCGCCCCTCCGCCGGACAGCTGGATGATCTTCCCCTCACCGCGCTGCCGGAGGCGGGGAATCATCTCCCGGGTCAGGAGCACCGCCCCGAGCAGGTTCACCTGCAGGGCCTCGACCCATTCCTCCCAGTCATTCCGTTCCGCCGGCCCCTTGGGCCCGTAGATCCCGGCACAGTTCACGAGCACGTCGAGCCCAGGGATCTCCCCCGTGGCCCAGGCCGCAAGTTCCTCGACTTCCGCCGGCCTCGATACGTCGCAGGGCTTTCCGAGCACCTGCTGACCCGGGCCGGCGATCGAGGAGAGTTCGTGGCTCGTCGCAGCCAGCGCGACGGGGTCGCGAGCGCAGATGGCCACGCTCGCGCCCTGGCGAACGAATCCGCCTGCGATGGCTCGCCCCAGCCCCTGGCTTGCGCCGGCGATAAGTGCGCCTCGCCCCTCGAGAATCCTATTCACGGTCGTCCCCTTCGGTTGACGGAACGCCCACCGCCACGTAGTCCACGTCCGAGCCGGCGAGTTCGTTCGCGAGGAACCGGTTCGGGTCCAGGACCAGCCGGCGCCGCATGCCCGAAAGAACGCTCCGGAGATCGAGGCCCCGGAATTCTGGCCACTCCGTTGCGACCACGAGCGCCGACGCCCCTTCCACCGCAGCGGCAGGGCCGTTCCGGAGGACGATCAGGCGTGCCAGGTCGAGGGGCAACTCGCGGATCGCGGGGTCGTATGCCTGGACCCGCGTGCCCCCGTTGGCAAGGTGCGCGCAGAGTTCCACCGCGGCGGACCGCCTGAGCGTGTTGGTTCCGGGCTTGTAGGTGAGTCCCCACACGGCAACGGTCTGGTCCGCCAGGGAACCGATCCTGCGCTCGAGCTGCCTCCATGCCCAGTGCTTGTGCCATTCGTTCGAGGGCCGGACGGAGGAGAGAAGTCCGAGCTCGAGGCCATTTTCCCGCCCGATTCCGTCCAGGAACGCCACGTCCCGCGCCAGGGTCCCCCCGGCGAAGGCCGCTCCAGGGGCCAGGTAGGCCCGTGGGCCGATGCGCACTTCGGACTTGAGTCCCCGCTCGACCTCCTTCGCGTCGGCGCCGACGCGTTCGCACACCGCGGCGATCTCGTTCGCGAACGTGACGGAGACCGCCAGGAAGGCGTTGAGCGCGTGCTTGGTCATCTCCGCCGACTCCACCGACATCCACTCGATCCGGTCGGTGATGGGGGCGAGGAGCCGCGCCGCCACCTCCTGGGCCGCGCGGTCCCTCACTCCCACCACCACCCGGTCGGGAGCCGTGAAGACCTCGATGGCCTTTCCGAGCCGCAGGTTCTCTGGGGAGCAGCCGAAGTGGGCCCGCACGGCCGGGCGACCGGCCTTGAAGGCTCTCTCCAGGCGCGCCACGCTGCCTACCGGCAGTTGGGAGGAGACCAGCACCAGGACGCCGTCGTCCAGGTGCGGGAACAGCTGCTGCGCTTGCCCCATCACGCTCTCGACGTCCGCTCGGTCGGCGGCGTCCACGGGGGTGTCGTGGGCGATCCAGGCCACCTCTGCTCCCGCAACCGCGGCGGGGTCGGTCGTGAAGCACAGTCGCCCCGCGCCGAGGTTGCGGGCCACCATCTCGGCGAGCCCCGGCTCGCTCACCGGAGGGACACCGCGCAAGAGCCCCTCCACGAGGGAAGGATCCCGGTCTACGCCGACGACCGTGTGACCGCGCTCGGCCAGGCAGGCTGCGGTCACGACTCCCAGGTGCCACAGTCCTTGGACGCAGACCTTCATCCGGAGCGCTCAGAGCTGGAAGCCAGCCGACACCGCGTCGCCGCGGAACATCTTCACCGTCTCGAGGGAGTACTCCTCCAGGTCACGCCCGACCAGTTCCAGCTTCTTGAGGACGTCGTGGGTCACCGTGATCACGTGGCAACCCACCGCGTCGGCCTGGAAGACGTTGAGGAGTTCGCGCGGGCTTGCCCAGATCAGTTCCGCCGCGGGGGCAGGGCGGAGCAACTCGACGCACGCCGCCATCAGCGGGACCGGGTCGCGGCCCGTGTCGGCAATCCGGCCGGCGAAGACCGAGACGTAGCTTGGAACCGCTGGGTCGAGGGCCGCTACCACGTTGCCGACCTGGGCCGGCGTCATGATCGCCGTCACGTTGAGCTTCACTTTCCGGGCAGAGAGCCGCCTCACCAGCGCACAGGCCGACTCCTTCCGCGTGTTCGTGACCGGGATCTTCACATAGACGTTCTGGCCCCAGCTGGCGATCTCAAGGGCCTGACGCTCCATCTCCACGAAGTCGTCGGAGAAGACCTCGAAGGAGATCGGCTTGTTCCGGATGTCCCGTAGGACCTGTGCCGCGAAGGCCCGGTAGTCTGTCACGCCGGCCTTCCTCATCAGGGTCGGGTTTGTGGTCAGACCTTGGATGAATGGCTTCCGTGCCATCTCCCGCATGCCGGCGAGGTCGGCACCGTCGGCGAAGATCTTCACCTTGAGGTCAGCGATGCGCTTGTCCATGGGCATTTCCCTTCAGGATGAATTCGGCCGCCTCCTCCAGCGAGGCAACCTGGGCGTCCTGGCCGGTCGGCTTTCGCTCGTCGTACCCGTGGTCGACGAAGATCGTCCTGCATCCGGCCGCCAGGCCCGCCTCGATGTCGCGCCAGCGGTCTCCCACCATGTAACTCTCGGCCAGGTCGACGCCAAACACGCTCGCCCCTGCCAGGAGCATGCCGGGGCGCGGCTTGCGGCACTCGCACCCGTCGGCGTCGTCGTGGAAACAGACGAGGAACCGATCGATGGGGAGCAGCAGGGCCAGCCTCTCGTGGATCTCCTCGATGGCCTCCCGCGTGGCCGTGCCGCGGGCGACGTCGGGCTGGTTGGTGACCACGATCAGGCGGAACCCCGCCGCCGACAGCGCCTCCAGCGCCCGTCCCACACCGGGAAGGATCTCGATCTCGGCCACCGTCGAGGGCGGAAATGGCTTCCCGCTTCGCACCGTCGCGCGGTTGATGACTCCGTCGCGGTCGAGGAACACGGCCCGCACGCTAGCCCCCTGCCGGACCGGCGCTGGACTCCCACTTGGTCGGGTTCTGCTTCAGCCGGGGGTGCGAGACGAGCAGGTGCCAGATGACGGCCTGGAAGGCCTCTGAGTGGGGTGTCACCGTGTCGGGGTTCACCGTGGGAACCACCACGCAGGCGTCGGCGACCTGGGCCGTGTACCCGCCGTCGCGCCCCACCACCCCGGCCACCCGGGCACCCACCGATTTCGCGTACCGGAGGGCGGTCACGAGGTTGGGGCTGACGTTCCTCTCGAGGCTGCCCCCTCCGACGGAGAGCACGAAGACCGCGTCGCGGGCTGCGAGACGGCTCGTTCGCAGCCACTCCACGAAGACGCTCGCCCACCCGTCGTCGTTGGTACGGGCCGTCAACTCGGACACGTTGTCGGTGGGGGCGTAAGACTCGATCCCGGCGATCTTCCGGAAATCGTTCACCGCGTGCGAGCAGTTCCCCGCGCTCCCGCCCACGCCCAGGAAGAAGAGGCGTCCGCCGTCCTCCCGGAGGCGCACGAGCAGGTCCGCGACCTTCTCGATGGCCACGTGATCGAGCTTCTCGATGATCTGGGAGGTTTCCCGGAGGTGCTGCCTTGCGTAGCTCATCGTGGATCCTTCGCCCGCAGGTGGTCTTCCGTCTCCCTCAGTCCCTGGTGGGATCCGATTTCGTAGAAACGCTCGTGCACCTCGTGACCCGCCAGGTCGCCGGACAGCGACAGCGCATGATACAGGTCCGACAGTTCGAACGGTGCCCTGGCGGGGCGGTGTCCGAGCAACTGGCCGGAGAGGACACCCAGGCCGTAGTCGATGTACTCCATCTCCGGGCGGTGGGTGCGCTTGTCGTACTCCAGCACCTGCCCGTCCCGGTAGACGACGTTGCTCCTGTCCCAGCGGTCACGATTGTGGAGGACGGTCATGAGTGCCGGGCGGCCCGACTTCTCGTAGCTGCGCTGGACCGCGCCGAGGTCGATGGGCAGGTAGGAGTCGCCATAGAGGACGAAGAATGGATCCCCGAGTTGCCCGAGAGCCTTCCGGAGCGCTCCCCCGGTCCCGAGCAACCGATCGCCGTCGTACGAGTACCGGGCCCGCAGTCCGAACCGAGAGCCGTCCCCGACCTCGGCCTCCACCTGCTCCCCGAGGTGGCCGAGGCAGAACGTGACGTCCCGCACGCCCCGGTCGCGGAGCAACGCCAGTTGCCAGTGGGCGAAGGGCCGGCCCGCCACCTCCACGAGGCATTTCGGAATCGTCTCGGTGAGTGGCCGGAGCCGAGTCGCCAGCCCCCCCGCGAGGATTGCCACGCCAAGCATGTCTCCAGATCCCTCCAGCGCAGGGGTCCCCTGACCGGTCAAGCGGCCAGGACGATCTTCGTACCTTCGAAGTCGAACCGGAAGCGGACCTCCTCGAGCCCCGCGGACGCCATGGCGCGCCGAAGCCCGACCCGGTCCGCTGCGTAGAACATCAGGAAGCCTCCCCCTCCCGCGCCGACCAGCTTTCCTCCAACGGCCCCGCTCCGGAGCGCCAGATCGTACCAATCGTCGATCCTGGGGTTGCTCATCCCGCCGGATCGTAGCTTCTTGTGGCGCCAGTGCTCGTCCATGAGCACCCCGAAGTGGTGGGTGTTCCCTTGCTCCAGGGCCTGCTTGCACCGGTAGCCCAGCTCCTTCACGTAGTGGAGGTTCCGGAGCATTTCCGCGTCGCTCGCCCGGGTCCGCGTCTGCTGGTCCTGGAGGATGCTTCCGGCGCTCCGGGAGAAGCCCGTGAAGAAGAGCAGCAGGTTGTCCTCCAGGTCGAAGAGCGTGTCCGTCTCGATGCCGAGCGGGGCCGCGGTCACCTTGTCGTCCTTGTGGAAGGTGAAGCAGGTCACGCCCCCGACGGCTGCCGCATACTGGTCCTGCTTTCCCACCGGCTCGCCCAGCCGGTCGATCTCGATCTGGCAGGCCAGTTCGGCCAGCTCCTCCTGGTGAACGTGCCGCCTGCGATGGGCGTGGAGGCACTTGAGGAGCGCGGTGGTGAAGCTCCCGGAGGAACCGAGCCCGGTGCCGGAGGGGATGTCGGCGAGGGTCGTGATCTCCACCTGCGGAGTTCGGAAGCCCATCATCTGGATGGCCTCCCGGATGATGGGATGCCTCACCTCCGCTGCCTGGCTCACCTGCTCGAGCTGCGAGTACTTGAGGTAGATCCCCGGGGTGAAGGGGCGCATCACCGTCACGTATACGTACTTGTCGATGGCCGCCGCGATGAGAAACCCCTCGTGCTCCCGGTAGTAAGACGGAAGATCGGTCCCCCCTCCACCCAGCGTGATTCGCAGTGGGCTACGCGCGATGATCATGGCCGGCGTCCTCGTAGATCCGTTCGACGATTCGCAAGGCAGCAAGGGCGTCTTCCAGCCCCGGATCGGGCCTCCGGTCCTCCCGGATGTCCGACAGGAACTCCGCCATCTCCACGCTCCATGAGTCATCTTCCATCGGGAACTCCCAGATCGTGGTCTCGGGAGGTCCCATCTCCGGGAGCATCCGGTAGTGGGCAAGCCGCTCCACCCCGTAGGTGCCGCCCAACCCGGAGACCTCGAGCTTCCCGTCGCGGCCGTAGATCTCCATCGAGAAGAGGTTCTTCCACTCCGTGCAGCTGACGTGGAGAGATGCCACCCGGTTCTCGTCGGTCCGCAGCAACAGGAAGGCGTTGTCGTCCACCGGCATCTTCCAGAAGTACGTGTGGGCGAAACCGGTGACGTGAGGAAAGTCACCGAGGAACCACCGGGACAGGTCGATGAGATGGGGGCCCTGGTCGATCAGCTCACCCCCGCCTGAGAGCCGGGGGTCGGCGCGCCATTCCCTTTCGTAGCCCGGCCTGCCGCCATGGCCGTACCGGGCTCGCAGGAACATCAGGGGACCGATCGCTCCCGAGTCGACGATGCCCTTCGCCTTGCGAAGCGCGCGGTGGTACCGGTGGTTGAACCCCACCCGCACCTTCACCCGGTGCTCCTCGGCCGCCTCCAGCAGGGGCAGGATCTCCGCTGCGCTCCGCGCTGCTGGCTTCTCCACCAGCACGTGCTTCCCCTCCGCGATCGCCGCCATGGTGACCCCGGCCAGCGCATCGTGCGTCGTGGCGACCACCACAGCGTCGACGTCGGGCGAGCGCACGAGTTCCCGCCAGTCCTCGTGGACCCGGGCCTTCCCTGCCGCCAGCGCCCGGGCCCGGGCCGGATCGAGGTCCGCGCAGCCGGCGAGCCGGCTTCCGGCCCCGAGCGTCCGGGCACGCTTCTGGCCGATCCCCCCGCACCCGATGATTCCCACGCGCAGGGTCATGCGGTTCCTCGCTCCTCCAGCACCCATTCGTTCTCGCGAAGGTAGTCGACCGTCTTCACGACGCCTGCGCGAATTCCGTGCTTCGGGCTCCAGCCGAGGGCACGGATGCGCCTCGTATCCAGGTAGATGAAGGGATTGTCGCCGATCCAGCCCCGGTCGCCGCCCGTGTACTCGATCTTTGGGGACACTCCCATGGCCGCGCAGATCCACCCGATGGAGTCCCTCACCTCGCAGTAGCCGTCCACGCCCAGGTTGAAGAGGTTCACGTGTGCCGATGCCCGCTCCATGGCCAGCATCATCGCATCGAGGCAGTCCTGGACGTGGAGATACGACTTCCGCTGCCGTCCGTCGCCGAGGACCCTCAGCTTCGTCGGATCGGTCCGCAACTGCCGATAGAAGTCGACGACGTGGCCGTGCGTGTACCGCTCCCCCAGGATCGAGACGAAACGGAAGATCCAGGACGTGAAGCCGAATCCCTCGCAGTAGGCAGCGATGAGCCCTTCCCCCGCCAGCTTGGACGCCCCGTAGAGCGAGGTCTGCACCGGGAACGGTCCGTCCTCCGGCGTGGGGATCACGGGCGCCTCCCCGTAGACCGATCCGGTGGAGGAGAAGGCGATGCGCTTCACTCCATTCACCCGCATCGCCTCCAGGACGTTGCAGGTGACGACGGTGTTCTGTTCCAGGTCCTTCCGAGGATGCTCCGTTCCGAACCGCACGTCAGCGTTGGCCGCCAGGTGGAACACCAGGTCCGCGCCGGCCATCGTGCCTGCGAGCCGCGCCTCGTCGAGCAAGTCTCCCTCGTGCAGGCGGAACCTGCTCGACCTCGTCGCGCCCTCCAGGAACCTTCGCTGCCCGGTCGAGAAGTTGTCGTAGCCGGCAACCTCGTGCCCATCTGCCAGCAGGCGATCCACCAGGTTGCTCCCGATGAACCCGGCGCATCCCGTCACGAATGCTCGCATGCGCGCCCCTTCGCCGGAGCCGGTGGCTCCCCCTTGATACCGACCGCAAGCACCCGGATCCCGAACGGAAGGCGGATGCCGGAGACGTACCGGGCTTCCAGTTCCAGCGCCCACCGGACGAGCGTGCTGCCAGCCGTGCGGCCTGCGCGGGCCCCGACGACCGACGTGGACTGGCCGGGGGAGCCTCGCCTTCCCAGCCACTTGGTCAGGGCGAAGGCGGGAAACAGGAGGAAGCCGAGGTGCGACCTCCGGGCGATCCGGAAACCCGCCCCCGTCAGCTTCTCCTCCAGCTCCGATGACGCGTAGCGGCGAAAGTGGCGCAACTCGGCGTCATAAGCGTCGTACAGCGCCGGCCCAGCGGGGACCTCGAGGATCAGGGCCCCTCCGGGCTTCAGCAGGGCAAAGGCCTTCCGGAGGGCGCTTGCGTCGTCCTCGATGTGCTCCAGGACGTTGAGCATCAACAGCACGTCGATGCTCCCTTCGGGCAGCGGGCACTGCAGCAGGTCGAAGCGCATCAGAGGAACGCCCGGTAACGTCTTCGCCAGCCGCTGGAGCGGCTTCTTGACCACGTCGGCGCCCAGGACCACGGCCTCGGGGAAGGACGACACAAGCTCCCGCAGCAGGAAGCCGGAGGAGCAACCAATTTCAAGGATCACGGCACCGGCTGCAGGTCGGAGGTTTCTCACCTGTGCCAGGGCGTCGTTGCGCGATGCGATGTCGATCGGATGACTGTCCCCGACCGCCTCCTCGTGGAGATCGGTGAGGGCGTCCGACCATCCCTCGAGGTTCTCGCTGTACTCGAGAACGGCCGTCCTCGTCTCGCCGCACGCGAAGCTGCGACCGTCCCACGTCGGGGCGAGAGAGCTGCCACGGGGCGGAGGGAGCTCGAACGGTAGCCTCACATGCCCCCTCCCCGAGAATTCGCTCGACGATTCAGACCGCTCGGTCCTCACCGCTCTCGATGCGACAGGCCGTCATGGGGAGGGCTGCGACCCTGGCCCGGAGCCTCCGGCCACGGCAGGTTCATGGTCCTGTCGATGATGTACATGGGGCGCCGCTTCACCTCGTCGTAGATGCGACTCACGTACTCGCCCATGAGCCCCAGCGACAGGAGCTGGATCCCGGAAAAGAAGGTCACGACGAGAACCGTCGTCGACAGGCCAGGCGTCAGGTTCACTCCCACGAGCTTCTGGGCGACGTACCAGGCGCCGAGAGCGAAGCTGATTCCGGAGAAGAAGAGCCCCACCATGGACATCACCTGGAGCGGCCGGCCCCCGAAGCTGACGATCCCGTTGAAGCCGATCTTGAGGGAGCCGACGAAGCGGTTGTAGTTGCCACTTCCGGCGTGGCGCGGGTCGCGATCGTACTCGACGTGCGCCTGCGGGAACCCGACGTAGGCAACGAGCCCCCGCAGGAAGCCGTTCCCCTCCGGAAGTCTCCGGAGCTCGTCGACCACGCGCCGGGACATGATGCGGAAATCTCCCGTGTCCCGGGGAATCTGGATGTCACCCAGGCGAGCGATGACCTTGTACCCGAGCCAGGAGACGACGCGCTTGACGAGCGTTTCACCCTGACGGGAGCGGCGCTTCGCGTACACCACGTCGAACCCTTCCGACATGCGCGCATGGAGATCCCGGATGAGCTCGGGGGGGTCCTGGAGGTCCACGTCAATGACGACGCAGGAGGCGCCGCTGGAGATGCCGATGCCCGCCATGGTTGCGGCGGGTTGCCCGAAACGGCGGGAAAAGAGAACGAGCTTGATGCGCGGGTCCCGCTCCCCCTCCACCAAGATGACTTGCTCGGTGCGATCCGGCGAAGGGTCCAGGCAGAAGATGATCTCGTAACGAGCGGAGATCGATTCGAGAACGGGTTGGAGGCGCGCCAGGAAGGGGCGAATGCTCGCCTCCTCCCGGTACACTGGCACGACGACGGAGATGTCGATTGCCTCTTCCTTGCTCATCGGGTCGCCGCCCCCATTGCCCTGCTCCGGGATCGAGGATGCTAGCGTACGGCTCGACGGGAAGCCACGATGACGGAGGGGGAACCGTCGGCGAACTGGATCCGTAGGGTGCTGTCTCCTACGTCGATCCGGGTGTCGGGCTGGAAGAACGGCTTCCCGTCCCCGAGCTTTCTCCCCTGACCGAAATAGGTGTCGCGGGGCCCCATCTGGAAGAACGGGATCCCCTGCGCATAGAGGAACACCTGGAGGTAGTTCTCGGACCACGGATTCGAGCGAGAGATCAGCACCCCCTTCGCCCGGGCAAGATGGGGCTTCAGTAGGTCTAACTCCCAGAGGAGCCGCCGCTTGAGTTGTTCGTCCTGGACGGACGGGTACGGCAATGCGTAGTGAATGCCATCCGGCGCCCGAGCCGCTTCGATGCGCAGTGGCCCGGCACCGATCTGGACGAGGGCGAAGATGCCGACCGCAAAGTTGCCGGCAACGCCGTACCATTTCGACGCCCGGAACAGCAGCGGCAGCGTGAGCAGGGTGACGAAGACGGGAGCGGCAAAGCTGACTCCCTTCCCTGCCTGCCAGTAGAACTCACGGATCGCCAGCCAGGCCGCCGGAGCGAGAAGAGCCAGCGCACAGAGCGCGAAGACGGCGAGCCGCAGATGGATGCCGTCCCGGCCCGCCTTGAAGGGGGCGCGCCCGTCACGCCGCTGCAAACCGGCAGCGAGGGCGGCCAGCAGGCCGACGACGAGGAGACCGATCAGAAAGCGCTGCACCAGCGAGAACCAAACCTGAGCCACGGGTGCAGGCGTCACGAAGTAGAGTCCGAAGAAGGCTGCGACGAAGTCCACCGCGTTCCCGAGGGGGGCCACTCCCCAGCCGTCGCGGCCCTGGAAGAATCCCTGGAAGAAATGCCACCAGGGTACTCGTCCAAGCTGGGACTGCCCGTAGGCGAGTGCCAGCGTGCCGTCGAAGTAGAGGATCCCGCTCATCAGGCCGCCTAGCCCCAGGAGCGGAAGGAACGCGGTCGCCCATCCTCCCCGGGTGCCGCGCAGTCGCATTGCGATGACGACGAGCACGACGGGCACGAGCGTTACCAGGTGGTAGACCAGGCTCTCCGGGTAGAGGAAGAGCGAACCGGACACTGCAATTGCGATCGCGCCCGCCAATCGCAACTGGACGCGGCGATCGTAGGTCTGATTCGTCGCCGCCATGACGAGTAGCCCGAAAAGCAAGAACAGGACGGGGACGGACGAGATCTGGCTCCAGGCGTTGATGTCCAAGACGTACTGCCCCCAGAAGCCCAGGGGAAAGACCGAGGAGGCGATCAGGAGAGCTGGGAGCCGGCCCTCCGGGAAGAGGTTCTTGAGCACGAACAGGCTCGCCGGAGCGAACTGCGCGAGGAAGAAGACGAGGAAAGAGTAGTACGCCCCGTGCATCTCGTTGACCTCGATGCTGCCAAAGGCGGCATAGAGAAGGTGCACCGCCGGGCGGATGCCCAGGTTGTTCTGGGCGTAGGCGAGCAGCGGATTCCGCAGAAAGTCGTCCTCCGTCGCCGCCATGACGGCCTGGTACGGCTCCCGGGCGAACACCACCGCCGAGTTGAGGTAGCCGAACGTGTCCCACTGGTTTCCCTGGAACACCGTGAACTGATTTCCGCCGGTCCAGGCCGGCGCCAGCAGGACACCCGTGATCACGACTCCCCACACGGCGACGACCGCGGCGAGACGGGCGCTCCGGGGGTCCCACGGTCCCGACCGCAGGCGGCGAAGGCCATCGAATCCGAAGACCGCGATCCCCGCCAGGGCCAGCACCAGCGCCACCGAGTAGGCCAGGAAGACCGGAACGCCATGTCGGTACGCGACGTTCACCGCCACGGCCAGGACGGACATGCCGAGGGTGGGAGCAGCCAGGATCCGCCACTGGCAGGAGGCGGGAAGGATTCGCGAGAGTGGGAGCCCGATTCCTCCACACACGATGAGCATGGCCATGAAGAGTCGGAGTCCGGGCATCGCCTCACTCCCCGAGATAGGCCTTCCGCACGTCGGGGCTTGCGAGGAGCTCGGCGCCGCTGCCCTGCATCACGATCGCCCCGGTCTCCAGCACGTACGCGTGGTGCGCGACCTGCAAGGCCATGTTGGCGTTCTGCTCCACGAGGAGCAGCGACACCCCGGCCTCGTTGATCTCCTGGATGACCTGGAAGATCCGGTCCACGAACTGCGGCGCGAGACCGAGCGAGGGCTCGTCGAGGAGGAGCAGCGTGGGGCGGCTCATGAGCGCACGGCCCACGGCGAGCATCTGCTGCTCTCCTCCCGACAGCGTCCCGGACACCTGCCCGCCGCGCTCCTTCAGGATGGGGAAGAGCGCGTGGGCCCGCTCTCGGTCGGCGTCGATGCCCTCCCGGTCGCGACGGAGGTAGGCCCCCAGCTCGAGGTTCTCCTTCACCGTGAGGTTGAGGAAGATCCCGCGCCCCTCGGGCGCCTGGGCCACGCCCCTGGCCACGATCTGGTGGGAGGGGAGCCCGGCGATGGATCGCCCCTGGAACTCGACGGCTCCGGAGGTGGGGCGGACGAGGCCCGAGATGGCCCGGAGCGTGGTGCTCTTCCCGGCCCCGTTGGCGCCGATGAGGGCCACGATCTTGCCCTTCGGAACCTCCAGCGAGATCCCGGACAGCGCCTGGATGACGCCGTAGTGGACCACCAGGTCCCGGATGGAGAGGAGCGAACCGCTCACGCTGGCTTGCCCTCCGCCCCGCTCGGCGGCCGCAGCCGGAGCTTGCCGTCGCCCAGGTAGGCCTCGATGACCGTGGGATCCCGCCGGACCTCCTCGGGACGCCCGTGGGCGATGGTCACGCCGTGGTCGAGCACCAGAACCCGCTCCGAGATCCCCATCACGAGCCGCATGTCGTGCTCGATCACCAGGATGGCCAGCGCGAACTGGTCGCGGATGCGCCGGATGAGCTCCATGAGCGCCACCTTCTCGGAGGCGTTCATGCCGGCGGCCGGCTCGTCGAGGCAGAGGACCTTTGGTCCCGTGGCGAGCGCGCGGGCGATCTCGAGCCTTCGCTGCTCCCCGTACGGGAGGTTTCGGGCCAGCTCATCCCGCCGGTGGGAGAGCTCCAGCACCGTGAGGAAGTCGCTGGCCCGGTGCCGGATCCGCTCCTCCTCGGCGTCGTGGGTGGGGGTGAGCATCCAGGCCGAGGTGAAGCCGCTCCGCGACCCGGCGTGGCAGGCGATGCGCACGTTGTCGAAGGCGGTGAGCTCCTTGAAGAGCCGCACGTTCTGGAAGGTGCGGGCCACGCCCAGCTCGCAGATCTGGTGGGGGCGCAGGCCATTCACCCTCCGTCCGGCCACCTCCACCTCCCCCTCGGTGGGGGCGTAGACGCCGGTGAGCGCGTTGAAGGCGGTGGTCTTGCCGGCGCCGTTCGGACCGATGAGGCCGACCAGCTCGCCGATGCGGAGCGACAGGTCGAAGCCGGAGAGCGCGGTGAGGCCGCCGAACCGCATGGCCACGCCGCGGGCCTCGAGGGCAACGCTCCCGGGCCCGCTCACGGCGTCCCCCCGTCGGCACGGCGGCGGAGCCAGCGCGGCACCGCGTCCCAGATCTCGCGGGTTCCGAAGAGGCCGCTCGGGCGGGTGAGCATGAGCACGATGAGCAGGAGGGAGAAGATCACCATCCGGTACTGGTCGGCGGCCTGCAGCGACTCGAGCGCCACGGTGAGCAGCGTGGCCGCCACGACCGACCCGGTGATGGATCCCATGCCGCCCAGCACCACCATCACCACCACCTCCATCGACTTCACGAAGGTGAACATGCGCGGCGTGACCAGCTGGATCTTGTGGACCAGCAGCGCGCCGGCCAGCCCCGCGAAGGCGGCCGAGATGACGAAGGCCCGGACCTTCCACCCCACGGTGTCCACGCCCATGGCCTCGGCGGCCACCTCGTCCTCGCGGATGGCGAGGAGCGCCCGCCCCTGCGTGGAGAGCAGGAGGCGGCGGGCCATGACCACGGTCGCCACGACCCCCATGCCGGCCCAGACCACGTTGGTGTAGGCCGGGAGACCGGAGATGCCGGTGGCCTGGCCGAGCACCCGGGTGTTCTCGATGACCACCCGGATGATCTCGCCGAAGCCCAGCGTCACGATGGCCAGGTAGTCGCCCCGCAGCCGCAGCGAGGGGATCCCCACCAGCAAGCCGGCCAGCGATGCCATCGCCATCCCCGCGAGGAGGGCCACGAAGAAGATCAGCGCGTCGGAGGCGGCCGGCGGCAGGCCGACCACCTGGAAGGCCTCCATCCCGGTGGTGACGAGCGCGGCGGTGTAGGCCCCCACCGCCATGAAGGCGGCGTGGCCGATGGAGAACTGGCCGGTGAAGCCGTTCACCACGTTGAGCGAGACCGCCAGGATCACGTTCACCGCGATGTTGATGAAGACGAACGAGTAATAGCTGGGCAGCGCCCCCTGCACGAACCAGAGGACCGGCAGCGCCGCCAGGAACGGGGCCACGGAGCGCAGGACGAGCCGGGCGAGGCGCATCATGGCGGCCTCACACCTTCTCCACGGTGACCCGTCCGAGGAGCCCCTCGGGACGGAGGATCAGGACCAGGATGAGCATGGCGAAGGCGATGCCGTCGCGGAACGACGAGACCGTGTACCCGGCCACCATCTCCTCGGCGAGGCCGAGGGCGATGCCGCCCAGCATGGCGCCCGGCACGTTGCCGATCCCGCCGAAGACCGCGGCCACGAAGGC
>CAIQRS010000057.1 GCA_903874275.1 uncultured Anaeromyxobacter sp.
CACGATGCGCGACTCCTCGTCGCCGAAGGCGCCCCCCTCGCCGGCGTGGGGATTGAGGCCGGCCACGGCGATGCGCGGGCGGGCGATCCCCATGTCGCGCCGCAGCCCCTCGGAGGCGACCCCGGCCACCGTGGCGATGCCCGTCGGGGTGAGCCTGCGAATGGCATCCCGCAGCGCGAGGTGGTTCGACGCCAGGGCCACCCTCAGCCGGCGACCGGCCAGCATCATCACGGACCGTGAACCACCGCCCCGGGCCTCCAGCCACTCGGTGTGGCCGACGAAGCCCGGGAGCGCCAGCGCCACCTGGGCCTTGGACAGCGGCGCCGTGCAGAGGGCCCCGGCCTGGCCGCCGGAGAGCGCCGCGAAGGCCGCTTCCAGGTAGGCGAGCGAGGCCGCGCCGCCGGCCGGGGACGGGCGGCCGGGGCGCCGGTCCGCCGCGGCGAGCCGGGTGATCCGCACCAGCGCCGCGCCGCGGGGGAGGGGATCGCCGGGGGCGATCACCGACAGGTCGAGCCCGGCCTCCCGGGCCAGGAGGGCGAAGGAGGCGTCCCCGAAGAGGACCGGCGCGACCCGCCCGCGCAGCGCGGCCAGCGCCCGGGCCGTCACCTCCGGCCCGATTCCGGAGGGGTCGCCCAGGCTGACCGCGACGCGAACCGGCATGGCGCTAGCTCGCCGGCGCGGCCTCGAGCTCCGGGATCTTGAGCTCGATGATGGCCTCGCGCTTCAGCTCGTCGATGTACTGCTGGCGGTAGGTCTCGGCCTGCTGGTTGCCGATCTTCTCGCGGATCTTCTCGGTCACGTCCGCGATCGGCGGGGCCTTGGCGCTGCGCCGCTCGTCGGCCTTGAGGATGATCCAGCCGGTCTTGGCCCGCACCAGGCCGGAGTTCTGCCCGCCCACGAGCGCGAAGGCCACCCGCTCCAGGTCGATGGGCATGGTCCCCTTCTTCACCCAGCCCAGGTCGCCGCCGGAGGCGGCGCCCGGCCCCTGCGACACCTGCCGGGCCAGGTCGGAGAAGTCCTCGCCGGCGGCCAGGCGCGCCAGCAAGGTCTCGCCGGTCGCCTTGACCCGCGCCTCGTCGGCGGGAGGGGCGCCGCCCGGGACCTGGAGGAGGATGAGGCGCAGCTTCACCTGCTCCTCGCCGGTGAACTCGGAGAGGTGTGACTGGTAGTAACCCTTGACGTCGTCGTCGGTGACCTTGACCCGGTTCTGCACCTTGGCGGCGATGAGCAGGTGGTTCTCGAAGTCCTTGCGCAGCCGGGCGCGGTAGGCGGTCACCGTCATGTTCTCCGCGGCCAGCGCCTGCTTGAGCATGTCGTCGGAGAGGTTGTTGCGCTTCTTCACGTCGTCGATGGCGCCGTCGATCTGGGCCTCGGTCACCTCGATGCCGAGGGCCTTGACCTCGTTCTCCACCAGCCGCTCGGTCAGCACCGCCTCGTAGGCGGAGCGAAGCGCCTTGGCGCGCGCCCGGTCCCGTTCCGGCCCGGGGGGCATGTCGGAGGCGCGCCGGTACTCGGCCCCGGAGCGCAGGGTCAGCTCGGAGAGGGTGATCACGTCGCCGTTCACGATCGCGGCGACGCGATCCACCGGTCGGCGGTCGTCGGCCAGCGCCGCCGGCGCCACCAGGGTCATCGCGAGCAGGAGGAGGGTCTCGATCTTCAAGGCTTCACCGGTGTGGCTGCAGTGGGGTCGATCTGGATCTTCGCCTGGGCGCGGAGGGCTGCGACGTACTCCTCCTGGGCCCTGGCCCGCCTGTCCCGGAGGAGGCGCGCGGCGATGGCCGGCCGCGCCTCAGCGAGCGTGCGGTGGGACGGGGGCTTCTTCTCGAGCACCTGGAAGACGTGGAATCCGAAGGGGGACGGGATCACGTCGGAGATGGCCTTCGGCTGCATGCGAAAGCAGGCGTCGAAGACCTCGGGCATTCCCTGCCCCTTGCCGAACCAGCCCAGGTCGCCGCCCCGCTTCCCCTCGGGGGCGATGGAGGCACGTCCGGCGACGATCTCGAAGCTGGCCGGCTTGCGCCGCACCTCGTCCCGGACCCTCGCGGCCTCCTCGCGGGTCCGGAGCACGATCTGGCGGGCGTGGACCCGTTCCGGCTCGTCGAACTCCGCCGGGTGGGCGGCGTACCAGGCCGCCACCTCCTCGTCCGGAACCTGGACGCGGGGGAAGACCTCGTCGTGGAAGAGCTTCTCGATGGTGAGCTGATCGCGCAGCCGGGTCCGGAGCTCGGCCAGCGAGAGCCGCTCCTGGGCTAGCATGTCGTCGAAGGCGGTTCCGGGGTACTCGGAGCGGAGCGCCAGGAGGGCCCGGTCCACCTGCTCCGGCCCCACCGACACGCCCCGGGCCCGGGCCTGCTGGAGCAGGAGGGTCCGGGACACCAGCCCCTCGACGACGCTGGCGCGGAGCACGTCGGAGGGGCCGCCCCCCTCGCCGCCGACCCGGAGCTGCTGCAGCTCCCGTTCGTAGGCGACGCGGGAGACGGGCTCGCCGTTCACCACCGCCACGGGGGCGGGGCCGGCGATCTCCCCGCCGGCGGTGCCGGAGCGGCAACCGGTGACGAGGAGGGCGGCGAGACCCGAGGCGATGGCGGCGGTCGTCCGCAATCTACTTCTGTGCCGGCGCCGGCGCCGGCGGAGGCATGGCCGGGCGAGGCTGGGCTCCCGGGGGAGGCATCCCACCGGGAGGCATTCCACCCGGCTGCATCCCGCCCGGGCCGGGGGCCGGCGCGGCCGAGACCACGATCTTCTCGAGCTCGGCGTCGTTCACGGTGACCTTGGCCTCCTCGCGGAGCTTCTTCACGTAGTCGTCGAACTCCTTGGTGCGCTTCTCGCGCTGGAGACGCGACTGGATCTGCGGCTTCACCTGGTCGACGGTGCGCGAGACCCCCTCCTGCCGGCCGGCGACGCGGACGATCCAGAAGCCCTGCTGCGTCTCGACGACGACCTCGTCGCCGTCCTTGCCGGCGAAGGCGGCCGCTGCGAACGGCTCTCCGAACTGCTTGGCGTACTCGTCCTGGGAGCGGAAGCCCAGGTCGCCGCCATTGCCCTTGCTGGCGGCGTCGTCGGACGAGGCGCGGACGGCCGCCTGGAAGGCCTGGGGATCCTTCTTGGCCTTGGCCTTGATGTCGGCGAGCACCTTGCGCGCCTGGGCGCCCTTCTGGGCCCGATTGGCGGGGGTGGCGGCGACCAGCAGGGCGGAGGTCCGCACCCGGGCCGCCTTCACGAAGTCGTCCTTGTGCTCGTCGTAGAACTTCTGGACGTCGGCGTCGCTGATGTCCTTGCCGTCGGCGTCGCCGAAGCGCTTCTGCACCAGCTTCTGCACCATGGCCTTCTTCAGGGTGAGCTGGACGTCGGGGTCGTTCTGGTACCCCTCCTTCTCGGCGGCGTTGGCCAGGATCTCGAACTTCACCAGGCTGTCGAGGAACTCCTTCTTCCGCTCGATGTTCTGGTAGCGCTGGCGGAGGAAGGGGGACTGCTCGTCGAGGCGCGCCTGGAACTCGGCGACGGTGACGACGACGCCTTCGCCCTGGGCGACGGCGGGGCCGCTCTTCTTGGGGCCGGGGGAGGTGGGCTTGCTGCAACCAGAAAGGGCGAGGACGACCGCGAAACCGGTCGCGACGAGTGCACGCGTCATCGAGGGGAGGCTCCTGTGTTCGTTGGGTGAGAACTGCCGTTCCCGGTGAACCCCCGGCGAGCAGCCGACGTTCCCGGACAGCCGCGGGAAAAAACCACGAAACCGCCCGGGGATCAAGGCGATGCGACTACCCGGGACGGGCGCAGGAGACCAGCCCGGCCAGCACCCGGCGCGCCTCCTCGAGGAGTTCGCGCCCCCGGGTCGCCTCGGCCGCGGGGGAGGACGGGGCGGCGGGAGGAGTCGTCACGGAACCTGCCGTCTTCACTCTGGATTTTGCGCCGCCGCGCGCAGGGGTGGCCGAGGCGGACCGCGGGCCGACCGTGGCCACGAGCTTCATGTCCGGCGTGAGGCGAAGCGCGCCCCCGCTCCTCTGGACGTGTCGCGCGAGCTCGAAGGGGTCGAGCGCGGCGTCGGGCCCCAGCGCGAAGACCAGCCGCCCCGGGCCGGCGTCGAGGCCGCGGATGCGCAGCGTCCGCAGCCGCACCTTCACCGCCATGAGCTCGAAGAGGGCGTCGAGCTCGTCGGGGGTGTCGCCGTAGCGGTCCACGATCTCGGCGCGGGCCTCCTCGAGCTCCTCGTCGGACGAGGCCTGGGCGAGTCGCTTGTAGAAGTAGAGCCGCTGGTGGACGTCGGGCATGAATCCGTCGGGGATGAAGGCCGGCACCGGAAGCTGGACGTCCGGGTCCATGTCGGGGCGCGGCGCCTCCCCGCGCAGCTCCCGCACCGCCTCGGCCATGAGCTCGGAGTAGAGGTCGAACCCCACCGCCTCGATCTGCCCCGACTGGTCCTTGCCGAGCAGATTTCCGGCGCCGCGGATCTCCAGATCGTGGCTGGCGATGGCGAAGCCGCTGCCCAGGTCGGTGAACTTCTGCAGGGCCTCGAGCCGGAGCCGCGCGTCGCGGGTCACCGGCCGGCGCGCCGGGACGAAGAGCCAGGCGTAGGCCCGCTCCCGGCTCCGGCCGACGCGGCCGCGGATCTGGTAGAGCTGCGCCAGGCCGAAGTGGTCGGCCCGGTTCACGATGATGGTGTTGGCCGTGGGGATGTCGAGGCCGCTCTCGATGATCGAGGTGGCGAGCAGCACGTCGAGCTCGCGGGCCACGAAGCGGCTCATCACCTCCTCCAGCTTGCCCTCGCCCATCTGCCCGTGGGCCACCCCGATGCGGGCCTGGGGGACCAGCTCGCGCAGGAACTTCTCCATCGAGTGGATGGAGCGCACCCGGTTGTGGACGAAGTAGACCTGCCCGCCGCGCCGGAGCTCCTGCTCGATGGCGTCCTTGATCTGGAGGGGATCGAACTTGGCCACGAAGGTTCGGATGGAGCGGCGGTCCTCCGGCGGCGTGGCGATGATCGACATGTCGCGCACGCCGGCCAGGCTCATGTGGAGGGTGCGCGGGATGGGGGTGGCGGTGAGGGTGAGCACGTCCACCAGCTTGCGCAGCTTCTTGAGCCGCTCCTTGTGGGCCACCCCGAAGCGCTGCTCCTCGTCCACCACCACGAGCCCCAGGTCGCGGAAGGAGACGTCGGTGGCGAGCAGCCGGTGGGTGCCGACCACCACGTCCACCTTGCCGGCCGCGGCGTCGGCCAGGATCCGGCGCACCTCCTCGGCCGACTTCATCCGCGAGATGGCCTCGACCCGGACCGGGTAGCCGGAGAAGCGCTCGCGGAAGGTGCGTTCGTGCTGCGCGGCCAGCACGGTGGTGGGGACCAGCACCGCCACCTGCTTGCGGGAGAGCACGGCCAGCATGGCGGCCCGCAGCGCCACCTCGGTCTTGCCGTAGCCCACGTCGCCGCAGACCAGCCGGTCCATGGGCGCGCGCGGCGACGCCGTCCCGCCCTGCCCCTCGGCGCGCCCCTTCGTCATGTCGCCGATCACGTCGCCGATGGCCTTGGCCTGGTCGGGGGTCTCCTCGTAGGGGAACTCGGCCTCGAACTCGCGGAAGATCTCGTCGGGGGCGGCGAAGGCGAAGCCGTGGTGGGCGGCGCGGGCCGCGTAGATGTCGAGGAGCTCGGCGGCCATCTTGAGCAGCTGCTCCTTGACCCGCGCCTTGCGAAGCGCGAAGGAGCTGCCGCCCAGCCGGTCGAGCCGGATGGCGTCGGGGGCGGCGCCGGTGAACTTCTGCACCTGGCGGAGCTTGGCGACCGGGAGGTAGAGCCGGTCGGCCCCCTCGTACTGGAGGACCAGGAAGTCTCCCTCGACCCCCCGGATCTGCATCTTGGTGAGGCCGCCGTAGCGGGCGATGCCGTGCTCGACGTGGACCACGAGGTCGCCCTCGTTCAGGTCCCGGAACCCGGCCACCATGGCGTTCTCGACCCGGGCGCTGCGGGCGCGCTTGCGCACGCGCCGCCCCAGGATCTCCTCGTCGGCGACCAGCGCCACCCCGCCGTCCAGGTCCACGAAGCCGTGCGACAGGTCGCCGGGGACGAGGTGGACGTGCACGGCCGGGTCCCAGAGCGACTTGAGCTCCCCGGGCGGCGCCGCGTGGATCCGGACGCCCAGGCGGCGGTCCTCGAGCAGCCTGCGGAGGCGGTCGGCCGACGACGGCGAGTGGGTGGCCACCACCGCGGTCACGCCCCGGCTGCGCCACTCCTGGAGCCGGCGGACCAGCGGGGAGAGCGCTCCCTCGTCGCCGTGGGCCGCCTCGATCTCGCCCCGGATGGCGGCGGTGTCGCCCAGCGAGAAGCGGACCGGCTCGGCGGTTCCCAGGAAGACCCGGTGGCAGCGCAGGGCAGGCAGCGGGCGCAGCAGGGACGACACCTCGGCGGCGCGCAGGAAGTGGGCCCCGGGCGGGAGCGCCAGCTCGTCGCGCCGAAGCGCCGCGGCGTGCTCCCGGTCGAGCTCGGCGTCCAGCTCGGAGAGGGCCCGCTCCACGCCCTCGGGGTCGTCCACGAGGAGGGCGGGGGAGGCCGGCAGGTGCGCGAGCAGGGTGACGAGCGCGCCC
Source organism: uncultured Anaeromyxobacter sp. (assembly GCA_903874275.1). Lineage (GTDB taxonomy): Bacteria > Myxococcota > Myxococcia > Myxococcales > Anaeromyxobacteraceae > CAIOAK01. The sequence continues at coordinate 6,571 of CAIQRS010000057.1, forward strand.
TCGTGGAAGCCGGGGAGGAGCGCCTCCATGCCGAAGAACGGCGTGCCCGACTCGATGGCGTCGATCACCTCGCGGACCTTGGAGGTGGGGCGGTCCACCTTCTCGGCCAGCTCGCGCACCGTGCGGACCGCGGCGGCTTTTCCACTCACCGTGAATGGCGCCTCCCGGGCCTGGACCACCACCAGCTCGTCCACGTCGCCGAGCGAGCGCTGCGTCCCCGGCTCGAAGGCCCGCGCGCTCTCCACCTCGTCGCCGAAGAGCTCGAGCCGGACCGGTCGCTCGTGGAGCGGGCTCCACACGTCCACCACCGACCCGCGCACCGCGAAGGTCCCCGGGTCCTCGACCAGCGGGACGCGCGCGTAGCCGATCTCGGTGAGCCGGCGGGCCAGCCCGTCCCGGTCCACGGTCGCGCCCTTGCCGAGGAGCTCCAGGTTTCGCTCGAGCTCCGGCCGGGGGACGTGGCGGCGGGCCAGCGCGCGGGCCGAGACCACCACCGCGCGCACCCCGGCGCCGGAGAGGTGGAGCCGGGCCAGGGCCGCGAGCCGGTCCATCTCCAGGCCGCGGTCGGGGGAGAGATCGTCGTAGGGCAGGACCGGGTCGGCGGGGACGCGGACCACCGCCGGGCCGGCCGGGCCCCCGGCGCCGAGGAAGAAGGCCAGGTCGCGGGCGAGGAGGTCGGCCTCCTCCTCGTCCACCGCCACGGCGAGGAGGGTGCGGCGGCCGGATCCCGCCTCGAGCAGCCGCAGCCCGGCGAGCCCGCGGGCCGCCCCGGAGAGCCCGACCACGTCGGCGCCGCCGGAGGAGACGGCGACGGCGCGCCACGGTGCGGAGGGGTTCTCGGCCACGACGGCCCGGTGCTTAACACGGGAAGGGCGCGGGAGTAGGACGGGAGCGCGGCCGGTTGATCCCCTGGGGGGGCGTGGCTACACTCACCGAACTCCCCAGAGGGTCAGATCCCGATGTCGCTCTCCCGCTCCGCCCGGCTCGTCCTGCTCCCGGTGCTGGCCGTCCTCACGGCCTGCGGCGGCCAGGATCCGTCGGCACGCTCGGGCGGCTACCCGGTGGTGGGGGTCCTGGTTAGTGCCTCGGGGCCGGGCAGCGCCGAGGTCCGGTCCGGGCAACTCGCGGCCGCCCGGTTCGGGTTCGAGTCGCTGGTGCGTGGCGACCCGGAGCGGATGGACGCGCTCAACGACCTCGCCGTCGCCTACCACCTCGAGGGGCACTCCGAGGCGGCCCGGCAGCTCCTCGACGAGGTGGTGGCCCGCGGGACCCCGCGGGAGCAGCAGGCGGCGCTCGTGAACCTGGCCGACCTGTACGCCGGGGAGGGCTTCCTCCAGGCGGCTCAGGCCCACGTGGACGCGGCCCGGGAGATCGACGCCGCGCGCGCCGAGACCGCCTGGGCGCAGGCGCTCCTCGCCGACGCCCGCGGCGACGTCGAGGCGTCGCGTCTCGCCGCCGAGGCGCAGCGCCTGGACGCGGACGGCGGGTCGCGCCGCTTCCTCGTCTTCGGCTCCCCCGAGGAGCGGATCCACTTCGAGGCCCTCTCCGCCGAGGCGGCCGGGGACCGGCCCTTCGCGCTCTCGCGCTGGCGCGAGCTCCGGGCCGGGCGCGTGCCGTCGCTCGCCCAGGCCGCCCAGCGCCACCTCGCAGAGCCCTGAGCGCCGCGCCATGGCCTCCCCCGAGCACGAGCTGAACCGGCGGGAGCGCGAGATCCTCCGCGCCATCGTCCAGGAGCACATCCACACAGGCGAGCCGGTGGCCAGCCAGACGCTCCGCTCCCGCCACGAGCTCGAGGTGTCGCCGGCCACCGTCCGCAGCGTCATGGCCGACCTCGAGGAGCTCGGCCTGCTCGAGAAGCCCCACGCCTCGTCCGGGCGGGTCCCCACCTCGGCCGGCTACCGGCTCTTCGTGGACCTGCTCGTCAAGGTGCGCGCGCCAACGCCGGCCGACCGGGAGCGGATCGAGAAGGTGACGCTCGGCACCCCCGCCGTGGACAGCCTGCTCGGCCGCACCGCCGAGCTCCTTCACTCCTTGTCACAGCACGTGGGCGTGGTGTCCACGCCGCCGCCGCTCTCCGACCCCACCCGCCACGTCGAGTTCGTGCGCCTGCGGGAGAACCGGGTGCTGGTGGTCTTCGTCTCCCAGGCCGGGCTGGTGACGAACAAGCTGGTGCAGCTCGACGTCCCGTACACCCCCTCCGAGCTGGAGCAGGCGGCCGCCTACCTGTCGGAGAAGCTCCAGACCACCGGCATCGAGGGGCTGCGCGACGCCATCGTCTCCGACATGCGGGCCGACGAGACCGCGCTCCGGGACCTCATGGAGAGGGCGCTGCGCCTCGCCGAGCAGGCGCTCCCGGTCCCGGGCAGCGAGCGGGTGCTCCTGGACGGCGCGACCACCTTCCTCGACGCGCCCGAGTTCGCCGACATGGGCAAGGCCCGGGCGCTCTTGCGCACCTTCGCCGAGAAGGACCGGATCCTCCGGGTGCTCGACCGGGTGCTCCAGGCCCGCGAGATGCAGATCTTCATCGGGGCCGAGAGCGACCTCGCCGCCACCTCCGACGTCTCGGTGGTGGCCGCGCCCTACGTGCGGGACGGCCGGGTGCTCGGGGCCCTGGCCGTCATCGGGCCCACCCGGATGGACTACGGGCGCGTCATCCCCCTCGTGGACCTCACCGCCCGCGAGATCTCCCGGGCTCTCTCCGACACCGAGCGGCACTGACCGGCACCGACCGCCGGTCCTACCTTTCCTCAGATCTCCCGAGGACTTGGGACACGGCTTTCTTGCCGCCGGGCGGACCCCTGTGAGATATTCGGGATTCGAGGCCGCAGCCGCGGCCAGCGAACCAGCCATGCCCGGAACCGGAGAAAAAGGGAGCTTTGCCGCGGATATCCCCGCCTCCGTCCTGGAGGAGGCGCTGAAGAGCGTCGCCCGGCACGGGGGGCAGGCCGTCGACGAGCCGGCAGGGGACCCGCCGGTCGAGGTGGATCCCCCCGCGCCCGACCTGTCCGCCGACGTGCAGCGGCTCGAGGGGGAGCTCGCCGCCGAGCACGACCGGCTCCTGCGCACCGCCGCCGACCTGGAAAACTTCCGCAAGCGGGTGGCGCGCGAACGGGAGGACGCCGCCAGGAACGCCGCCGGACCGGTGGTGAAGGACCTGCTCCCGGCCGTGGACAACCTGGAGCGGGCGCTCGCCGCCGCGCCTCCCGGCGACCCGCTCGCCGACGGGGTGCGGATGGTGCTTCGGCAGGTGGAGGAGGCGCTCCTCCGGCACGGAGTGGAGCCGAAGGACGCGATGGGCCAGGTCTTCGACCCCGCCCTGCACGAGGCGCTCGCCACCGTCCCGTCGCCCGGATCGATCGCGGGGACGGTGGTCGCCCAGCACGGACGGGCCTGGATGCACCACGGGCGGCTGCTGCGGCCGGCCATGGTGGCGGTGGCTGCCCCGGCCAGCGAGCCTTCGGGCGAAGGGTCGGGAGGGTAGGGGATTGGGCAAGGTCATCGGCATCGACCTCGGGACCACCAACAGCTGCGTCGCCGTGATGGAGCAGGGCGAGGCGGTGGTGATCCCCAACAGCGAGGGGTCGCGGACCACGCCCTCCATGGTGGCCTTCGCCGACGGGGGGAGCCGGCTGGTGGGGCAGATCGCCAAGCGCCAGGCGGTCACCAACCCCGAGGCGACCATCTACTCCACGAAGCGGCTCATCGGCCGCAAGTTCAAGGACCGGGAGGTGGCCCGCACCACCGGCTCCGTCCCGTACCGCATCGTCCCCGCCGAGAACGGCGATGCCTGGGTCGAGTCGGGCGACAAGCAGTTCTCGCCGGCCGAGGTCTCGGCGATGGTCCTCGCCAAGATGAAGCAGACGGCCGAGGACTACCTGGGCGAGCCGGTGACCGAGGCCATCATCACCTGCCCGGCCTACTTCAACGACGCCCAGCGGCAGGCCACCAAGGACGCCGGGCGCATCGCCGGCCTGGAGGTGCTGCGCATCATCAACGAGCCCACCGCTGCGGCGCTGGCCTACGGCATCGACAAGCAGCAGACCGCCAAGGGCGAGCTGGTCGCGGTGTACGACCTGGGGGGCGGCACCTTCGACATCACCATCCTCGAGCTGAACCAGGGGGTCTTCGAGGTCAAGGCCACGAACGGCGACACCTTCCTGGGCGGCGAGGACTTCGACCAGCGGCTCATCGACTGGCTGGGCAAGCGCTTCCAGGACCAGACCGGCATCGACCTGCGCAAGGACCGCATGGCGCTGCAGCGGCTCAAGGAGGCGGCCGAGCGGGCCAAGCACGAGCTGTCGTCGGCCACAGAGACCGAGGTGAACCTCCCCTTCATCACCGCCGACGCCACCGGCCCCAAGCACCTGGCCGAGACCATCGACCGGGCCACGCTGGAGAGCCTGGTGGGGGACCTGGTCGAGAAGACCATCGAGCCCTGCAAGATCGCCCTCAAGGACGCCGGCCTCACCGCCTCCCAGCTCGACACCGTCATCCTGGTGGGCGGGATGACCCGCATGCCCAAGGTGCAGGAGACGGTGAAGAAGTTCTTCGGCAGGGAGCCGCACAAGGGGGTGAACCCCGACGAGGTGGTGGCGGTCGGCGCCGCCATCCAGGGCGGCGTCCTCAAGGGCGAGGTGAAGGACGTCCTCCTGCTCGACGTCACGCCCCTGTCACTGGGAGTCGAGACGGCCGGAGGGGTCTTCACCCGCATCATCCCCAAGAACACCACCGTGCCGGTGAAGAAGGGGCAGGTCTTCTCCACCGCGGTGGACAACCAGCCGCTCGTGTCGGTCCACGTCCTCCAGGGCGAGCGCGACATGTCGGCCGACAACAAGACGCTGGCCCGCTTCGAGCTGGTGGGCATCCCGCCCGCGCCGCGCGGCGTGCCCCAGATCGAGGTCCGCTTCGAGATCGACCCGAACGGCATCGTCCACGTCGAGGCCGAGGACCTGGGCACGGGGAAGCGGCAGCAGATCCGCATCTCCGCCCGATCCGGCCTCTCCGAGGACGACATCCAGCGGGCCATCAAGGACGCCGAGCAGAACGTCGCCGAGGACCAGCAGAAGCGCGAGCTCGCCGAGCTCCGCAACAACGCCGAGGGGCTCATCTACACCACCGAGAAGAGCCTGGAGGAGTACGCCAGCGCCCTCAAGGAGGACGACCTCGCCGAGATCCGGGCCGACCTCGCCGAGCTGAAGGCCATCCTCCCGTCGCAGGAGCCGGCCCGCATCAAGGAGTCGCTGCAGCGGCTCGAGGGCTCGGCCTACCGCATCGCCGACGCGATCTACTCGTCGCAGGGGCAGGACGGGGGGGAGGGCGGCTAGACCCGGTGGGGCGCCGGACGCGCCCTTCGCTTGCCCCCGACCTCCGCGGCATTAGGTTCGCCACGGCCAACGATGAGTTCAGAGAAGAGAGACTTCTACGAGGTCCTGGGCGTGTCCCGGACGGCGACCGGCGAGGAGATCCGGACCTCGTTCAAGCGGCTCGCCATGGAATTCCACCCCGACCGCAATCCGGGGAACGCCGCCGCCGAGGACCGCTTCAAGGAGGTCGCCGAGGCCTACGACGTCCTCTCCGACGCGGAGAAGCGGGCCCGCTACGACCACTTCGGCCACGGCCAGCAGGGCTTCGACCCGTTCGCCGGCTTCGGCGGCGCGGCCACCATCAACGACATCTTCGGGGAGATCTTCGGCGAGGTCTTCGGCGCCCATCGCCGGGGACAGCGACGCTCCCGCGGGGCCGACCTCCGCTACAACCTGGAGCTCGACCTCGAGCAGGCCGCCTTCGGCGCCACCTCGCGCATCGAGATCCAGCGCCCGAAGCGCTGCGAGACCTGCCACGGCAGCGGGGCCAAGCCCGGGACCCACCCGCGCCAGTGCACGGCCTGCGGCGGCACCGGCGAGATCCGGGTGCAGCAGGGCTTCTTCGCCATGTCCCGCACCTGCGGCCAGTGCCGCGGCGAGGGAAAGGTCATCGCCGACCGCTGCGCCGACTGCGGCGGGGCCGGTGGGGTGGCCGAGAAGGCCGCGGTCGACGTGCGGGTCCCGCCCGGCGTGGACAGCGGCACGCGGCTCAAGCTCCGCGGCGAGGGGGAGCCCGCGCCGTCCCCCTCGGGCGAGCCGGGCGACCTGTACGTGGTGATCCAGGTGCGGGACCACCCCATCTTCCAGCGCCAGGACACCGAGGTGGTGTGCGAGCTGCCGGTGTCGATCGCCCAGGCTGCGCTGGGGACCTCGGTGGACGTGCCCACGCTCGACGGCGCGCACAAGCTCAAGATCCCCGCCGGAACCCAGCCCGGGAAGACCTTCCGCCTGAAGGGGAAGGGCATCGCCCCGCTGGGTGGCGGCTCGCGCGGCGACCAGCACGTCCGCATCCAGGTGGAGATCCCCACCAAGCTCACCAAGGAGCAGCGGGATCTGCTCGAGAAGTTCGCCTCCCTCTCGGGAGAGGAGACCAACCCGGCGGCCAGCCGGTTCTGGAGCAAGGTGTCCGAGATCCTCGGCAAGTAGTAGAACACGGTATCCATGCGCCTTTCCCTCCCGGCCGCGATCGCGGTGATCCTGGCGACGGCCTGCGCCACCAGCCGACCCGCCCCCCCGCCGCCACCTCCCCCGGGCGGCCTGGCCCCAGCCCCGGTGGCCACCGCGCCCTCCGCGGCGGCGGCCTCCGAGCTCTCCCGCCTGCGGGCCGCGCCGGCCTCGACCCCGCCGGCGAGGAGCGCCGAGGCCTTCGAGAAGCTGGCCGGCACCTTCCCCACCTCCGCCGAGGCCCCCGAGGCCCTCGACGAGGCGGCCCGGGCCTGGATGCGGGCCAAGCAGCCGGCGCGCGCCGCCTCCACCTGGGCCGAGCTGCTCTCCCGCTACCCGCTCTCCCCGCGCGCCGAGGAGGCCCGCATCCGCTACGGGCTCGCCGAGGTGGAGGCCGGCCGCCCCCGCCAGGGCATGCCCACCCTGCTCTCGGCCTGGGAGCAGACCCCTCCGGCGGCCCGGGGCAACCTGGCGCTCCGCATCGCCGACGCCGCCGAGGGCGCGGCCACCTGGCCGCTCTCGGCCCGCTGGCGCACCGAGGCGCTTCCCTACCTTCCGCCCGCCGAGAAGCAGCGCGAGACGGCGCGGGTGCTCGACGTCGTCGCCACGAAGCTCTCCCCGCAGGAGGTCGAGGCGCTCGCCACCGAGGTTCCGAAGGACGGTGCGGTCGGCGTGGCGCTGGCGGCCCGGATGGCGGCGAAGACCCAGGTCGTCGCCGGCGTGATCGGCGTGGCGGTCCCGCTCTCGGGCAAGTTCAAGGCCTGGGGAGAGGCCATCCTCGAGGGCGTGGCGCTGGCCATCCCGGAGGGCGGCCCGGTCCGGGTGGTCGCGAAGGACACGCGCGGGGAGCCCGACGGCGCCGCCGAGGCCATCGCCCAGCTCGCCGCCGAGGGGGCCGTGGCCATCGTGGGCGGCGTCACCAACGCCGAGGCCCAGCGGGCCTCGGCAACGGCGCAGCAGGAAGGGGTGCCGCTCCTCTCGCTCTCCAAGGTCGAGGGGGTCGCCGAGGGGCGCCCCTACGTCTTCCGGCTCATGCTCACCGCCCGGGCCCAGGCCCAGGCGCTCGCCGACCTGGCGGTTCAGCGCCGGGGGCTCAAGCAGGCGGTGATCCTCCACCCCGAGATCCCCTACGGGACCGAGCTCCAGGCCGCCTTCCGGCTCGAGGTCGAGGCCCGGGGAGGCGCGGTGGTGCGCGCCGTCGGGTACGAGGGGGACCGGGCCAATTTTGCACCCATGGTGAAGGAGCTGGTGGGGCGTTCCCAGGTGGAGAGGCGGGCCGACTGGAGGGAGATCCAGAAGGCCATCACCAAGGAGATCCAGGACCCCTACCGGAGGGCCAAGGCGCTCGAGAAGGCGCGCAAGGAGCTCTCCCCCATCATCGAGTTCGACGTGATCTTCGTCCCCGACTTCGCGAGGACGGTCACGCTGCTGGCCCCGGCGCTGGCGGCGGAGGACGTGGTCATCGCCTGCGACCCGGACGCGGTGGCCAAGATCCAGAAGGTGAGCGCATGGGTGGTGAAGCCGGTGCTCCTCCTCGGCGGGAACGGCTGGGACGACCCGGCCATCGTCGAGAAGGCCGGCCGGTACGTGGAGTGCGCGATCTTCGTGGACGGGTTCTTCCCCGGCTCGGAACGCCCCGCCACCAAGCGGTTCGTGGAGGCCTTCCAGAAGATCCACGCCCGGGCGCCCTCCATCCTGGAGGCCTCGGCCCACGACGCCGCCGCGATGGTCGCGGCCGCCATGGCGCGGGGGGCGACGGGGCGAAAGGAGCTGCGCGACGCCCTGGCCGCGCAGCAGCCCTTCCCCGGCGCCACCGGCGAGGTGGTCTTCGACGCGAAGGGCGAGCCGGTCCGCGACCTGTTCTTCCTCACCGTGGACAAGGGTGCCATCCGCGAGCTGCGCCCCGAGGAGCTCTCCGGGACGCCGGCGACGGTTCCCTGAGGCTGCGCTCGTGGACGGGGACGCCGCCATCGCGCCGCCGAGGCGCCGCCTGCCCTGGAGGAACCTCCTCCTGTTCCTGGCCACGGTCGCCACCACGGTGCTCTCCGGCGCCGCCTTCGCCGGCTGGTCGGGCGGCGGGACGGCCGGGCTCGTGCTGGCGGGGCTCTCCTACGCGATCGCCATCCTGGCCATCCTCTTCGCCCACGAGATGGGGCACTACGTCCTCGCCCGGGCCTGGCGGGTGGACTCCACCTTGCCCTTCTTCCTCCCCATCTTCATCCCCGGCTCGCTCAACTTCGGGACGCTGGGTGCGCTCATCCGGCTGCGCTCCCCCATCCCGACGCGCGATGCCGTGCTCGACATCGGCGCGGCCGGCCCCATCGCCGGCGCGCTGGTGGCGGTCCCGCTCTACGCCTGGGGCATGGCCCACTCCAAGGTGCACCCGGTGGGAGCGCTGGCGGCCTCGGGCAGCGACTCGCTCTGGAGCATGGCCCAGCAGTGGCTTGCCGGGGAGCCGCTCGCCGGCGCGGGCAACGCCGTGGTCTTCGGCGACAGCCTCCTGACCGCGGGGGTGCAGTGGCTCGTGCTGGGCACGCTCCCGCCCGGCCACGACGTGATCGTCCACCCGGTGGCGCTGGCCGCCTGGCTCGGCCTCTTCGTCACCACGCTGAACCTGATCCCGCTCGGCCAGCTCGACGGCGGGCACGTGACCTACGCCTGGCTGGGGGAGCGACGCGCCCTGTGGCTCTCCCGCGCCGTGTCGGCGGCCCTCCTCCTGGCCGGGGTCTTCGTCTCCCTCAACTGGTTCGTCTGGTGGCTCCTCACCCGGCTCGTCGTCGGGCTGCGCCACCCGCCGGCCGTGCACGATGCCCCCATCGGACCGGGGCGCCGCGCCGTGGCCGTGCTGTCCCTCCTGCTCTTCGTCGCCACCTTCGTTCCGGTGCCCTTCCGCCTGTGACCGACGAGACGCCCATCTCCGCCGCCCCGGCCGGGCCCGACGACGACGCGGCCTGGGCCGACCTGCGCGCCCGCTGGGACGATCCCCTGGCCCACCGCGCCTTCCTCTCCGGCTGCGCCGACCTCGACGCGCTGGCCCGCGCCGGGGCCCGCTACCGTGCGGCGCTCCTGGAGAGGCCGGACGACGCGATCGCCGCCGCCGGGCGCGACGAGGTGCTGCGGAAGGCCACCGTCCTCGGCCTGGCCGCCGTGCCGCGGACCGCGCCGCCCGCCCCCATGTCACCATGGGTCAAGCGAGGCCTCCTGGCTGCGCTGGCCGTCCTCCTCCTCGGCGCCGCCGCATGGACGGCGCTCGCGTTCCTCCGCTCCGGCGCGGTGCGCTGATGCCGGTCTCGGCCCGGAGCGCCCTCGAGGCGGTGCTCGCCCCCGGCGGCAGCCTGGAGCGGGCCCTGCCCGGATACGAGCCCCGCCCGGACCAGCTCCGCATGGCCTCCGCGGTGGCCGACGCGCTCTCGCGGCGGCGCTACCTGGTCGCCGAGGCCGGCACCGGCACCGGGAAGACGCTCGCCTACCTGCTCCCGGCGGTGCAGTCGGGGCGCCGGGTGGTCATCTCGACCGCCACCCGCGCGCTGCAGGAGCAGATCTGGTTCCGCGACATCCCGCTGCTCCGCGACCAGTGTGGGATCGAGATCTCGGCGGCCTACCTCAAGGGGCGCGCCAACTACTACTGCCTGGCCCGGGGCGAGGAGTTCGAGCGCCACCCCACCTTCCCCACCCGGGAGGAGGCGGCGCTCTGGCCGCGCATTCGGGAGTGGTCGCGCACCACCGCGACCGGCGATCGCGCCGAGATCGACCTGCCCGACGCCTACCTGGCCTGGAAGGACCTCTCCGCCACCGGGGAGACCTGCGTCGGGAAGGAGTGCGCGGCCTACGAGGACTGCTTCGTCCAGCAGGCCCGGGCCCGCGCCGCCGCCTCCGACGTGGTGCTGGTGAACCACCACCTCTTCTTCGCCGACCTGGCCATGCGGACCTCCCGGGCCGGCGTGGAGGTGCTGCCGCCCTACGAGGCGGTGATCTTCGACGAGGCCCACGCCATCGAGGACGTGGCCACCGAGTACTTCGGGCTTCAGGTTTCCTCCTACCGGGTCGAGGAGCTCTCCCGCGACGCGCAGCGCGCCGTGGGCGACCGGCCCGACCTGGCCTCCATGCTGAAGCGCACCACCGGTGAACTGGCCAAGGCCGGGGAGCGGTTCTTCGGCTCGGTGGCCCGGGCGCTCTCGGCGGCCTCGGGCCGGGCCGAGCCTCCCCGGGGCGGCCGTCGCGCCGAGGAGGAGAACCTGCGCGGGACCCTCCTGCCGTCCATGCTGGCGCCGCTCGCCGGCGAGCAGGATCGGCTCGACCAGGCGCTCGAGGAGCTTCGCGCCGAGCTCGCCGACGACCCGGCGCCGGCCCTGCTCCAGATCGCCCGCAGGGCGGCGGAGCTGCGGGTCGAGCTGGCGGCGGTCACCGCCATGAAGGAGCCCTCGCGGGTCTTCTTCGCGGAGGCCCGCGGCCGCGGCGTCTTCCTCCGGGCCGCTCCCATCGACGTGGCCGAGGAGCTCTCCACCCGGCTCTACCGGAACGTGGACACCGCGATCTTCACGAGCGCCACGCTCGCCACCCAGGGGCGCTTCGACTACTTCCGGCGCCAGGTCGGCCTGGGCCCCGACCTCGACGTGGACGAGCGATCGTTCCCGGGCCCCTTCGACTACGCCACCCAGGCCGCGCTGGTGGCCCCCGCGGGGCTGCCCGACCCGAACCAGCCCGGCTTCGTGGCCGCTGCGGCGAAGGCGGTCCGGGAGCTCACCCAGGTCACCGGCGGGCGCGCCTTCGTGCTCTGCACCTCGGTCCGCAACATGCTCGCCTTCCGGGAGGCCCTCTCCGACCTCCCCTGGCAGCTCCTCCTCCAGGGAGAGCGCCCCAAGCACCGGCTGCTCGAGGCATTCCGGGAGCGCCCCTCCGTGCTCTTCGCCACCCAGAGCTTCTGGGAGGGGGTGGACGTGCCCGGGGCGGCCCTGTCGCTCGTCGTCATCGACCGGCTCCCCTTTGCCCCGCCGGGCGACCCGGTGGTCGCGGCCCGGGTGAAGGCCTTCGCCGAGGGAGGTGGGGACGCCTTCTCCGCGCTTCAAGTTCCGGCTGCGGCGCTCCAGCTCCGGCAGGGGTTCGGCCGGCTGGTCCGGTCCCGCGCCGACCGCGGGATCGTCGCCGTCCTCGATCCGCGCCTCACCACCCGGGGCTACGGAAGGGCCTTCCTGGCGTCGCTGCCGCCGAGCCCGCTCCTGCGCTCGATCGAGGAGGCGCGGCGCTGGTGGGATGGCACGGCGGCCCGCTGACTGACCCGAAATGAGGGGTGGCGGGTGGAACCTCCCCCGTTATTGCGCTAGCTTGCGTGGGGCGGGGAAGGTGCTGGAGGCTTCGGAGGCGAATGGCCCAGTTCAACGAGGATAGCCGCGAGCTCGCGGTGAAAGTCGTCTACTACGGTCCCGCCTTGTCCGGGAAGACGACCAATTTGCAGGCCCTTTACCAGAAGATGGACCCCAAGGTGCGCGGGCGTCTCATGACCCTCGACACCAAGGACGACCGCACCCTCTTCTTCGACATGATGCCGGTCTACTTCCGGGCCGCGGGCGGGGTGAAGGTCAAGATCAAGCTCTACACCGTCCCCGGCCAGGTGATGCACGAGTCCACGCGCCGCATCGTGCTGCAGGGGAGCGACGCGGTGGTCTTCGTGGCCGACAGCCGGAAGTCGGAGGCCGCCTCCACGCTCGCCTACTGGAAGGACATGCTGCGCAACCTCGAGGCCAACGGGCTCGACCCGCGCGCGCTGCCCATCGTCATCCAGAAGAACAAGATGGACCTGGAGGGGATCCGCGAGGACGATTTCGCCGACCTGGTGCGATCGCCGAACGTGCCGGTGATGCCGGCCAAGGCCATCCACGGCGAGGGGGTGCTGGAGACGCTCGGGGCGCTGCTCTCCCTGTGCTACCGCGACCTCGACCGGGCCCTCGGCCTGGCCAAGCGCTTCTCCCTTCCGGAGAAGGAGTTCATCGGCTCGGTCTTCAGCCGCGTGGAAGCCAGATGAAGGTCCAGCAGTCCGTCCTCCTCCAGGCGACGCCGCTCGGCGACCTGCTCGACATCCGGTCGTTCACGGAGGTCTGCCACTCCTTCGCCGAGCTCTACCGCATCGGCGTGAAAGTCTTCGACGACACCGGGAACAAGCTGGTGGACGTGAAGATCGGCAACGCCGACTTCTGCGGCTACCTGTGGCAGTCGCCCGAGGGGCGAACCCAGTGCATGGCCACCGTGCAGCGGGTGAAGACCGACCCCGTGCCCGAGGAGCCCATCCCCAGCACGGTCCACTGCTTCGCCGGCTGCCGCTACGCGATCCAGCCGGTGCTCTACGAGGGGGACGTCATCGGCCGGATCGTCTTCGGCCCGTTCGTGCCCGACGACCTGGTGGCGCTTCCGGAGAGCCTGGCCCGCATCTCCCCGGACTTCGACGAGAAGCTGGCCGCCTCCTACATGAACAAGATCCGGCGGGTGCCACAGGCCACCGCCGAGAAGGTGCTCAAGCACTTCGCCGAGATCCTCGACGTGCTGGTCTTCACCGGCCACAAGAACCTGCTCACGGCGCGGCTGCACATCGAGGCGGTCCAGGAGTCCTACCGCGAGGTGCAGGAGAAGAACCGGCAGCTCGAGGGGGCCTACCAGGCGCTCAAGGAGCTCGACCGGCTCAAGTCGAACTTCCTCGCCACCATGAGCCACGAGCTGCGCACCCCGCTCACCAGCGTCATCGGCTACTCCGAGATGATGCTGGAGGGGCTGGGAGGCCCGCTCACCGCCGAGCAGCGCGAGTACCTCCAGATCATCATGGACAAGGGGGAGAGCCTGCTCGGGCTCATCACCTCCATCCTCGACATCTCCAAGATCGAGGCCGGCCGCGTGAAGCTGGTGGTCTCCGACGTGGACGTGAACGCCATCATGCGCGACGCGGTGGCCACGGTGACGCCCCACGCCCGCAAGAAGGGGCTGCGGGTCTCCTGGCAGCCCTCCAAGCTCCCCGCCGTGCAGTGCGACCGGGAGAAGATCCGCCAGGCCCTCATCAACCTGGTGACGAACGCCGTGAAGTTCACCCCCTCCGGCGGCTCGGTCTCGGTGGAGGCGCGGGCCGACGGCGACGACCGGGTGGCCATCACGGTGACCGACACCGGGATCGGCATCGCGCCGCAGAACCTGGGGCGAGTCTTCGACGTCTTCTTCCAGGTGGACGGCTCCACCACCCGCGAGTTCGGCGGCGCCGGCCTCGGCCTCGCCATCGTGAAGAGCTACCTGGAGGCCCACGCCGGCACCGTGAAGGTCGCCTCCGCCCCGGGCGAGGGCACCACCTTCACCATCTCCCTGCCGGTGATGGCCTCCGGTCCGGCCGCACTCGCGGTCCGGGCCTCCCCGACGGTCGCGGCGGGGTAGGGCCTGCCACCCCCGGTGAAGCGCCCCGGCGAGTTCGAGCTCATCGAGCGCTTCACCCGGCCGTTCGGGCGCGGCGAGGGGATCCGGGTCGGCATCGGCGACGACGCGGCGGTGCTGCGGCCGCCGCCGGGCCAGGATCTCGTGGCCACGGTGGACGCGGTGGTCGAGGGGGTCCACTTCACGCCCCGTTTCACCCCGGAGGAGATCGGCTGGAAGGCGCTGGCCGTGAACCTGTCCGACCTGGCCGCCATGGGGGCCCGCCCGCTCTGGGCGCTGGTGGCGCTCTCCACCCCGCCGGCCGCCGACCCGGGAAGGTTGGCGCGGATCGGCCGTGGCATCGCCGCCTGCGCCCGCCGCCACGCACTCTCGGTGGTGGGCGGCAACGTGACGGCCGCCCGCCAGCTCTCGCTCACCGTCACCGTCCTCGGGGCGGTCGGGAAGGGGAGGGCGCTCCTGCGCAGCGGAGGGCGACCCGGCGACCTGCTCGTGGTCAGCGGGACGCTCGGCGACGCCGCCCTCGGACTGCTGCCCGGCGCCGCGCCGGGGCCGCGCGGCCGCCAGCGCCGCCCCCGCCCCCGCCTGGCGCTGGGCCGGGGCGTGGCCGGGATCGCCCACGCCGCCATCGACATCTCCGACGGGTTCCTCCAGGACCTGGGGCACCTCTGCGCCGCCTCCGGGGTCGGGGCCCGACTGGAGGCGGACAGGCTCCCGCTCTCCCCCGCCTACCGGGCGGCCACCCGGGGAAGCCGCGACCCCTTCGAGGGGGCGCTTTCCGGAGGGGAGGACTACGAGCTCCTCCTGGCCGTTCCCCCGTCGCGGCTCGAGGCGCTCCGGGGAGCTGCGCGCCGGGCGAGCACCCGGGTGACGGTGGTGGGAGCCCTCGAGGACCGCCCGGGGGTCCGTGTGGTCGAGGGTGGGCGCTCGCTCCGCCCCCGCCGAGAAGGGCACGACCACCTGCGCTCCGTGCGCGTTCTTGGACCCGGGAGCGGCAGGGCGTAGGATCCTTGCCGTTCCCGCCGCACCCGAGGAGAACCCGTGTCGAGGAGCCTGCGCCAGGACCGTCCGTCGAGCCGCCCCATGGCGAACGGCCAGGACACGCCGCCCCACATGGTGGCCCTCCGCGGCCGCTCGCCCGACCGTGACCTGCGTTCGCCTGCGCCGCCCCCCGGGCGCACCGTGTCGCTGCAGACCAAGCTCCTCGTCTCCTACCTCATCCTGGGCGCCTTCCTCCTCGTGGCCACCCCCGTCGTGCAGGAGCGGCTCCTGCCCGACCGGATCGTCGTCGCCGACGCGGTGCTGCTCGCGCTCACGCTGGTGGCCGGCTACGCGCTCTCCACCGCCGTCCTCCGGGTGAACCGGCTGGCCCGGCTCAAGTTCTCGGCCGTCGAGATCAGCGGCGGCGACCTCTCCAAGGTGGTCGTCTCCGAGGAGGCCCGCGGATTCCACGACGAGGTGGACGGCCTCACCGAGTCGATCCGGACCATGCAGGAGAACCTGCGCGACCTGGTCTCCCGCATCCAGCGCACCGCCCAGTCGGTGGCCGAGAGCGCCAACGAGCTCCAGACCTCCGCCGAGGAGGTCAACGCCTCCACCGACGAGGTGGCCAGCTCCATGGCCAAGATCGCCCAGGGCGCCGAGGAGCAGTCGGGGCTCGTGGAGCGGACCTCCAAGGTCATCGGCGACATCGCCGCGTCCATCGAGCGCACCGCCCGGAGCGCCGAGGAGGCGGCCAAGGCCAGCGCCGACACCTCCTCCGGCGCCACCCAGTCCGGCGAGGCGGCCCGGCTCGCCGCCGCCAAGGTGAAGAAGGTCTTCGCCCGCATCGAGGCGGCCAGCGAGCAGGTCTTCGCCTTCGGCGAGCGGACCCGCGAGATCACCCAGATCGTCGAGGTCATCACCAGCATCTCGCAGCAGACCAACCTCCTCGCGCTGAACGCCACCATCGAGGCCGCCCGCGCCGGGGAGTACGGGCGCGGCTTCGCGGTGGTGGCCGAGGAGGTGCGCAAGCTGGCCGAGAGCTCGGGGCGCTCCGCCGAGCAGATCTCGGCGGTGGCCGCCGACGTCTCGGCGCGCGCCTCCGGCGTCGTCCAGGCCATGCGGGCCTCGGTGGACGAGCTGGGCGAGGGGCGCGAGGACCTGAACGCCATCATGCGCTCCCTCGACGGCATCGCCGGCGCTGCCGCGGCCGGGGCCGACAAGGTGCGGGTCATCTCGGAGGCCGCCCGCGACCAGCTGCAGGGCTCGGCCGACATGGTGCGGGCCATGGACGACATCTCCGACGTGGCCACCAGCAACGCCACCGCCACCGAGGAGGTGCGCAAGGTGATCGTCGAGCAGACCGCCTCGGTCTCGCAGATGGCCAGCGCCGCGCAGGAGCTCCTCAACCTCTCCCTCGAGCTGCAGAGCGTGGTCTCGCGCTTCCGCCTCGACCGGTAGCCCCGTGGAGAGGGATCCCCGCCACGTGCTCTTCCGCGCCGGGGGCGAGCGCTTCGCCCTGCCGCTCGACTCCGTCGCCGTGGTGGTCCCTCCCGACCCGCCCTTCGCCCACGTGCCCCGCACCGCGCCGCCGGTCCTCGGTGCCATGGGGCTGCGGGGGAGGGTGGTGGCGGTGGTGGAGATGGCTCCCCTCCTCGGCCTGCCGGGCGGGAGGCTCGCGCAGGGCGGAGGGCAGGTGCTGGTCCTCGAGCGGGAGCGGCGCGCACTGGGGTTCCTCGTGGACGCGGTGATGGGGGTCGAGCCGATCGAGCCGCCCGCGACCCCCGGCGACGGACTTCCGGTGAAGGGGCTCTCGGTGGTGCGCGGTTCCCCGGTGGCCATCCTCGACCCGGACGCCCTGGCGGCGGCGGCCGGGCGGCTCTTCCGGGGGCGTGCCGGCCAGCGCGCGCCGTGATACCGTGATCCATCCCCTCCTCGACGCTCCCGGAACGGAGCCAGGTCCGCGAATGCCGAAGAAAGTCCTCATCGTCGACGACGCGGTCTTCATGCGGAACATGATCCGCGACATCTTCACGAGCGGCGGCTTCCAGGTGGTGGGCGAGGCCGCCAACGGCCTCGAGGCGGTGGAGAAGTTCCGTGAGCTCCGCCCCGACCTGACCACCATGGACATCGTGATGCCCTTCAAGAGCGGCATCGAGGCCACCCGCGAGATCGTCAAGGTCGATCCCCGGGCCGTGGTGATCATGTGCAGCGCGCTCGGGCAGGAGGCGCTGGTGATGGAGGCCATCGAGGCAGGCGCCAGCGACTTCATCGTCAAGCCGTTCAAGTCCGAGGACGTGATCGCGGTGGTGAAGAAGGTCCTGGGCGAGGGTTGACCGGGCGGGTGGTGTGACCCAAGGTGAACTGGGACCTCTCGAAATACCTGGCGCTCTTCGTCTCCGAGTCGCGGGAGCACCTCGACGCCCTCTCGGCCGGGCTGGTGCGGCTCGAGAAGGCGGGCGGCGGGGGCGAGGTCCCGGCCGAGGTCGTGGACGAACTCTTCCGCCACGTCCACAGCCTGAAGGGCATGGCCGCCGCCATGCAGCTGGAGGGCATCGCGCTGCTCGCCCACCGGGCCGAGGACGTGGTGGGCGTGGTCCGCGCTCTCGGGACGGCGCCCTCCGCCGAGGTGGTGGACCTGCTGCTCGCCGTCACCGACGCCCTCTCCGAGATGGTGAAGGAGGCCGGGGCCGGAGGCGCGCCGGTCGCCCCCGAGCCGCTGGCCGAGCGGCTCTCGGCGGCGTCGAGCCGGCTGCGGGGATCCACCCCGACGGCGACCGCCGCGGCGCCTCCCCCGGCCGCGCCCGCGCCGGCCGGGCCGGACCCCGAGGCGATCCCCGCCGGGAAAACGCGCCGCCTCCGCGTGGACGTGGAGGTCGTCGAGGGGAGCCCGGTTCCCGCGGTGCGTGGCTTCCTCGTCCTGAAGCGGCTCGAGGGCGCGGGGCGGGTCGTCACGGCCAGTCCGGGTGCGGCCGAGCTGCGGGCCGGCCAGATGCCGGGCCGGAAGCTCACCGTGGAGGTCGAGACCGACCAGCCGGTCGCCGAGGTGGAGCGAACGCTGGCCCAGATCGCCGACCTCGGACGGGTCCAGGTCCTGGAGGTGGCGGAGCCCGCGCCCCACCGGCCCCCTCCTCCGGCGGCGCCGCCGAGGCCGGAGGGGCCCGGCGAGGCGCCCCGCACCGTGCGGGTCCGCGCCGAGATGCTCGACGAGTTCCTCGACGTGTCGGGCGAGCTCCTGCTCGCCACGGCGCGCCTTCGCGAGCTGGGACGGGCCATGCCCGAGGCCGGACGGCGCGCCCACGAGGAGGGGCTGGACAGGCTCCAGGCCATCGCCAAGGACCTGCACGGGCGGGTCATGTCGGCGCGCATGACCCCGCTCACCGGCCTCTCCGACCGGCTCCCCCGGGCGGCGCGCGACCTGGCCCGCCGCACCGGCAAGCAGGTGGACGTGGTGGTGACCGGCTCCGAGATCGAGGTGGACCGGGCGCTGCTCGACGAGATCTCCGACCCGGTCCTGCACCTCCTCCGGAACGCCGTGGACCACGGCATCGAGACCGCCGCGCAGCGGATCGCCGCCGGAAAGCGCCCCACCGGCCGCATCGAGGTGTCGGCGCGGCGCGAGCGGGACCGGGTGATCCTGGAGGTCTCGGACGACGGCCGCGGCATGGACCCGGAATCGCTGCGCCGCTCGGCGGTGGCGCGCGGAGCCATCGGCGCCGAGGCGGCGGCGGCGCTCCCCGACGCGGAGGCCCTCCTCCTCGCCTGCCTGCCCGGGGTCTCCACCGCCGGCCAGGTCACCGACGTCTCCGGGCGCGGGGTGGGCATGGACGCGGTGAAGCGAAGCGTCGAGTCGCTCTCCGGGACGCTGGCCATCGAGAGCCGGCGGGGCGAGGGAACCCGCTTCACGATGCGGCTGCCGCTCACCGTGGCCATGCAGCCGGTGCTGCTCGTGCGGGTGGGGCTGGAGGTGGTGGCCATCCCGGTGTCCAAGGTCCACGGGGCGTCGCAGGCCCACGTCGAGGCGCTCGACCGGGCCGGTGGCGCGCCGCAGCTGGCCTTCGGCGGCGGCCACGTCCCGGTGCACGATCTGGGGGTGCTCCTCGGGACCGGTCCGGCCGCCGACGGACGGCGCCGCTCCATCGTCATAACGGATAGTGAAGCGGGGCGGGTCGGCCTGGCGGTGGACCAGCTCCTCGGCCAGGAGGAGGCGGTCCTCAAGCCGCTCCACGGTCCGCTTTCCCTGGTTCCCGGGCTGTCGGCCGTCACCGTGCTCGGCAACGGGCGGCCGGTCTTCGTGATCGACGTCCCGGCCCTGGTGGCGGCATGAGCCCGTCCGTACGGCGCAGGGGCGAGGTCCTCGAGGCGCTCCGGCGGCTGGCCGCCCAGGGCGGGACCCAGGCCGCCGACGCGGTGGGGAGGTTCCTCGGCCGGGCCACCCTGGCGGACGAGGTCCGCTTCCTCGAGGGTCCCGACGCCCAGGGCGTCGTCCGGATGGTGGGGCGGCCCGACCAGGAGTTCGTGGCCATCGCCATGGAGCTGCAGGAGCCGCTGGGCGGCCGGCTCGTCCTGCTCCTCCCCGCCGAGGAGGCGGAGCTCATCTCCCAGCGAATGGTCCCCGACGCGGCGGCCGGGTCGCTCGACGTGGTGGGGGAGAGCGCGCTCGTGGAGATGGGGAACATCGCCGGGTCGTCCTTCGTCTCGGCGCTGGCGGGCCGGCTCCAGTCGCGGCTGCTCCACGGCGTGCCACGCCTCACCCGCGGCGGCGCCCGGGCCTGCCTCGACACGCTCGCGCCCGGAGCGGCCGGACCGGCACTGGCGGTGCGATTGGGGTGCCCCGAGACCATCGGCACCTTACTCCTCCTCCCGGACCCGGCGCGCCTGGACGGCCTGGCCAGGGTCCTGGAGATTCCCTGATGGACGAGAAGGGGCTGCGGCGGCTGCTCGGGCGCCTCCGCCGGGGGGACGCCGGCGTGGACGAGGTGGTGGGGGCGCTGAAGGGCGCGCCCTACGAGGAGGTCGGCGGGTACGCCGCCATCGACCACCACCGCACGCTGAGGGTCGGGATGCCCGAGGTGGTGCTGGCCGAGCGCAAGACCGCCGCGCAGGTGGCGGCCATCGCCCGGAAGCTCGCGGCCCGGGGGCCGCTCCTCGTCACCCGGCTCGACCCGGACAAGGCGGGGCCGGCGCGCCGCGCGGTGCGCGGCTCCCGCTACGACCCGGTCTCGCGCACCCTCTCCCGCGGCCGCATGGAGCTTCCGGTCCGGGGGCCGGTGGCGGTCTGCTGCGCCGGCACGAGCGACGTCCCGGTCTGCGAGGAGGCGGTGGTGACGCTCGACGTGATGGGCGTTCCGGTGCTGCGGATCTACGACGTGGGCGTGGCCGGGCTGCACCGGTTGCTGGCGCGCCGCGCCGACCTCGACCGCGCCGTGGCCGTGATCGTCGCGGCGGGGATGGAGGGAGCGCTCCCCAGCGTGGTGGGCGGCCTGGTCGGGAAGCCGGTGATCGGGCTCCCCACGTCCGTCGGCTACGGCGCCAGCCTGGGCGGCATCGCCCCGCTGCTCACCATGCTCAACTCCTGCGCGCCCAACGTCACGGTGGTCAACGTGGACAATGGATTTGGCGCCGGGTTCGTGGCCGGGCTCATCGCCCGGCAGTGAAGGAACGTGGATGGGGAAGATCCTCTTGCTCGAGCCGGTGGGCGGGATCGCGGGCGACATGTTCGTGGCCGCCGCCCTCGACATGGGCGTGTCCCGCGCCGCCCTCGACGAGGCGCTCGGGACGCTGCGCCTCCCCGGCTTCCGCCTCGTCGCCACCCGGGCCCAGGCCGGCGGGATCGCAGGAACCCACGTGGACGTGCTCGTCGAGGGTCCCGCGCCCGCGCAGCGCGACCTGGCCGGGATCCTCGCCGTCGTCGACGGGAGCGGTCTCTCCCCCCGCGCCCGCGCCGCCGCGCGCGCGGTCTTCGAGCGGATCGGCCGGGCCGAGGCCCGCGTCCACGGCGTGCCGCTCGAGCGGGTGCACTTCCACGAGGTGGGCGCGGTGGACTCCATCGTGGACGTCTGCGCCGCCGCGGCGGTGCTGGAGATCCTGGGCTGGCCGCGCGTGCTCTGCGCCCCGCCCGAGCTGGGCCAGGGCTTCGTGAACACCGCGCACGGCCGCCTCCCGGTCCCGCCGCCGGCGGTGGTCGAGATCCTGAAGGGGATCCCGGTGCGGCCGGGCGGCCCGCAGGGGGAGGCGGTCACGCCCACCGGCGCGGCCATCCTGGCCGTGCTCGCCGAGGTGGCCGACCCGTCCACGTTCCCGCCCTTCTCCGCCACGATGGTGGGGTACGGCCTGGGCACGGCGCGCTGGAGCGACCGGCCCAACGTGCTGCGCATGACGTCCGGCGACGAGGCGGCCCCGGCAGGGTTGTGGGTCGTGGAGACGAACCTCGACGACTGCCCCGGGCAGCTCGTGGCCCGGGCCATCGAGGCGGCCCTCGCCGCCGGGGCGAAGGACGCCTGGGCCGCGCCGCTCACCATGAAGAAGGGGCGTCCCGGGATCCTCCTCGGCGCGCTCGTCCCCGGGGAGCGGCGCGACGCGGTGGCCCGCGTGTTCCTCGACGAGACCACCACCCTGGGAGTCCGCCTCCACCCGGTCGAGCGGATCGAGCTCGAGCGGGAGCTCGTGAAGGTGAACACGGCCTACGGGGAGGTGCGGGTGAAGGTGGCCCGGCGGGGCGGGGTCGCGGTGGGGGCGCATCCCGAGTACGAGGACTGCCTGGCCCGTGCCAGCGCGCACGGCGTGCCGGTCCGCGAGGTCATGGCCGCCGCGCTCACCGCCTTCCGCACGGCAGGGTGAACGGCGGTGCACGACCCCCTCTCCGCCGCCTTCGAGGAGCTCGCCATCCCGGCCGCGCTGGTCGAGCGGGGGCGCGTCGTCCGGGCCAACCCCGCCTTCGCCCGCTCGGTCGGTCGCGATCCGGGCGCCTGCGCCGGAGAGCAGCTCGAGGCGATGCTCCGGCCCGGGCAGCTGGTCCGGGGGGCGGCCGATGGAGATGCCCCGTGGCTCGCGCTCCTCGACCTCCCGTCGCCGGGGGCCGATCCCGGCGTGGCCCGCGCGCTCCTCGACCTGACCCGGGGTCTCGCGCAGTCCCACGCGCAGGAAGACGTGGCGGCGGTGCTGGCCCGGGCCCTCTCCTCCCTCTTTCCCGGGCGCGCCCACTGCATCCGGCTCGTGGATCCGAAGACGCTGGCCCAGGTTTCCCTGCTCGCGAGCGCCCCGATCGTCGACGGCGGCCCGCCGCATGTCTCGCTCCGGGGAGAGGCGGTGCGCCAGGCCGGCCTTTCCGAGGCGGCGCTCCAGTCGGGCGGCCTGCGGCTCGTGGACGAGGACGTCCCGTGCTGCGCGGGCAGCGTCCGTTCGGTCGCGGTCCCCCTCGGGGCCGGAAGCCAGCTCTTCGGACTGGTGAGCCTGGAGTACCCCCCCGGTGCCCCGGGCGGCCCGGCCTTGGACGAGCCGCTCCTCGTCCAGGTGACCAATCCGGCCGCCACCGGCCTTCGCAACCTGCGCTCGGTGGCGGAGCTCACCTTCCTCAAGAACTACCTGGAGGAGCTGCTCGAGAACGCCAATGCCCTGATCCTCGTCACCAACCGCCAGCATCACGTCCTTCTCTTCAACCGGGCCGTCTCCCGCCTGACCCGCCTCGGCGGCGAGGACGCACTGGGCGCCGACCTGCTCGGGCTCCTGCCCGAGGGGGAGCGGGAGCGGACCCGCGCCGTCCTGCAGCGCGGCATCGACGGCGAGGCGGTGACCGGCTTCGAGACCCGGCTTTCCATCCGGGGAGGCGGGGAGGCGCTCGTCAACTTCAACACCGCGCCCATCGTCGGCCACGGCGGCGAGGTGGAGGGCGTCATCGCCATCGGCCAGGACCTGACCGCGCTGAAGGCCATGGAGCGGAGGGCCGAGCACTTCCAGCGGCTGGCCGCGGTGGGGCAGGTGGCCGCCGGCATCGTCCACGAGCTCAACAACCCGCTCGTGGCAGTGGTCACCTACTCCGACCACCTGCTGGAGCGGCGCCGGGGGCGCGAGCTCGACCCAGGCGACGCCGAGAAGCTGCGCCGCATCCGCGACGCCGGCGAGCGCATCCAGAGGCTGGCCCGCGACCTCATCACCTACGCGCGCCCCGGCGCCGACAGCCCCGAGCCCCTCGACCTGGGCATCCTGCTCGACCAGGCCGCCCGCATGTGCGATCCGGCGCTGCGCGAGGCCCGGGCCCGGGTGCTCCAGGAGATCGCGCCGGCGCCCACCATCCTGGGGGGGCGGGCCGGCCTCCTGCAGGTCTTCGTGAACCTCATCACCAACGCGGCGCAGGCCCTTCCGGAACGGGGGGGAACGGTCACGCTCTCGCTCCAGGGGCTCGGCGACGAGGTGATCGCGCGGGTCTCCGACGACGGGAAGGGCATGCCGCCCGAGGTCCAGGCACGCATCTTCGAGCCCTTCTTCAGCACCAAGGAGGGCGGGCGCGGCGTGGGGCTCGGGCTCTCCATCGTCCAGGGGATCGTGGCCCGCCACGGCGGGACCATCGACGTCGCGAGCGAGCCCGACCGGGGGACGACCTTCGCGGTGCGGCTGCCCCTGCGCTATCAGGGAACGAGCGAGAGCACGCCGTAGCCCAGGAACTCCGGCAGGACGGCGGCGACCTCGCCCGCCGACGGGACGAGCGGGACCTTCTCGTCGATTCCCCCGGCGCCCCGGAAGCGGGCGCGCCGTGCCGACCCGGAGAACTCCGTGGAGATCACCAGCGTGGCGCCGCGCACCGGGCCGTCCGCGAGGGACGACACGTGCACGTCGAGCCGCTTCGGCGGGCGCCAGGCCGACACCGCGAGCGGCGTGGGCGAGACCACCTGCACGGCGTGCCGACCGCGACCGGAGAGCGCGGCGAGCCCCCACTCCACGGGATCGGCCGACGGCGCCGCGCCGAGGGATCCGCCCGAGGGGGCCGGGACGAGCGGGGCGAGCGCCACGAGCGAACCCTCTCCGGCGCGGGTGGCCTTCGAGCGCCCCACCTTGGCCTCCGGCAGGAAGGGCGGGAGCATGCGGCCGCCCGGCCCGGCGGCCCGCGCCTCGCCGAGGACCAGGAGCTTGCCGCCCGCCTCGAGGAAGCGGGTCACGGCGGTGGCCTCGACCGGCGTCATCCCGATGGCCTGGGGCAGGACCAGGACCGACCCGGCGCGCAGCGGGCTCCCGCCGGTGGCCACGTCCCACTGGACGTGGAGGCGGGAGAGGATCTCGCCGACCTCCTCGAGCTCGAGCCGGTGGAGGCCGCTCGACCACACGTCGGCCTCGGGGGAGTAGAAGACCAGGCACTCGGCGACCGGGTTCTCGAACGGACGACCCTCCCGCCGGGCCGCATGCTCGGAGAGGAGCGCGCGGATGGGCGCGAGCGCCGCCGCCCGCTCCCCCTCCTCGAGCCCCACCGTCACCCCCGTGGCGGCCAGCGCACCCGCGTGGCGGGCGACCTGCTCGGCCGTCGCGCCGGCGGGGAGCTGGGCGGCGACCCGGCGCCTCCCGATGGCGGCGCGCCAGAGGCGGGCCTCGGCGCCGCCGGTGTGGTGGGGGAGCGGGCTCAGGGGAAGCACCGCGCCGTCGAGGAAACGGGCCGCCTGGAACTGGGCCGGTCCGGCCTGGTCGAAGCGCCCGACCAGGGTGAAGGGGCGCCGCGCCGCCCGGGCGGCGTCGCGGACCGGCAGGGCGTAGGCGGCCACCGCGTCGGCCAGCGAGTCGAGCCGGAACCGCAGGAAGTCCCGGCCGAAGTGGAGCCGTCGGAAGCTCACCGCCCCGGGGGCGGAGGCCAGCTCGTCGGCGGCGATGCGCCGGAAGTCGAAGGGTTCCACCTGGTCGCCGTACTCCCGGCGCAGGTCGGCCTGGAAAACCCCCTGGCAGGCGTCGCAGAAGCCGGCGCCGAGGAGCCCCAGGCCGAGCACCAGATCGGGCCGGTCGAGGAGGGCCCCGGCGTAGCCGGCGTCGAGGAGCGCCCGGCACCCGGCGACGATCCGGGCGCGGTGGGAGGCGCCGTGCAGGCAGGCCCGCTCGTGGCCGGCCCTCCCGGAGACCTGGCCATCTGCGTCCCGGCAGGCCTCCGGGGCGTTGGCCGCGCTGCCGGCGGCGACCCGACCCAGGGCAGTGGGGGCGAACCGCGCGGAGGCGGGCTCGGCCGGGTCCACCACGAGGGGCGCCCCCAGGGTCCGGGCGGCGTGGGCCTCGGCCTCGGGAACGGGATCCCCGGGGCGGATCCGGAAGGGCGCGAAGGGGGTCGAGGGCACGGACCGGGGACCGTACACCGCCCCCGGAGGCCCCGGCAACCCACCGTCTTGCGGGGGAGGGACCGGTTCAGTAGTATGCCGCGCCTCCCGAGGGGTCCACGGGGGGTCATCCGCACATCGGAGGCATCCAGTTCCCGCCATGAATCTTCCCGCCTTGCTCACGTCCGTCGCCCTGGCCGCTGCCCCCCACGCTGGTGGCGGCGAGGCGAACCTCCAGCTGCCCGATCTCGCCATCGAGAAGTTCCTCGGCGGCGCCATCAGCGGCTGGGCCCTGCTCGCCCTGGGCTTCATCGTGTCCGGAGCCGGGCTGGTCTTCGGCCTGTCGGTCTCGACCCGGCTGAAGAACCTCCCGGTCCACCGGTCGATGCTCGAGGTCTCGGAGCTGATCTACGAGACGGCGAAGACCTACCTGCTCACCCAGTTCAAGTTCATCGGCATCCTCTGGGCCTTCATCGCGGTCATCATCGTCGTCTACTTCGGGGTGCTCTCCGAGGGGTTCGGCCCGGGCAAGGTGGCCATCATCCTGCTCTTCAGCCTGGTGGGCATCGTCGGCTCCTCCGGCGTGGCCTGGTTCGGCATCCGGGTGAACACCTACGCCAACAGCCGCACCGCCTTCGCCAGCCTCCGCGGAAAGCCCTTCCCCACCTACGCCATCCCGCTCCAGGCCGGGATGTCGATCGGCACGATGCTCATCAGCGTCGAGCTGATCATCATGCTCTTCATCCTCCTCTTCATGGGGGAGATCGCCGGCGCCTGCTTCATCGGCTTCGCCATCGGCGAGTCGCTGGGCGCCTCGGCGCTCCGCATCGCCGGCGGCATCTTCACCAAGATCGCCGACATCGGCTCCGACCTGATGAAGATCGTCTTCAAGATCAAGGAGGACGACGCCCGCAACCCCGGCGTGATCGCCGACTGCACCGGTGACAACGCCGGCGACTCGGTGGGCCCCTCCGCCGACGGCTTCGAGACCTACGGCGTCACCGGCGTCGCGCTCATCACCTTCATCCTGCTGGCGGTCTCCCCACAGGCCATCCAGACCCAGCTGCTGGTCTGGATCTTCGCCATGCGCATCATGATGGTGATCGCCTCGGTGGCCTCCTACTGGATCAACGAGGCCATGGCCAAGGCCAAGTACGGCGACGCCGACAAGATGGACTTCGAGGCGCCGCTCACCTCGCTGGTCTGGCTCACCTCGATCGTCTCGGTGGTGCTCACCTTCGTGGTCTCCTACGTCCTCATCCCCAGCCTGAACGGCGACTCCTCCCTCTGGTGGAAGCTCAGCGCCATCATCACCTGCGGCACGCTGGCCGGCGCCATCATCCCGGAGGTGGTCAAGGTCTTCACCTCCACCAACTCCCGCCACGTGCGCGAGGTGGTGACGGCCTCCAAGGAGGGCGGAGCATCGCTCAACGTGCTGGCCGGCCTCACCGCCGGGAACTTCTCGGCCTTCTGGCTCGGGCTCGTCATCGCCGTGCTCATGGGCATCGCCTACGGGGTCTCCACCACCTCCGGCTTCAGCGCCATCATGGCCGCCCCGGCGGTCTTCGCCTTCGGCCTGGTGGCCTTCGGCTTCCTGGGCATGGGGCCGGTGACCATCGCGGTGGACTCCTACGGCCCGGTGACCGACAACGCCCAGTCGGTCTACGAGCTCTCGCTCATCGAGAACGTCCCCAACATCAAGGCCGAGGTGAAGAAGGACTTCGGCTTCGAGCCCAACTTCGAGAAGGGCAAGGAGTTCCTCGAGGAGAACGACGGGGCCGGCAACACCTTCAAGGCCACCGCCAAGCCCGTTCTCATCGGCACCGCCGTGGTGGGCGCCACCACCATGATCTTCTCCATCATCGTGGGCATCGCCAAGCAGGCCGCCGGGGAGTCCGCTTCGGCGGCGACCTCGCCCGCGGCCCTGTCGAAGCTCCTCGACCAGGTGGGGCGCCACTTCTCCATCCTCGAGCCCATGTTCCTCCTCGGGCTCATCCTGGGCGGCGCCGTCATCTACTGGTTCTCCGGCGCATCCACGCAGGCCGTCTCCACCGGCGCCTACCGGGCCGTCGAGTTCATCAAGAAGAACATCAAGCTCGAGGGGGTCGAGAAGGCCTCGGTCGAGGACTCGAAGAAGGTCGTGGAGATCTGCACGGTCTACGCGCAGAAGGGCATGTGGAACATCTTCATGGTGGTCTTCTTCGCCACCCTGGCCTTCGCCTTCCTGAACGAGTACTTCTTCATCGGCTACCTCATCGCCATCGCGTTCTTCGGCCTCTTCCAGGCCCTCTTCATGGCCAATGGCGGCGGCGCCTGGGACAACGCCAAGAAGATCGTCGAGACCGAGCTCAAGGCCAAGGGCACGCCGCTCCACGATGCCTGCGTCGTCGGCGACACCGTCGGCGACCCCTTCAAGGACACCTCCTCGGTGGCCATGAACCCGGTCATCAAGTTCACCACCCTCTTCGGCCTGCTGGCCGTGGAGCTCGCGCTGCGGATGACCAGCGCCAACCAGGGCGGCCTGCGCATCGGCCTCTCCATGGTGTTCCTCGCCATCATGCTGTTCTTCGTCTACCGCTCCTTCTACGGGATGCGCATCGAGTCGGCCTCCGCCGAATGAGCGAGCGAGCCGGACACCCCGCCGCGGAGAGCCTCCGTGCGCTCCTCGGCGGGTCGGCCGGCTC